>JAQCBH010000032.1 GCA_027621365.1 Bacteroidota bacterium | reverse complement strand
GGACCGGAGCAAAATTTACCAAGTACGCGACTTGACCAGCGACAATGTGCAAGTTCAATTGCAGGGCAAGATCATTCCCACGGGCGTTATTGGCCAAGGACCTGGCCGGCGTTTGGTGGCCCAGTTCTCAGATGCCACCGGTCAATTGGAACTGGTATGGTTCAAGGGGATTTCCTTTTTGGAAAAATCCATAAAACCCGGTGCTGAGTACCGAGTAAACGGAAGAATTAGCCTCTATAAGGGCAAGGCCAACATGGCTCACCCTGAATTGGAACTCATAGACGGGAATTCAGCCGCCGAAACATTGGGCAGGGCTTTGGTGCCGGTCTACCCGTTGACAGACGGAATGCGCCGTCGTCGCTTGGACAACCGTTTCATGGCCCAATTGACATCGACGGCTTTGCGGCATGCCGATTACCAGCTTCCGGAGAATATTCCCCAAGGCATTCTGGATAAATTTCGATTGCCTAATCGCAGCGATGCCGTTCGGGAGTTGCACGCGCCTACCTCGCTGTCTACTTTAGAGATTGCGAAGAACAGGCTCAAGTTTGAGGAACTGTTTTACCTTCAACTGCGTCATCTGATGATCAAAGGCAATCGAGAACGCAGTTCACCGGGACTTCGATTCGATCGAGTCGGGGAATCGTTCAACACCTTTTACAAGGAGCACCTACCCTTTCCACTCACGGGCGCTCAAAAGCGGGTAATCAAAGAAATCAGAGCCGACATGAACAGCGGCAAGCAAATGAACCGCTTGCTGCAGGGAGATGTAGGGTCAGGAAAAACCATTGTGGCTTTATTGACCGCTCTCATCGCCATAGACAACGGTTACCAGGTAGCATTGATGGCTCCCACTGAAATCTTGGCCACACAACACTTTTACAGCCTGCAGGAATCGCTGGGATTGATGCCCATCAAGATGAGGCTATTGACCGGAAGTAGTTCCAAAAAACAGCGGGATGAACTGTTGGCCGAAGCCGAAGACGGTCGATTGAATTTGCTCATTGGCACCCATGCCCTGTTGGAGGATCAAGTCAAATTCAAACAATTGGGACTCGTCATCGTCGACGAACAACACCGATTTGGTGTGGCTCAACGAGCCAAACTCTGGAAAAAGGGACAAAGCACCCCTCATGTGCTGGTGATGACCGCCACGCCCATTCCTCGAACCTTGGCCATGACTGTTTACGGCGATTTGGATGTCTCCGTCATCGACGAATTGCCTGCGGGCCGCAAACCCGTGCAAACCGCTCATAGACCCGAGAGCAACAGAGCCATTGTCATGGACTTCTTAAAAAAAGAAATTGCCTTAGGTCGACAAGTGTACTACGTCTTTCCATTGATTGAAGACAGCGACAAACTGGAATTGCAAAGTTTGATGAGCGGATACGATACCGTTACTCAGTATTTGCCTACTCCCCAATTCAAATACAGCTTGGTTCACGGCCGAATGAAGGCCGAAGAAAAAGAAGAGCAAATGCAATTGTTCAAACGAGGCGGCAGTGACATCATGATAGCCACAACGGTGATCGAAGTCGGCGTCAATGTTCCCAATGCCAGTGTCATGGTGATTGAGAATGCCGAGCGATTCGGGCTTTCCCAACTGCATCAGTTGAGAGGTCGTGTAGGCCGTGGCGCCGAACAGAGTTATTGCATTCTGCTCAGCGGTCCCAAACTATCGGAGAATGGTCGCAAGCGATTGCAAACCATGGTTTCGACCACCGATGGGTTTGAGATAGCCAAAGTCGACCTGGAGTTGAGAGGCCCTGGCGAAATAGACGGCACCAAACAGAGCGGGGTATTGGATTTGAAACTCGCTGATATTCGAGCAGATGAAGCCATTTTGGTGGCCGCCCGAACCGAAGCCATCGCTTGGCTGAACCACGACGAGCTCTTGATGAAGCCCGAAAGTGCGGGCATTCGCAGAGAGTTGGCAAAAAGCCCACACCGCACCTTGTGGAGCAAGATTTCCTAAAGAATTAATGATAGGCTTTGCCTTTTGGGCCGTAATTTCACGGCAACAATGGCATCGCGCGCTCAACTGTTTTCAGAGGTAGGTAAGTTCGTCTTGTTCATGCAACGGGTCATGAAAAGACCGACGCGTGGGCGCATGTTTTGGCGTTCACTGGTATATGAAATGAACCTCATTGGGGTTGACTCCTTGGTCATTGTCGTCTTGATTTCTTTGTTTACGGGTGCCGTGTCCACCATTCAAACGGCCGTGCAATTGACGGCTGAAGGTGGCATTCTACCCCCTGATATTTTCCCCATGGAAGTGGTAGGAAGTGTAGTGGGAAACGGTTCTTTGTTGGAATTTGCGCCCACCATTACTTGCTTGGTTTTGGCTGGAAAAGTTGGGGCCAACATCGCCTCAGAAATCGGCAACATGAAGGTGACCGAACAAATCGATGCCTATGAAGTCATGGGCATCAATGCGGCGAATTTCGTGAGCTTGCCCAAGATCATTGCAGGGCTCATCATGATACCCTGCCTGATCATTTTAGCCAACTTTTTGTTGCTGTACGGCGGCGCTGTCGCTTGCAAAGTAACGGGCATGCTGACAGTTGATGAATTTGTGATAGGCATTCGCTCCAGCTTCACTCCCCTGTACTTGCGCTTGATGCTGATCAAGAGCTTTGCCTTCGCCTTCATCATTACAGCCCTGGCTTGTTTTGAAGGGTATTACACCGAAGGAGGCGCCTTGGAAGTGGGAGAAGCCGGTACTCGTGCCGTAACCCGCATTTGTGTATTCATCTTGTTTTTTGATTTGATCATCGCCCAACTCTTTTTGTAATGATTCGCCTGGAAAACGTACACAAGTATTTCGATGATCGCCATGTGCTAAAAGGCATCAACGCTACCTTTTTGCCGGGCACGATCAACATGATCATCGGTGCCAGCGGAGGCGGAAAAAGCGTCACCCTAAAGTGCATGGTAGGCTTGGAAGAACCCGATTCGGGAACCATTTGGTTTGGGGATCGTGATTTTCATCACCTGGATTACAACGGGAAACAAAGCGTACGCCGAGAAATTGGCATGTTGTTTCAAGGAACGGCTCTGTTCGACTCCCTTACAGTTGAAGAAAACGTGGCCTTCCCTTTGCGCATGTTCTCGGATCTTCAAGAGGCCGAAATCAAGGATCGCATAAACCACTGTTTGGAGCGCGTGAATCTACCCGGTATCAATTCCAAATTCCCCGGTGAGATTTCTGGGGGAATGAAAAAACGCGTAGGCATTGCTCGTGCCATTGCTATGAACATTCAATACCTGTTCTGCGATGAACCAAATTCAGGTCTTGACCCGTTGACAAGCAGAGTGATCGACGAACTGCTTTTGGAAATCACGCAGGAATACGGAATCACTACGGTGATCAACTCACATGACATGAAAACCGTGTTGGACATTGGCGAAAACATCGTTTTCATGTACCAGGGAGAGGCTCGTTGGGCCGGCTCAGGCAAGGAAGTGGTTCAAGGTCGTAAGGACGTTCCTGAATTGGACGACTTCTTCAGGGCTTCGTTTTAATCACTCGTTTCAAGACCAGTCGATTGGCGGGATCATTGCCCAGTCCCATTACATTGTTTTGAACCAACCTTACGCTTTTGTCGTAATACAAAACAATCACGGCTCCCTCATCCATCAACAATTGATCAGCTTCCTTCAGCAGGGACGTTCTGGATTGATCAATGGCTGATGAACCTGCCAATCCCGAAACAGCCTCGTATTTGGAATCAAACAAGGGGTTTGTGAATCGCGAGTAATTGGGGCCATTGGGAAATTGGTAGGCCGAGTAAAAGCAACTCAGGTAGTTTTCTGCATCGGGATAGTCGGCTATCCATGAACCGCGGTATAACTGCAAATCGCCTTGGTTTCGTTTTTGCCTCAACATTCCTCCCGATTCCACTTGAACCCGCAACTTGACTCCCAACTTTTCCCAAGCCTTTTGCAGGTAAATGGCCATATCCAAATAATCAGACGTAGTCGCCAAGTTCAACACTTCACCCTTGTAGGAAGAGGCTTGCAACCAGTCTTTGGCCTTATCCAAATCAAATGGCTGCCCCTTGACTGATTCGCTTATCAATGCTGGAGGAACAAAGCCTTGATGGGCAGGATCTCCTACTCCATTTCGCAGAAAACGCACAAGACCGGCTCGATCAACGGCCGATGACAGTGCGAGGCGAAACGCCTTATCTTGAAGTATGGATGGGCCTGATTCGGAAAGATTGAAGGCGATGAATTCCGTGTTCAAGAACGGCGTTAAAATGGCCTTGAATTGGCGGCGATAGGCCGGATTCAACTCTCCCTTTTTGCTAAACAACTCATCTTTGATGGACGATTCCAAGCCATTGAAAAAGTCGTATTTACCCGATACAAACTGCATAAATGCGGTTTGTTTGTTTTTGACAAAATCAATGTTTACAGCCTCCAGATGGGGCAATCGCTGTGAGCCCTCAAACTCAAAATACTGGGGATTTTTGCGAAGTACCATTTTTACTTCCTGTTCCCAACGTTTGAGGTAAAATGGCCCCGTACCACAAGCATGCCGCGCCAGAAAACTCTTTTCCTTTTGCGTCCACTCTTCGGGCATGATGTAGGCAAAATTCATGGAGAGCAAGGACAGAAAGGCGGGAAACGGGCGAATCAGTTCAATTCGAACTGTGCTGTCGTCTATGAACTGAAAGGACTCGGGGCCTTGGACTTTATCCACAAAAATCCATGCTCCAGGAGAGGCTGTCTGAGGGTCTATCAATCGGCGAAAAGTAGCCACTACATCATTGGCTGACAATCTTTTAGCACTCAAACCTGTCGATTCGCAGAAAGACACATCGGTGCGCAATTCAAAGCGATAGCTCATGCCGTCTTCCGATACTTCCCAGCGTTTGGCCAAAGCCGGAACCACACCCAGTGTGGAGTCTAGCTCCACCAACCCATTAAACAATTGGCTGACAATCCACAATTCGCTTTGGCTTTTGGCAAAAGCCGGATCTAGGGTATTGACCGAGGCGTCTTCATTGTACCGAAAAACCTGGACCTGCGAAACATTATCCACATTTTGACAGGCAGATATACCCAAAAGTGTGTAGAAAAGTGCGACCCAGAAAATCAGGGCAAAACGAGCCGAAATTTTAAATTTGAATCTTGGCCTGAGAGCATTATGAACACTACCTACTACGGACACTCTTGTTTTGGAATTGAATACGCAGGCAAAAGTATGCTATTCGATCCGTTCATAAGGCCTAACGCTCTAGCGGCCCACATTGAGGTCGATTCAATTTGCCCCGACGTTTTGCTGCTGAGTCATGGTCATGAAGACCACGTGGCCGACGCCATCGAAATCGCCATTCGCAGCAAGGCCCAATGTGTTTCCATTTTTGAATTGCACAGCTGGTTGCTCAGCCAGGGCGTCTCCCATAGCCACCCCATGAACATTGGCGGCGAATGGACCTTTGACGACTGGAAGGTGAGCATGACTCCTGCCCTGCACTCCAACAGTTTGCCCGATGGACAATACGGGGGTCTTGCGGCTGGTTTTGTCATCAGCCACGCTGAGGAACCCACCTTTTACTTTGCTGGCGACACGGCCTTGTTCAGCGATATGCAACTCATAGGTAAGCGTCAATCATTGGATTTGGCCTTCTTACCCCTTGGGGGAAATTTCACCATGGATGTGCAGGATGCCGTCCAAGCCGCTCAATGGTTAGGCGTGAGCAAGGTGGTGGGCATGCACTACGACACTTTTGGATTCATTCGCATGGATCACAACGAAGCAGTAGCGGCGTTTTCCAATGCGGGTATACAACTTGAATTATTGAACATTGGGGAGACCCGAACATATTGATATGGGAAAGATTATCGCATTGGCCAACCAAAAGGGTGGCGTAGGAAAAACCACATCAGCCATCAATTTGGCTGCATCTTTGGCTGTTTTGGAACACAAAACCTTGTTGGTGGATGCTGATCCGCAGGCGAATGCCACGTCAGGCGTCGGATTGGACCCCAAAAATGTCAAACTGGGTTTGTACGACTGCATGGTGCAAGAAATTCATCCCAAGGATGTCATTCAGTCAACCGAAACTCCATTTTTGGATCTTCTCCCCTCCAACATTGATTTGGTTGGTGCTGAAATCGAATTGCTTGAAATCCCTAACCGCGAGCGAATCATGGACGGCGTATTGAAAAGCATCAAAAACCAGTACGACTTCATCATCATTGACTGCTCTCCTTCTTTGGGTTTGATCACCACCAACGCATTGGTGGCTGCTGATTCGGTCATCATTCCAGTTCAATGCGAGTATTTCGCTTTGGAGGGCTTGGGCAAATTGCTCAATACCATCAAAATCATTCAAAACAACTTGAACCGCCAATTGGAAATCGAAGGCATTTTGCTCACCATGTACGACAGCCGTCTGCGTTTGTGCAACTCGGTAGTGGAAGATGTCAAGACACACTTCCAGGACATGGTATTTGACTGCATCATTCAACGAAACACCAAGCTTGGCGAAGCGCCTAGTTTTGGCGTACCGGTCATCTACCACGATGCCGATAGCCGTGGTTCCATCAACTACCTGAATTTGGCCAAAGAGATTTTGGTGAAAAACGGAAAAATCACCGCTGAGGAAGGAGCCGCATCATGACCCAAACCACCAAGAAAAAGGGAATGGGCCGTGGCCTGAGCGCTCTGTTGAGCGATGCCGAGGTAGACGCCACCAGCCGCGACGGGGTAAACATTGGTTCGGTTGCCCTCATCCCTCTAGCCAATTTGGAGGCCAACCCCTTCCAACCTCGAACCGAGTTCGACCCAGAGCAATTGGAAGAATTGAGGCAGAGCATCAGCATTCACGGTGTCATTCAACCCATTACCGTTCGGAAAATGGGCTACGACAAGTACCAGTTGATTTCGGGTGAACGCCGAACTCGTGCTGCGATGATGGCAGGATTGACCCAAATCCCCGCCTACATACGCGTGGCCAACGACCAAGAAATGCTGGAAATCGCGCTGATTGAAAACATTCAGCGAAGCGATTTGAATGCCATCGATGTGGCTGTCAGCTACCAGCGTTTGATCGAAGAGTGCAACATCAGCCAGGATGAATTGGGCGAGCGCGTGGGCAAAGACCGCACGACCGTCAACAACTACCTGCGCTTGTTGAAGCTCCCCGATGAAATTCAAATGGGCATCAAAGTGGGCAAAGTGAGCATGGGGCAAGCCCGCGCCATCATCAATATTCCCGACCAACAGCAACAGTTGGAGTTGTACCAACATATCATTGCCAACAACCTGTCTGTGCGTGACGTGGAAGCCCTGGCCAAAAAGGTCAAAGCCGGCGGAATGGGCGACTACAACCCTGGAATGGGCACCGATTGGGACCCTGAAGTGGATCGCATCATGGAAGCCTTTCACCAGCGCCTGAAAGCCGCTGTTCACTTGAAGAACGGTGCCAAAGGTGGGGGCAAAATTGTCATCTCCTACAAGAGCCGCGAAGATTTGGTTCGCATCTTGTCTCGCATTCCTGAATAAGATGGCTCGATTGCGCTACTGGGTTCTTCTCAGCCTTGGACTGATTCTTTCTACAAGCCATGCTCAAGTTCCTATGGGAGCAAGCTCAGAAGCAGAGCCCCAAAGCGATACCAGCCAGACTGTCTCATCTGTTCAAGTTGCGGCTCCTGCAATGCCGGAAATCAAGGAGCCCAAGCCTCACAGCCCCAAAACTGCGAGCATACTTTCCATGGCTCTTCCTGGAATGGGCCAGATTTACAATCGCAAATACTGGAAAGCTCCATTGGTATGGGGTGGCCTAGGCGCTGCGGCCTATTTCATGGTGGAAAACCGACGTCTCATGCGAGACATGAACAGCGAATTTGCTCAACTTTATGCAGCGGGTTCTGCCCCCAGTGCCAGTCAAATTCAAGAGCGTGATCGTTTGCGCAACAACCGCGATTTGGCCATTTTGGGAGGCACGGCTTTTTATGCCCTGCAAATCATCGATGCCACCGTCGATGCGAATTTTTACAAGTTTGACATCAATCAAGACTTGAGTTTCTCAGGGGGAGCCACTCAGGTTCGATTGTGCTACCGATTCTGACATGGACAGACTGGAACAAATACTCGAATTCCTAAACGAACAGCCCGACGATTCTTTCTTGCGCTATGCCCTAGCCCAAGAATATGTCAAAAGAGAAAATTGGGCCCTTGCCGAAGAGAATTATCAGAAATTATTGAATGCCGACCCTGATTATTTGGCCACTTATTACCACCTGGCCGTTTTATGGAGAAGTCAGGGAAAGATCGAAGAAGCCAAAGAGTTGCTCGACGATGGCATGGATAGAGCCAAAGCCGCAAGAGAGCAGCACACACTAAGCGAGATGCAAAGCTTGCGCTTGGAAATCGAATACGAAGACGAATAAAAAAAGCCCCGAAATCGGGGCCTTTGTTTAAAGTCAACAGGGTCGATTAGTCTCGGCTTTGCAACTTGGCCAACAAGCGCAAAATTTCCAAGTACAACCAAACCAAGGTCATCAGCAAGGCAACACCGCTGAACCACTCCATGTATTTGGGAGCGCCAGCATTCGACTGCTGCTCAATGAAAGAGAAGTCCAAAATCAGATTGAAAGCGGCAATTCCGGCAATCAAAGCCGAAATACCGATAGACACGGGGCTATTGCCGTAGTAAAACGATTCTACGCCAAAGAAACCCATAATCATGGTGATCAAATAGAACACACCCACACCCATGGTCGCAAATACGATGACCTTGGTAAACATGGGGGTAGCGCGCAACAATCCGCTGCGGTAAGCCAACAACATGGCCGCGAACACCAACAGGGTGATACCAATGGCATTCATCACAATGCCCTCATAGGCGGATTCAAAAATCATGGAAATGGCGCCCAAGAACAGACCTTCAGCCGCCGCATAGATCGGTGCCAAATAGGG
>JAQCBH010000003.1 GCA_027621365.1 Bacteroidota bacterium | reverse complement strand
AATACCACGCTCTCGTACGTACAAATGCGCTGGTCGGGGCCGATGTCCAACAATGGAAGGGGTTTGAGGTAAATATTTAAGGTATCGTAGAATATGCATCCATCGCCATCGGTCATCTTCAAGTGAATGATGGAGTCGCGGGTGATATTCGGCACAGTCAAAGTTGTACCAGTATCTCCGCTGATGTGGTTGATGGCTGTCCAATTCGGAGTCAAAGAGGTAATGCCCGTCAGTGTATCCGTATTTTTACTCAAAACAGGCACACGAGACCAGTAATATCCATAGGTTGGCTTGGCATTCTTCACCACAGGATAAATCTCCATGTTGGTTCCGAAACAGGCGAAGGTATCAACCGCCGCCAAGATGACTTTCGGCGGATCAGGTATCTCGACTGTATCTCGGTAAATGGTGGGACAGTTATCTGAGTTGTTGACCGTATGAACGAAGATGTACTTACCCCCTTGGTAGAAGGTCATGGTGTCGTACTGCTTCGTAGAATAATAAATCTCATTTTGGCCCAAGCTATCGCGAACGCTCCACTTGAAGGTAGGAATGCCCTTGAAGCCATCAGCACCTTTGGCGTGGAAAGCAAACTTTCCACACTTCAGGACCGTGTAATAGCGCTGAGAGAACGCGCGGGGATTCACGCGCACCTTGAAACCACGAATGGCCTGAGAAGGTTTGGGACAGTGATCGTCTGTGGCAGTAACTGTAAAGGAATAGGCGACATCAGAAGCCATACCCACCGCCGGTGTCCAACAGAATTCGGCATCTTTTTCTCGAGCCGTGGGATTCTTAATGGTAAACGTAGCACCCGGAATACCCTTGTTCCACTTCATTTGTACAGTATCGGGAACAGTCTGATAAGGAGAGAAGGTTTCGTCTTCCCCTTTAATGGTAAAACAAATCTTTTCCCCTTCACATACCTTATTACTGACGGGACCTGAAATGGTAGGGGCTTTGTTGTAACCGCAATCGTCTTTCACAATCAACTGCATGTCTCGACGCGTCTTTCCAATGACCAAATATTTGCCTGTGGCCGAGTCTTTTCTCCATTCCGTTATCTCAATGACGCAAATACCCACCTCATCGCATTTGGTTGGGGTAAAAATCAAATCCCCAGTACCCGTATCAAAGAACATACCACGAGGAGGCTTGGTTTTGGGATTGGGCGTACACTTAATCGTGGTGGGAGGAATGCAATAAGGGGTCATGAAGTACTTGTAATCAAAGGGAGACGAGTAATTCACAGAACCGCTTGGTAAGCTTCGCAAACCAGGCACCAATTTGTATGAGAAAGAATCAAAGTCAACGGTATCGATGGCACCGTTGTTGAAGTAATAGGCTTGGTTACAGCACAAGAAACCAATGGGTTCATTACTCAATTGAGGAGAACTGTTGCATTTGTTGGTTGTCTTCTTGATGTTGCAAATATTGATCATACAGGTAGACCAGAAATCGTTTCCAGAAGGACCTGTGGTAATAGCACCGTTTCGGCAGCACTGCCCAATCGCAAATCTCACCTCGCAGCAAGAACTTTTGTTGACAAAATTGCTCAAAGGAGACTTGGTGAAATCAACAGTCACTTCATAAGTGTGTTCCTCGATACCCTCACCCGTTCCATAGGTGTTCTGAGGGTTACAAGGTTTGCTTGCTGTTGAACATCGAGGTGTTACGTCCCTGATACCTGTTCGGCTGATACTCATGTTGTAAGAGCCACAGCCGTTACCGCCGTTCACACCGCCATAAGCCAGGAAAGAGGGGCTATTGAATGAGATACCTCGGCAATCTCGGTAAATCTTAGCTGTGATTTTGTACTTGCCATTGCCCAAACACTTGTAGGACATATCAGCTCCCATCATGTGGGATGCTTTGACTTGGGATGGAATAAAGGCTGCAAAAGCAACCAAGAGTGAGAGTATAAGTTTCCTCATAGAGTGCATTTAGTGGTTGTACTTACGTACTTAGACAACCGCCTGCGTACGCGCGTTGCCTCAAATTTAACTTTTTTTCAGATTCCATGCTCCCTTAATTTGCAGTTTAATATGAAGTTCTCCATGCCCCCTGCCCGATTGTTTGCCGATAATCGCGCCAACTTGGCCCGCAACATGAAGCCCGGATCGGTTGCGCTGTTTCATTCCAACGATGAAATGCCCAGAAATGGAGATGCCTATTTTTCATTTCGTCAAAATAGCGATTTATACTACCTGAGTGGAATAGACCAAGAAGACACCATTTTACTGCTCTTTCCCGATTGCCCGAATCCTCTTTTTCGCGAAGCTCTTTTTATCAAAGAAACCAGCGAAACTATTGCCATTTGGGATGGAGCTAGATTGAACCCCAATGAGGCTTCTGCCGTATCGGGTGTCAGCAGCGTCTTCTGGTATCACGAATTTTGGAGTACCGTTCACGCCGTGATGCTAATGGCTGAAAACGTGTATTTGAATTTAAATGAAAATGATCGATTTAGCGATAAGATTTCTTATGCTGGATTGCGGTTTGCCAAAGAAATAATGGGCAAATATCCGCTGCACAAAACCGAGCGAAGCGCTCCCCTTTTGTCGCGCCTTCGCATGGTGAAAGCCGACCCCGAAATCGAGCAATTGAAGCAGGCCGTGGCCATTACAAAAAAAGGGTTTGATCGCGCAATTCAATTTGTCAAACCCGGCGTAATGGAATATGAAATTGAAGCCGAACTGCTTCATGAATTTGTGAGAAACCGAAGCCGCGGATTTGCCTTTGACCCCATCATTGCCAGTGGCTCCAGCGCTTGTGTCTTGCATTACATTGAGAACAACAAACCCTGCAAAGACGGCGATTTGCTACTGATGGACTTTGGAGCCGAATACGGAAATTACAACGGTGATTTGACCCGCTGCATTCCCGTAAACGGACGTTTCAGCAAACGCCAAAAAGAAGTGTACGATGCCGTATTGTCGGTTCATCGCTTTGCACATTCGGTCTTAAAAGCCGGCAAAACCCTACCCGATTACCACGCTGAAGTTTGCGCCTTTATGGGTGAAAAGTTGATTGAAATTGGACTGTTGACCAGCGCCGAGCTAAAAAGCAACCCCAAAGCCTTCATGAAGTATTTCATGCATGGAACCAGCCATCATTTGGGCTTGGATGTGCACGATGTCATGCACCGCTTTGAACCCATTCCCATGGGATCGGTTTTGACCATTGAACCCGGCATTTACATTCCAGAAGAAGGCATTGGCGTACGCATAGAAAATGACGTGATCTTGACCCCCTCAGGCTCTGTCGATCTGATGGAAGGCTTTGCCATCGAAACGGAAGAAATCGAAGATTTGATGAACGCCTAATTAAGGCTCAAATCCAAACTCGCCCTTTAGAGGAACGAACTTGGCAGGGCCGTACGACTCTTCACGGACTTTACCATTGGCCAATTTGGTGTACCTCATCATGGTCAATTTCTGCGGATGATCACCCACTGGTATGACCAACATCCCCCCAACGTTCAACTGGGCTATGAGTTCAGTAGGAAGAACCGGTGCGCCAGCTGTTACGACAATCCCATCATAGGGAGCAAATTTGGCCAAACCTTTGGACCCATCGCCATGAAAGGCCCTGATTTGACCTTTAATTTGGCTGAGAACCTGCATAGATTGCTCCAACAAGGGGCGGATGTACTCAATGGTGTACACTTCAAAGCCCATTTCCAACAAAACGGCTGCTTGGTATCCGCTGCCTGTACCTACCTCGAGAACCTTGGAATTCGGGGCCAAAGCCAGCAATTGGGATTGTTGAGCCACCGTCAAAGGTTGCGAAATTGTCTGTCCATGATCAATCGGAAATGCCGCATCCCGATAGGCAAATGACTGGAAGTCTTTCGGGAAAAACCAATGCCTAGGAACCGCTGTAATGGCGGCCAAAACCTGTTGACTAGCAATGCCTTTGCCTTGTAATTCAAGTGCCAACTTGCGGCGTTGACCTTGGTGTACGAGGGTGTCTTCGAAAGCGCTCACGTTGTAAACAAATGTTAAAAAGGGGACCGCTCTTCACCGAAACGATTCTCTCACCTTTGTGTAGCCGCAAAGGTATTCATATGGCACAAACGCTACGAGCAATAGTTCTAGGATCCGAAAAAAAAGCCCATATCTATCAGCATTTGCTGGGCCAATTGCCCGGATATGAGTTGGTCGGCTTTTTTGATCCTGATGATGCGGCTAACGTCGACATGTTGGGTGGTCTCATGCACAGTTTGGAATTGAGTTCCAAAGCCGATGTTTTCTTTTTGGACCGGCACGTGCGCCATGTTCAAGCCGAATGGATGGGACACTTCATCAAAATGGGCAAGTCCGTATTCATTGATGGGTTTCGAAACTGGGGATTGGACGAACTCGAACAGCTGGAAAAATGGCGCCAAGAGGCACAAGGAGTTGTGCAGTTCGCCCATATTTTGTACAACAAACCCCTATTCACTTCGGCCATGCAACTCATTCGCAAACCCAGGTTCGTCAAGATTGAGAAACATTGCAATGCGCCCAAAGCCGGTCAGTTTTCTGCATGGTTATTCGAACAGCTTTCCCAGGAATTCGACTTGATTCAGCGCAGCATTCAGAGTTCCGTTCGACAAGTCATGGCTCGTCCTCTATTCTTGTTTGGTGACAACCCAGATCTGCTAAACATTCACATTGAATTTGACAACGATGCGGTTGCCCATATTGCCTTAGGCAGAGCCATTGAGCCCGGCATGCATAAGCTAAGGGTTTTTCAGGCTGATCGACTGTATCACCTGGACTTTAGCAGCCAAGAAATTTCCGAATTCCGTCCCAGCCAACCCGATATCCAGCCCCAATTAAACTTGGAGAGCGATTGGAACCCAGCCGATAACCAAATTGCTGAGTTTTCAGAAATTCCACGCACCATCATGCCCTTTGATTCTTGGAAAATGGAATTGAGGAACTTCCAAGAAAATTGCCAGTTAGGTCTGACCCCTACTACACATCTAGAGCACATTATCGATAGTCGTCAATTGTGCGATTGGATTTCGGAAAGGGTGCAGCGCAAATACCAGGAGGTATAACTTTCCAAGCTCAGGCGCAACCCGTATTTTTGTCAGAATGCGCCATTTCAGTTTAATGGGATTATGGATGCTTGGTCTATCCTTTTTGGGATCGTGTCAAAAGCCAGAGTCAGGGCCCATTCCCTCCTATTTGGTTATCGATTCGGTCGGGATTATTGTGGGGCTAGAACAAGGGAATTCCTCGCATGAAATAGCGGCAGTTGAAGTCTATGCCGATCAGCAATTCTTAGGCAATTTCCTTTTACCCGCCCGTATTCCCATTTTGAAAGAAGGCGATGTTCGCCTCATCGTCAATCCCGTAGTGCGAATCAATGGCGCATCGTCGCAATACAATTCATTTCGCACCTTAGCCTCAGCCGATACGGTACTGAGTTTATCGGCATCAAAAGAAACGGCTCTTCAACCCATGTTTCACTTTCGGAACAATGCGCAAATTGACTGGGTCGAAGATTTTGAAGACAAGTCCAGCACATTGGTACCGCTGTCCATTCAAAAAGGAGACACGGCCTACATGGACAAAGAGTGGATTCGCGGACAAGAATCCTGGGTTTACAAAGCCGTATTTGAAGATAGCGACACAACGAAGAACCTAGATTTGGGCTCATTCAAGAGCTACATAGGATGGCCCAAAGACGGAACCGCTATATTCTTAGAATTTGATATTCGTTGCGATATTCCTGTGCAGTTGGCCCTCAAACGCAAGTCATTGGGAACGTCCAGTTATGTGCCCTATTTGCTCATTTCCAAAACCGACGGAAATTGGAAACGCTTTTATTGCAATCTGGTTTACGAAGTTTCGGGACAATCGCCTGATGCTGAATTCCAGTTGTTGTTTAGTGCTGACAAATTGTTCAGTGAATCGGGAATTCGTGGATTCGCCATTGACAACATTCGCTTGAGTTATTTGAATTGATGCAAAGTCCATCCTACTTCCACCCTTCTATCAAGCGGCAAATCGTCATACACGTTTTGCTCGACTGGATCAGTGCAAGCATCAGTTGGCTAGGGCTATTCCTGTACCGAAAAAACTTTGTTGAAGCCGTCAAACACGGATATCAAATCCCTGTCAACAGTGACATCAAATTGTGGATTGGGTTGCTCGCCGTTCCATTGTTTTGGATCACTCTTTACCATTTACAAGGCTATTACAACCACATTTTTCGACGTTCGCGTTTGCGCGAATTGGAAAGCACCTTCTTAGGCTCATTAATGGGTGTTGTTGTATTGTTTTTCGCCTTGATATTGGACGATAGTGTTTCCGATTTTCGCGATTACTATTGGTCAGCCAGCGTATTGTTTGGATTGCATTTTTTCAGCACGCTTCTGCTTCGTTTGATGTGGACCACACGCACCATCAAACACGTCCAGTCGCGCAAATGGGGATACCCCACTTTGATCATTGGCAATGGAGCTAAGGCCCTGCAATTATTGAAAGAAATCAATTCAGCCAAGCAATCAGAGGGATTCAAGGTATTGGGATTTGTTTGCATCGAGGGAGATGCGAACCCCGGTTTATTGGCCATTTGTCCGCAATTGGGCCGAGGAAAAGATTTGTCTAGACTCATCCACGAATTGGGAATCGAGGAAGTCATACTTTGCCATGAAGATCATCAAGGCACAGAAGTGGCCAACATCATTGACACCATCCAAAACGAGCCTGTACATGTCAAGGTCCAACCCGACAATTATCACATGGTCATGGGAATGGCTAAGATGAACAACATTTTGGGTGCCATGTTGGCCGAAGTGGATTTCGAGGTCATGCCTCACTGGCAAAAAGCGGTAAAACGAGGCTTTGATGTCCTGGCTAGCGGCCTAGCTTTGATCATCCTTTCTCCCCTTTTCTTATTGATTTCCATTGCCGTTAAATGGGACAGTAAGGGGCCTGTATTTTTTCGCCAAGATCGCTTAGGATTTAGAGGTAAAACGTTCAAAATCATCAAGTTCAGGAGCATGAAAATCAATGCCGAGAATGGCCAACCTCAGCTCAGCCACGATCACGACGAACGCCGAACCCGAGTGGGAATCTTTTTGCGCCGATCGCGATTGGACGAACTCCCCCAATTCCTCAATGTTTTTTTGGGTCAAATGAGCATTGTGGGACCCCGTCCTGAACGATCTTTTTTCGCTGACCAAATTGCCGAAATAGCGCCGATTTACCGCCGAGTACACCGTGTGAGACCCGGAATAACCAGTTGGGGCCAAATCAAATACGGGTATGCCGAAAATGTGGAAGAGATGATCAAACGCATGCAATTCGACATACTCTATTTGGAAAACATGAGTCTTGGTTTGGACATCAAAATCATGATTTACACCGTGTTGATCATGATACAAGGTCGGGGCAAGTGACCGAAATTTGACGCACACATTGTGACGTTCCAAACCCAACTTATTTAGATTTGTTCTATTATAAAAATGAACCGACCCAACGCCCATTCTCCAAACGATGATTTTAGGCCGGTTTTCAATTCTTGGCTTTCATTGTTAAACCAAGAAAAACGAAACCTCAGATTCTTGTATACCTATGCAGCCTTGGCGGGGCTGATTTCTTTGGCCTTGCCCCTTGGAATCCAAGCCATCGTTGGGCTCGTCATGGCCGGCAGACTCAGTGCTAGCTGGGTCATCATCATCATGATTCTGGTAGGGGCAGTAACACTAGGTGGGGTTGCCAAATTGGCTCAAATCAGCATTCTCGACAGCATACAACGAAAACTTTTTGTTCGCGTAGCCTTGCAATTCAAGCAGCGCATTATTGCCAAACTCAAAGAAGTTCAAGGGTCTGAATTCAAAGAGAAAACCTCTTACTTCTTGGACATTGTCACCTTGCAAAAATCTCTTTCAAAATTGCTCGTAGACTTCACCGCTCATTCCTTGCAAATCATCTTTGGACTGCTAATTTTAAGCTTGTACCACCCGGTCTTTCTGTTTTTCGGAGTATTGGTGGCTTTCATTATTTTCATCACTCTTAAGTTTACTTGGAAAAGAGGTTTGGATTCGGCTCGAGAAGAAAGCAATTACAAATTCAGTACGGCTGAGGGATTAAGAGAATTAACCGAAACTGGCACTTCAGAAGACTCCGTTAACATCATCAAAAAATTGGATTCGGATATTGAATCTTATGCACTGTGGAAACGCCGACATTTTGCGGTCATTTACCGCCAAAGCATCATAGCGGTCACAATGCGGGTTTTTTTGGTCGCTGTCATGCTGGTTATGGGCAGCGTACTGCTGGTTGACCAAAGCATAAGCTTGGGCCAATTTTTAGCAGCTGAAATCGTCGTCATTACGCTGCTCAGCAGCATCGAAAAGCTCATCATGAGCGTTGAGAGTTTGTATGACATCAACATTGCCTTCGAAAAAATCATGGCCATTCGTTCGGAGAGCAAGCCCGAGAAAGATCCTCATTTGAAATCTTTAGACATCTGGACCATATGAGAATTGCTTTTAGTGATAGTGTTTGGACATCTAAACGAATGGGGCGTCGATTCGCTTGGGGATCTGCTCTGTTTTTGCTTTTCTTGTTTTTGCCTTGGGTGCAAAATTTAGAAGTCAGCGGGACTGTCATTGCCTTAAGACCTGAACACAGGCCCCAACGGGTACAAACCATGATTGCTGGCAAAATCGAAGCTTGGCACGTAAAGGAAGGCGACTACGTTCGTCAAGGAGACACCCTCGCCATTTTAGGAGAGGTAAAGAGCGAGTTCTTGGATCCGGGACTTTTGGATCAAACCGGTTTGCAAATTGAAGCCAAGGAAACTTCCCTTTTGAGTTATGGGTCGAAAATTCTAGCCATCAATAATCAAATTCGACAAATTGAGGTGGGCCGAGATCAAAGTTTAGAAAAAGCCTTAGCCAAAATTGAGCAGGAACGTTTGAAGATCCAAGCCACTCAAGCCGAACTAGAGGCGTTAAAAGTATCAGAGAGCATCGCCCAGCAACAGTTTCAACGAGATTCCGTCTTGGCTTTGCGCAACTTCAAAAGCCCTCTAGAAGTAGAAAATAGACGGGTCAAATGGCAAGAAACTTTCGCCAAGCGATTAGCCAAAGCTGCTGATCTCAACATTGCCGAAAACGGCCTCAAAATGGCCATTCTTGAACGCGGAAATCTTCGGGCTGAATACGCGGAAAAATTGTCCAAATTGGAAGGGGATCGATTCACGGCTATTTCCAGCCAAATGGAAACCGAAGCTGATATCAGCAAACTGAGAAACACCTTGAGCAATTACCAAATAAGGAATGGCTTTTACACCATTATGGCCCCTCAAGATGGTTTCATCACACAAACACTAGCCAGTGGCCTAGGTGAAAATTTGAAGGAAGGTGAAATCATATGCACCATCGTACCAGGTGAAGCTGATTTGGGAGCTGAACTGTATGTTTCCCCTACCGATATGCCTTTGGTTGATACGGGAGTGACAATGATGTGTGCGTTCGACGGATGGCCTACCCTCGTCTTCCGCGGATGGCCCGATGTTTCAAGCGGGACCTTCAAAGCCGTCATCTATGGGCAGGACAACATGCCTTCTGAAAATGGCAAATACCGCATCTTGGTCAAACCCATGGGAGAGAAATCATGGCCCAAGGCGCTCAAAGTGGGTGTTGGCGTGAGATCCTACATGTTGCTCAAACGCGTGCCTTTGTGGTATGAATTGTGGCGACAGCTCAACGGCTTCCCCGCTGATTTCTACCACAACCATCGCAAACAGCCCCATGAGAAAAAGGCAAAATAATTGGCTCTTTTTACTGGCTTTGCTATCAAGCCCTTTGGGTCTAATGGCGCAAACACCAGCAGACAGCAGCCTGTATTTGGGCCAGTTGCTTGATTGGGTCGTTCGAGAACATCCGCTGGCAAAAACGGCCAGATTAGAGCCCGAACTCGCCTCCTCCAATCTTCAAGCGGCGAGAGGTCAATTTGACCCCGTTGTCACATGGCAACAATTCTCCAAAGACTTGTCGGGTAAGCAGTACTACAACGGCCAACAGTGGTCTATACAAGGATATACTCGTTGGGCCATCGGCTACGAAACCGGATTTGAACAAATGACCGGAGATGCCACGAATCCCGCACAAGCCACTCCAGATGCTGGATTTTATTATCATGGAATCAGTCTACCCCTATTGCGCAACCTCAGCACCGATTACAGAAGGACAGCCTATCAAAAAGCCCAATTGCTGAACCGAGCTTCTATTTGGGAACAACGACAACAAATCAACGAGCTATTGGCCGATGTATCTCGTGACTACATTGCTTGGACCCAGGCACACATGCAGCGCATTCAGGCCGAAAAGGCCTTGGAATTGAGCCTGAATCGGCTACAAGCCATGAGGGAACTGTTCTCGCACGGAGCCTGCAATGCCTTGGACACCATGGAAGTTTACGCCCAGTATGCCTTTTACAACTCGAAATTTGAGGAGACGAGTTACAAAGAAACGGCCGGCCGCTACTGGATATCGAGGCATTTGTGGGACGGTGATCAACCTGTTGTTCTCAAGCCCGAGATTGTTCCTGACCCCAACCACATGGGAGCACTTGATCCGTGGTGCGTCCAAATTCGATCCTTTACCGATTCTGATAGTTCCTGGATCGATCAAACGCCCGCCTTTCATTTGGCCCAATACAAGATCAACAGCAAAGAGTTGGAAGCCAATCTCTGGAGCAACCAACGCTTGCCGGATGTAAATCTGAAATACCAGTGGTTGCAAAACCAGTGGCCCAGTTTGCCTACGACCTTGTACGACGATCAAAACCAGCGATTTGGACTTTACGTACAAAGCCCTTTATTCGTTCGCGAAGCCCAAGGAAAAATGGAAAGGGCTCGATTGGAACAAGACCAATTGGAATGGGCTTGGATGCAAAAAAGACGGGATTTATTAGCCAAACAACAAGCGCTATGGGAAGGGGTTCAACGAAACAAAAAGGCTTTCGAATGGCAATATGATCAAGCCAAATCCCTTGGTGTTTTGTACGAAGGTGAACTGGAAAAATTCAAAGCTGGCGATGTTCAGTTTTTTGTTTTGAACACCCGGGAATCCCGATTTATACAAGGCAGCCTACAACAATGGGACGCTTGGGCTCAAATGCGTCAAACACAAGTAGATTATCTCTTTCACACAGGCTTGTTCCACAGCCTGCCCTAGCCTTGTAAAGGGCCATAAAACGCCCAAAAATTGTGGCTAACATGTGGGTAAAACCGCGGTGTTTTTGAGCCTTGCTCCTGCCTCGTTTCGTAACTTTACACAATACACTTTGAGCAACGAAATGAGTAACGAAAACAAAGGAAATTACGGTGCCGACAACATCCAAGTCCTCGAGGGCTTGGAAGCCGTTCGCAAGCGCCCTGCCATGTACATTGGTGACATTTGCCAAAAGGGTCTGCACCACTTGGTAAACGAGGTTGTCGACAACTCGATCGACGAAGCATTGGCTGGCCATTGCAAAACCATACAGGTGGCTATTTTACCCAATAACGGTATTCGCGTTCGCGATGACGGTCGCGGAATTCCTACCGGCATTCACCCCAAAGAGGGAAAAAGTGCCTTGGAAGTAGTCATGACTGTTTTGCACGCTGGTGGTAAATTCGACAAAGACACCTACAAAGTCTCTGGAGGATTACACGGTGTAGGTGTAAGCTGCGTTAACGCTCTTTCAACTCTTTTACACGCTAGGGTTTTCCGCGATGGTAAAATTTGGGAACAGGAATACTCCTGCGGAAAACCCAAATACGATGTTCGAGTAGTGGGCGATTCCACTGATCGAGGAACGGAAGTCACCTTTTATCCTGACGACAGCATTTTCCAGGTGACCGAATACCAATTTGATACCCTGCAAAAGCGCATGCGTGAATTGTCTTTCTTGAACAAGGGCATTCAGCTCACTCTTACAGATGAACGCGAAGCATTGGAAGACGGCAGCTTCCGTTCTGAAACCTACTACTCAGAAGGCGGCTTGTTGGAGTTCGTCACTTATGTCGATGGCACCCGTGAAAAACTCATCCCCAATCCAGTTTATTGCGAAAGCGACAAATACGGCATTCCCGTTGAGATTGCTTTTCAATACAATACCGGCTATACCGAGAACTTGCATTCCTACGTCAACAACATCAACACGATTGAAGGAGGTACTCACGTAGCCGGATTTCGGCGCGCCTTGACTCGTACGTTGAAGGCCTATGCTGAACGCGAAAAGTTGTTGGATAAGGTAAAGGTTGAAATCAATGGAGAAGATTTTCGTGAAGGATTGACCGGAGTCATCTCCGTGAAAGTAGCCGAGCCCCAATTTGAGGGTCAAACTAAGACCAAATTGGGCAACAACGAAGTCAGTGGTGCAGTAGATTCAACCGTGGGTGAAATGCTAGACAACTTCCTGCAGGAGAACCCCAAAGAAGCCAAAATCATCGTTGACAAAGTGGTTCTGGCCGCACAAGCTCGTGCTGCTGCCCGAAAGGCCCGTGACATGGTTCAGCGCAAAGGCGCTATGAGTGGAATGGGATTGCCCGGTAAGCTGAGCGATTGTTCCAAAACCGACCCCCAAGTTTGTGAAATATTCTTGGTGGAGGGTGATTCAGCGGGTGGAACGGCCAAGCAAGGTCGTGACCGAGAATTCCAAGCCATCTTGCCCTTGCGAGGCAAAATCCTGAATGTAGAGAAAGCCCTGGAGCATAAAATCTACGACAACGAGGAAGTACGCAACATGTTTACCGCTTTGGGTGTACACATTGGAACCGACGAAGAAGGCAACAAAGAACTCAAGTTGGACAACCTGCGCTACCACAAGATCGTGATCATGACCGATGCTGACGTAGACGGTAGCCACATTCGCACCTTGATTTTAACCTTGTTCTTCCGCTACATGAAGAGATTGATCGAGAGTGGATACGTATACATTGCCACCCCTCCTTTGTACCAGGTAAAAAAGGGCAAAGAAAGCCGCTATTGCTGGACCGATGAGGAGCGCGATGGAATCATCAAGGAACTGGCTGGTGGAGGCCGTGAAGAAAGCGTTCACGTGCAGCGTTACAAGGGTTTGGGCGAGATGAATGCCGAGCAGTTGTGGGAAACCACCATGGACCCCGCTCGTCGCGCATTGAAACGAGTATCTCTGGATAGCGCAGCAGAAGCCGACCGTGTATTCTCCATGCTGATGGGCGATGATGTCCCACCGAGAAGGGAATTCATCGAGGCGAACGCCAAATACGCCAATATCGACGCATAATGAAAAGGCCCCGAATTCGGGGCCTTTTTTCATTCGTAACGAATGGCATTGATCAGGCTCATTCGCCGCACAAAGCGCAGTGGAAGAAGCATCAACAGCATGCAAAGCCCCAGAGCTGAGCCATTCACGATCAAAAGTGTACTGGGGTCAATGGCAAACACCACCGAATCAATGTAATACTGTTCAGCATCCAAGCGAATCCATTGAAAGGCGTTCTGAGCCCAAGCCAATCCCAAAGCCACCGCATTCCCTACGAGTAAGCCCAAACTGGCAATGACCAAGCCTTGCCACCAAAACACGCGTTGAATGCCGTCTCTCTGAGCCCCCATGGCTTGCAACAAGCCCACCAATGCGGTTTGATCCAAGATCAAAATGAGCAAAGTGGTAGACAAGGCAATAGCGGCCACAGAAACCATCAACAAGAGCATCACCCAAACATTGGTATCCAAAATCATCAGCCAATCAAACAAGGCCCTGTTCTGTGACTCTACAGAGGAAATGCGCAGCACTCCTGCGGGTAACATCGATTGAATGCGCAAGACGGCTTCTTGAATTTGCGCCGGTGTGGCCGGTGCAGGAGCCCTCAATTCCCAACGATTCTGGGAAGCGCCCGAAGGCATCATGGCTTCCAAAGCAAATTTGGGCAAGATGATGGTGTGTTGGTCAAATTCGTCTAAGCCTTGTGATAATAATCCCAAAACGGGATAGCGCCTAGCTCTTGAACGAACAGAATCACGGGCATCAGAAAAGAACAACAAGGTCAATTTGTCCCCCAATTGCACATTCATGCGACTGGCCAGGGATTTGGACATGTACACGCCTTCACTTGCCGAAATATCGGCACCTGAAATCCGAGCGATGGCCGAAGTACTCATACCCATGGCCAAAACCCCTTCAACTTCTTGCTGGCTTTTCGCAATGCAGGCCCTTTGTGCGACAGGCTCCAGAACCCAGTCTACACCTGAAGCCGATACCGCTGAATCGACCAACGAGGCTAAGCGGTTTGAGAGAGGTTTCCATTCGGCTCCTTCTACGTTGGCAGCATCATCAATGATGTAATCTCCCTGGAGTTGAGACACTCTTTGGCCTATGGTTTGCTGAAAGCCCTGCAAGGCAAATATGGAAATCAGGACCGTAGCGACGCTCAAAGCCACCGCCAATATGGATAAAAGCACGATGCGCCGTGCCAAGCTTTTCTTTTCTTTTGCAAGAAAGCGCTTCGCTATGAACAAGGGCCAATTCATCCTGTCTATCAAAGGTAACGTACACCGGGTCTGCCTCCTTGCCTTGATATCAATTTTTTCAGGGCTATTGCAGGCTCAAACCTTGCGCGTTGGAGCCGAGCGAACAGAGGCCTATTGGGCTGATTTGAGCGGCAAACGCATTGCTGTCGTAGCCAACCAAACCTCTCGACTGGGCTCGGAACATTTGGTCGATTCCTTGCTTACAGGCGGGATTCAGGTGGTCAAAGTTTTCTCACCTGAACATGGATTTCGCGGCCATGCAGCAGCTGGAGAACACGTCGCCAATGGTCGAGACGCGAGCACCCAATTGCCCATTGTCAGTTTATACGGTAGTCATTTCAAGCCCAGCGAGGCTGACTTGGCCGATGTAGATGCCGTGGTGTACGACATTCAAGACGTCGGTGTTCGATTCTACACGTATCTCAGTACACTGCACTATTGCATGCAGGCTTGCGCAGAAAACAGCAAGCCCCTGTGGGTGTTGGACCGCCCCAATCCCAACGGGTTTTACATGGCTGGGCCCATCTTGGAAGCAAACATAAGCAGCATGGTAGGCCTGCACCCCATTCCATTGGTTCACGGAATGACCTTAGGCGAATTGGCCCAAATGATCAATGGAGAAGCTTGGCTGGGGCTACCCAAAACTAACAACAGCAGCTTGCGTTGTGAATTACACGTCATCAGCATGGAAGGATGGAAGCGCAGCGACGAGTACCTTTTGCCTATCGCTCCTAGCCCCAATTTGCCGACCCAAACCTCCATTTACCTCTATCCCAGCTTAGGTCTGTTGGAAGGCACTTGTTTGAGCATGGGCCGAGGCACTCCCATGCCCTTTGAGTGCTACGGCGCCCCCTGGCTCAAGGCTAGCGACGGATACCGGGATACCTTTACCCCCATCAATATTCCTGGGAAAGCGGTGCATCCGCCGTACGAAGGGCAATTGTGTCAGGGAATTCGATTGGACAGCCATTACGTTGAGATCATTCGAAACAAACCCGTTTTGTTGTTACCCTTTTTGATCAACCCTTACAAAGTGGCCCCTCCCTCTATCAAAGAGGACTATTTCAAATCCTTTTTAACCAAATTGGCCGGGACCACTGAATTGCAAGCCGCCATAGAACGAGGAGATGAACTATGGAAAATCCAGGCCTCCTTTGAACCGGGATTGCGGGCTTTTGCCGAAAAAAGGCAGCCGTACCTGCTTTACCCTTGAGGAAATTTTATCTTTGTGCCATGAAAAAAATGGCCATTTTAAGCCTCGCTGTACTTGGCATGTGGGCTTGTCAAGACTCAGGAGTAGAGAAAGGCACGCCCTTGAACGAACAAGAGGCCGTTCGCATTGATGTCGCTTTGAACGATTTTCTAGAAAATGAGAAAAAGGAAGCCATCGTCTTTGGCCGAACCCAAGAAGTTTGCCAATCAGAAGGATGTTGGTTCAACTACGAACTCGAAACCAGCAGCATCAAAGCTTTGGAAGCCTTCGAGAATCGCAAGTTGGGACCATTGGGCTCCTTGTATGTAGAATTGGAAGAAGGCGTCAGCATTCCTACAGACATGAGCAAAGGAGATGTCTACTGTACAGGCAAATTTGACGTTAAGCCTTCTGATGAAGACAGCAGCCAATGCCAAGTGTATTTCAAGGCGAGCGGAGTTCGCTACAAACAGTAAGCACAAAAAGAAAGCAACAAAAAAGCCGCCCGATGGGCGGCTTTTTTGTTATTGAATTTTAAAGGTTTCCATGAACTTGGTCGTGAAATTCCCCGCTCTAAAATCGGGATCTTTCATGAGTTGCAAATGCAATGGAATGGTGGTATGAATGCCCTCAATGATGAATTCTTGCAAGGCACGTTCCATCTTCACGATGGCTTCTTCACGTGTCTGGGCCGAAACAATTAATTTGGCAATCATGGAATCGTAATAAGGGGGGATGCTGTAACCCGCATAGATATGACTATCAACGCGAACACCGTGACCACCAGGCTTGTGCAATACTTGAATTTTGCCGGGTGATGGTCGGAAATTGTTGTAGATGTCTTCGGCGTTGATGCGGCATTCGATCGCTGCTTTGGTAGGCAAATAATCGGCACCTGAAATGGGCACACCGGCAGCAATCAAAATCTGCTCTTTCACCAAGTCGTAGTTGATTACCTCTTCT
This sequence comes from Bacteroidota bacterium, assembly GCA_027621365.1. Taxonomy (GTDB): domain Bacteria; phylum Bacteroidota; class Bacteroidia; order NS11-12g; family UBA955; genus JALRLA01. The sequence continues at coordinate 132,458 of JAQCBH010000003.1, read as the reverse complement.
GTAACGGGATGCTCTACCTGGATACGGGTATTCATCTCCATGAAATAGAAGTTACGGTGCTTATCGACCAAGAACTCAACCGTTCCTACACCTTCGTATTGGATGATTTTTGCCGCCGCTTTGGCCGCCTCTCCCATTTTGGTACGAAGCTCATCGGTCATGAAGGGAGACGGAGTTTCTTCCAAAAGCTTTTGGTGGCGACGCTGAATGGAGCAATCGCGCTCCGACAAATGGCAAACCGTTCCGTATTGGTCACCCGCAACTTGAATTTCAATGTGACGGGGTTCTTCGATGTACTTCTCCATGTACAAGCCATCGTTGCCGAAGGCAGCTCCCGCCTCTTGCTTTGCGCTGTTCCAGGCATTTTCCACCTCGTCAGCAGACCAAATGATGCGCATACCGCGACCTCCACCACCAGCCGTAGCTTTGATGATCACGGGGAAGCCCATCTCAACGGCCAGGGTTTTGGCTTGCTCAATGCTTTCCAACAAACCGTCTGAACCAGGAATGGTGGGCACTCCTGCCTTCTTCATGGTGTCTTTGGCATTGCTTTTATCGCCCATCTGATCAATTTGCTCAGGTGTGGCGCCAATGAATTTGATACCGTGATCTCGGCACAGAGCCGAAAACTTCGAGTTCTCGCTTAAGAAACCGTAACCCGGGTGAATGGCATCAGCGTTGGTCACCTCAGCAGCTGCCATGATTCTGGGCATGCTTAAGTAACTATCTCGGCTTTGTGCAGAACCAATGCAAACAGCCTCATCGGCAAAGCGCACGTGCAAACTATCGCGATCTGCCGTTGAGTAAACTGCAACGGTTTTGATGCCCATTTCTTTGCAAGTGCGAATGATGCGCAACGCGATTTCACCGCGGTTGGCGATCAGAATTTTCTTAAACATGGCAATGAACGATTAGGAAGGATCAACCAAGAAAAGAGGCTGATCGTATTCAACGGGAGAAGCATTGTCAACCAATACCTTCACAATTTTACCGCTGATTTCACTTTCGATTTCATTGAACAATTTCATCGCTTCTACGATGCAAACGACTTTTCCGGGCTTTACGTCATCGCCTACATTGATGAATGAAGGAGATTCGGGGTTGCTAGAGCGATAGAAAGTCCCAACCATGAGAGATTTAATGGCTATATACTTGGAATCGTCAGACGCAGTAATAGCAGCAGGTGCAGCGGCAGCTGGTGCAGGCGCAGCAGCCACAGGTGCGGGGGCAGCAGCGGCAACAGGTGCAGCTGAAACTACTTGAACAGCATTCTTTTTGATGTGCAATTTGAAGTCTTTGCGCTCTATGGCAACCTCGTCGACTCCGTTTACAGAGACAAATTTGATGAGTTGTTGAATTTCTTTTAAGTCCATAAGAGGATTTTTTAGAGTTGGCAAAATAACGACAAAAGCGGCCTTTTTGGTCGTTTTTTTAGCCAAATCAGGGAAAAACCAGGATTTTTAACCTGTTTTTCCTATTTTTTAAAAAATCAACAATTACAAAGGAATGTTCCCGTGCTTGCGTTTGGGGTTGTTCTTTACCTTGTTTTCCAACATGGCATAAGCCGCAATTAAGCGCTCCCGTGTCTCTTCGGGCAATATGACCTCATCGACAAATCCACGCTCTGCTGCTCGATAGGGGTTGGCGAACAAATCGGAATACTCTTGTTCCTTTTCTTTCCATGCTTGAGCCGGATCAGCAGCCGATTGAATGTCTCGTTTGAAAATGATTTCAGCCGCCCCTTTGGCTCCCATGACCGCAATTTCGGCAGTAGGCCAAGCAAAGTTCATATCGGCCCCAATGTGCTTGGAGTTCATGACATCATATGCGCCACCGTATGCCTTACGAGTAATGACGGTAATGCGAGGAACGGTCGCTTCGCTGAAAGCGTACAACAACTTGGCTCCATTGGTAATGATTCCGTTCCACTCTTGGTCGGTACCTGGCAAGAACCCGGGTACATCTTCAAACACCAACAAGGGAATGTTAAACGCATCGCAGAAGCGAACAAAACGACCGCCCTTTTGACTGCTGTGTACGTCCAAAACACCTGCAAGGTGTGCCGGTTGATTTGCCACTACACCGATGCTACGTCCTGCCAATCGAGCAAAACCAACCACTATGTTCTCGGCAAAATTCTTGTGAACCTCCAAGAAGGAACCCGAATCTACCACCTGCTCGATCACCTCTTTGATGTCATAGGGATGATTGGGATTTTCTGGGACCACATGGGCCAATGCTTCACGGGTTTCGTTGTCAGACTCATAATCAACAAAGGGCGCCTTCTCTTCGCAATTGGAGGGCATGTAGCTGAGCATCTGGCGTATACCGTGCAAGCACTGAATTTCATTGGCCATGGTAAAGTGGGCGACACCGCTCTTAGAACCGTGCACGGAGGCACCGCCTAAATCTTCGCTGCTCACCTCTTCATTGGTGACTGTTTTCACCACGTTGGGACCGGTTACAAACATGTAACTGCTTCCCTCTACCATGCAGATAAAATCAGTCAGAGCAGGGCTGTATACTGCACCCCCTGCGCAAGGGCCCATGATGGCTGATATTTGAGGAATGACCCCACTGGCTTGTACGTTCCGATAAAAGATATCGGCGTAACCACCCAAGCTCACTACTCCTTCTTGAATGCGGGCTCCACCAGAATCGTTCAATCCGATCAATGGGGCACCGTTGTCCAAGGCCATTTCCATGATTTTGCAAATCTTCTCTGCATGGGTTTCGCTCAATGAGCCCCCGAAAACAGTAAAGTCTTGAGAAAATATATAAACCAGACGACCTTCAATTCGGCCGTAACCGGTCACCACTCCATCACCCAAAATGCTCTGCTTTTCCATGCCAAAGTCTTTGCTTCGGTGGGTAACGAATGCCCCAATTTCTTGGAAACTACCTTCGTCTAAGACAATTTGGATGCGCTCACGGGCCGTGAGCTTCCCTTTGCTGTGTTGAGCTTCAATGCGAGCCTGTCCTCCACCCAATTGGGCGGCAGCGCGCTTGTCAAGTAAAGTTTGTCTAGCCTTGGACATCAGGCAAATTTAGCCTCCAAAAACCAAGGAGCAGCGATTATTTCGCCTTTGCCGAAGCTAAATCGAAATGCAAGCTGAACCGCATTTGGTTCTGCAAGGGATGGCGATTAGCAAAAGGAATCAAGTAGGCAGCGTCTACTGTCAGTGTCTCGAATTTCAATCCAAAACCCAAGGTTCCGTATTGACGCCCCCCTTTGGTTTGAGCTTCGTAAAAGACACCAGCACGAGCCGTGAATTGATCATTGTACGAATATTCGCCACCAATGCTCAACATGTACTCTTTCAACTCTTCTTGAATACCCCCAGGAGCATCCGAGAAGGATTGAATCATGCCTTGAGGAACGGAAACATTGGGATCGGTGCCAACGAACTGGCGAATACCATTGATCATGGAGTCGCTGCGACCGTCCCAAGAAACGAGGTAATACGGACGAGTAGGCACCAACAATTTGTTGATATCCATATACACAGAGAAACTGTTGTAATCATCCATCTCGGTATGATAACCGACACCCAATTTCAAATTGGTTGGAATGAAATCGCGCTTCTCTTTGCTGGAATAGGTCATTCTAGAACCGATGTTCTGGATGTTGAATCCAAATTTCAAATCGCTGTTCTGAGGTCCACGATCTTCAAAAACGTTGTAGTTGAAGGAAATATCACCAGCTCCGCCCATGGCAGCGCGGTAGTCTATGCCTTGAATGGCACGGTTTCCAGCAATGTTGCTGTAAATGAAACGCAAGTTGACACCCATGGAAATTTGGCGATTGAAGGATGTGGCGTATCCGCCGTCAATGGCAATTTCATTGGGATTGAAGTTTCCTGTAGGATTGCCTTCAAAGTCAGTGAAATTGATGTTGCCCAACGAGAAATAACGGAACGAACCGCCCACCACGCTATTGTCACCCACTTTGGCATATCCGGCCAAATAGGAAAACCCTACGTCGTCTACCAACTGGCGCAACCAGGGGGCATACGACAAGCTAAATCCACTCTGCTTTTCGGCGTGTACCAAGTTGGCCATGTTCCAGTGAACGCTATTGGCATCAGGTGCAAACAAGGAGACTCCTACGTCGCCCATGGCCGCCGAACGGCTATCAGGAGTGATGGTCAAAAAAGGAACCATGGTGGTGACCGTGTTCAATTGGCCCGCCAATTGCGTGGCGGAAATTTGCGCTTTAACGCCGCTTAGGGTCAAACCCACAAGGCCACATCCGAGAATGAATTTTTTCATGGTGTTGGAAACAAAAATAAGTGACTCTGCTCGCTAGGCGAAACAAAGCTGAAAATTTGCTCGTTTTTAGAACGAGAAAAACCCTCAATTATTGCCATTATTGACCAGTCCACACGAATTTACCACCACAAACGGCCGACAATCCGTCAAGCGTGCTGATGTGAACACGATACAGGTATATGCCTTGAGGCAATGGATCAGGTCCCTGCGCCGAATTTTGCCCCCAAGGAGACCAAGATAAGGTGGTCAAACTGCTGCTCTCTTGTGTCGTTTCTTGTCTCACAACACGTCCGGCCATATCCAACCATTGCCAGGTAACCTGCAAATCATCACCGGGCAAGCTGTGGGTTACCGAAATTTTCGAACCCGCGTGGGCAGGATTGGGCACCATACCGTGTCGACTGATCACCAATTCGCGGCCCGGGCTTACAACGAAGTTCGTTATACCTTCACCTGAATTGTTGTAGATGTCCCACACTTTGCAGCGAATGGTATGCTTGCCAGGAGCCAAGGTAGGAAGCGGGAACGAAATCGTTCCGCGCTGGTAACTGTTCAAATCGTAGGTGAAATAATCATTGACCACCCATTGCTGTTCGCGGTCGGTTCCTTCGTCCAAAATGAGCAGCATATCCCGGCCAATACCTGCACCGGTGGCGTTGATTCCGTTTCGATCAAACACCCGACCCACAAAGGTTGAGGTTGCCGGAACCACAGCTCCGGCGACGAAAGTAGTATCTTCCAAATAGGCTCGAACTTCAGGTCCAGCCGTATCCAACTCGGTAATGGCCTCGCTGCCGCCAATTAAAAAGCTCCAGGCCCCCATGGCATCGGTTTCTCCATTGTGAGCATAGAACTGAGCGCGACCCAATCCAATGTTGTAATTGATGTCTTTGGGAACGGCAAATACAAACGAGAAAGCACCATCGACGACACTGACTTCCCCGTTGAACAAAATACTGGCCCAATCTTGAAAATCTACAGGGTCGGAACTACCGTCGTTGTTCAGGGTACTACGATTGATGGGCTTATCGAACACTTTGATGCTGCAGACCCCATTGAAGCCTTTGAAGTACCCTTTTTGGCGCTCGCTGATGTGACCTTTGACCTTCACCACTGAAAAAGCGCGAATGGTATCATCAAAAATGACTTCGGGAATGTCGTTGATGCTGTCAATGATGATCAGATGCTCAGGGAATGCCAATCGCATGGATGGATCTCCGAGCAAAGCAAACTTGTTGTCTTCCGAATTCAGTGAGGGTCGATTCTTCATTCGTTGAAAGACCTCACCCAAGGTTGGAACCGGCTCCCCTACTTTGGGGAAGCCGTATTTGGTCCAAAAATCTCGGTTGATTTCGGAGTTTCCGGAAACGTAGACCAATCGAGTGGTGGACATCAAACCTACGGCCCCGCCACTGGGATTCAAGAGCGCCAACTCCCCCGCACTTTGGTGCTCGGGATCATCGAATCGACTGAACTCACAAGTAGCAGTGAACAATACCGGCATGCGGTACGGATTTTTCCAGGCTTGAATCATGGGCACATCCAAAAAGGATTCCTGTGCCCAGCCCTTTTCACCGCCGTGACCTTGGTAATTGACAAAGAGGCTTCCCTCCTGAACCGCACGGTCAATGGCCTTGCTCACATCGGGGTATTTCTCTCCGTTTCCAGTGGTCACTTGTTTGTAAGCATCGGCATAGACTCGATTTACGTTCAAATAGGGCCAGGAATTGACCATGCTCTGGGCGTATGACTCGGTTTGGGTGACGAATTCACGCTCCCAGTATTCGTCCATGTCGTCGCAAACGAACGTGATTTGGCTGCGCCAATCGCCCAAACTCTTTTTGTCGTCGTAGCGAATCAACTTATCGACCACGGCTTTGGCATCATCGGCCGTACGACAGGGAATTCTACCCACCGCAAAAGCCATTCGGCTGATGCCCTTTTCCGGATCTCCTTGGCCCGAATCGGTGTAGGCAATAAAATCATCCAAGCAAAAAGCAGCAGCTTTGTTGTTGGTATTCGCGTGATAAATAGGCACGAAGTTCGTGTTCTGACTCACGCGATCTTGCATATCGTACGAGGCCGACCCCATGATCAACAGGTAGCGAAAATCGACGTTTTGGGCCTCGGCCTTGGAGAGTTCCAATCGGGTGTAATTGCGCACGTGCATCAAGTCAGGCTGACCGGCTCCGAACTCCTTATATATATCATCTAGCAAGACCACTTTGACCGAATATCCTTGTGTCTGAATGCGGTGCAGGGCCAACTTTGACGCAGCTTCGACAAAATCGGGATGAGTCAAAATGATCATATCAGCCGCGAATTCACCGGTTACGTTGTTCACGGTGAAACGACCTGTAAATACCGGTTTGGACAGCTGGTTGGGGTAAGACACCCATAACATGCCCGCTTCCTCGCCAGGGAAAAACCTCAATTCTTTCCATGCCTTTCCATTTTTGGACACCTGCGGATTTTGCAAATTGAAAGGCTGGTATGGGTTGGTTACATTCCAATACCTGGGTAGCGGTGTGGTTTGCAGGTTGTCTACAAGGCGCCATCCGCGGGTGGTGTTCGACGGATACTGAGCCAAACCTTCGTTGAACAAAAGCGTGTTTTGATCAGGGGTAAGGGCTTCTCCGAACAGTTCAATGGAATAAGACTCCAAATAAAGGCTGGACTGCGTGTTGGGCCGATTCAAGTCAAGGCTCAAATCCAATTGACCTGATTTCAAGGGAACAAGGTATGACTTGGACAGCAAATAATGCTCCTCGAACCCATTGGAAATGGGCCTCAAAGTCAAAGTTTGCTGAGTATCGTTGATTTGAATCTTCACGGATCCGCCTTGATCAACCAAAGCTGGGGCCAGAGTCAACATCAAAGTAGCCGAATCACAGCGAGTACCCAAATTTTCTTTCCAAGTTCGTGTCAAGGTTTCATTGCCCAGTTTTTCTCCCAGCCATGTTCTCCCCATGGCAGTCGGATTCACGCGATCTGAATCGTGCCAAACAAACTCAGAAGCCCAGTGATACCATTGGCTCATAGGCTCTGTACCTACCCACGCCGATTGGGTCAATATGCGATGACCGCGCTCGCTGTTGTGGCCTACCACAAAATGGAGATTGGCATCGTAAAAACGCGTGTAAGGCACCGTACTTTGATGCTTATTCAAGGTGTGACCCTTGGGGCCGAGTACAAAAAACTCAACATAATCACCTGGATCCCATTTCCCATCTGACTCACCGACTACACCGATGCTCAATTCGGGTGGATCAATGGTTAAGGCCCCGTCGTTGCGAGAGGCCAACTCCGGACCCATGTACCCGAACACATGAAAATTTCGTGGATCGGAGTTCATGTCCATGCCCCAATCTTTCAAATCTTTATAGGTTATTTGATAAGTTTGAGTCCCCTGGACTTTTATGCCAAACCACTCACCGCTGGTGGCGAAAACACCTTGCGCTAGAAGGCTCTGGGCCGAAATGGCAAAGACCGCCATAAAAAGCGATAAGGACCGAATTGACATACCTCAAAAATACACAAAGAAAGCGAAGGCCGATTCTTCAAGAGGTCATTTCTGTGTCGCATTCAGGTCAGTTATACCCCTGGCAGAGGAAATATTTTTGATTGAGACGCGTTTTTATTCGTAGTTTTGAAATTCTTAGGTATGAAAACCATTGTACGCATTGCTTTATTGAGCGTTTTGAGTTTCTCGGCGGCCCGAGTGCAAGCCCAAGATCCCGAGCTCACGCAATTCTATGCCGCACCGGTATACACCAACCCTGCTTTGGCAGGTTCGGCTGTCTGTGGCATGGGTATGGCTGCTGGCCGTGTTGCTTTGAACTATCGCAACCAATGGCCTAGCCTTCCCGGCACTTTCCGTTCCTTGATGTTTTCGTGGGACCAGCACGTTCCTTCCATCGGTGGTGGATTGGGTGCTATGGTATTTCATGACATCGCCGGTTCAGGTTTGTTGACATCAACAGCCGTCAGTGGGGTTTACAGTTATTTGTTGCCCTTGAACCACGGCCGTTTGTTCATGCGTTTCGGTCTTCAAGGTGGAGTCGTCATGAAGAGTCTTGATTTCAATCGTTTGAAATTTGCCGACATGATTCTCCCTACCCAAGGATTCGTATTGCCTACTGGAGAACAGCAGCCTAGCAACAGCGTGACCTATCCCAACTTCAACGCCGGATGGATCATGTACACTAGCAAATTTTACTTTGGAGCTGCCGCTCACAACATCACTGAACCCAATTGGTCATTCTACCAGAATCCTGATGAGGTTTTGCCCCGTCGTTACACCGTTCACACAGGAGCCGTTATTCCTTTGAGCCAAAACCGCTACGAGACCAACACCTTCTCTCCTAACGCTTTGTTTATGATGCAGCGCAACTTCACTCAGTTGAATTTGGGCTTCTATGCCAACAAAGGTCCCTTGGTTACTGGTTTGTGGTTCCGTCAGACTTTCGGCAACTATGGCAACTCAGATGCCATCATGATGTTGGTTGGATTCAGAAAAGACAAATTCAAATTTGGATACAGTTATGACTTCACTGTGAGTGACGGACGAAGCGCCATCCCTTCAAGCCATGAAGTAAGTGCCACCTTGGATTGGTGTATTCCTCCCGGACGCAAACCTTTCAAGCCTTTGCACTGTCCTGAATTTTAATTTTCACCTACTTTTGCAATAATTTCCAAATTCACTCGTTATAAACATTCACTGAATGTCATGAATATCACCATGAGAAATACTTGGTTCATCGCTGCAGGAGCTGCCTTATTAATGGCTTCTTGCGGTTCGAAGGATGTTAGCCGTTCAACTGGCCAAGCCTTCAACGATCCCAAATGGGGTGGTTTTGCCAACCCCAAGTACAAAGGCCAAGAAACTGGCCCCGGATTGGTACTCATCGAGGGCGGCGCCTTCAACATGGGTAGCACTGAGGCTGATTTGGCTTATGACAACAACAACGTAGAACGCACCGTTACCGTTCACTCCTTTTACATGGATGAAACGGAGGTTAGCAATCATTTGTACCGCGAATACGTATACTGGTTGGCTAAGACTTTCGTTTCTTACCCTGAAGTGTACCAGCGTGCCTTGCCTGATACCTTGTGCTGGCGTCAAAAATTGAGCTTCAACGAGCCTTTCGTTGATTACTACTTCCGCCACCCTGCCTATAAAGACTATCCCGTTGTTGGTGTAAACTGGCGTCAAGCGACTGAATTCGCTGCATGGCGCACAGACCGTGTGAACGAAATGATCTTGGACCGCGAAGGAATTGTCAAATACGACATCGTAAGCGATGCTCAGGATGACAACAACTTCAACTTGCGCGCCTACTTGGCCGGTCAATACTCCTTCTTGAACAAAGGCAAGAAGCCTTTGCGCGATTACAGCAAGAAAAAGAAGAAAGACGGCAAGCGTTACCAGGTATTGTTGGAAGACGGCATCTTGTTGCCCGATTACCGCCTACCTACAGAATCTGAGTGGGAATATGCCGCTCAAGCCAACATCGGCGAAACTGAATTTGACAACATTAACCAGAAAAAAATCTACTCTTGGACGGATTACACCATTCGCATCAAAGACGGTAACGAAAAAGACCGTGGTAAGATTCGCATGAACGTAATGCGCGGCAAGGGCGATTACATGGGTATTGCCGGTGGTCAATTGAACGACGCAGGTGACGTAACTACTCCTGTTTATTCATACTGGCCCAATGAATACGGTTTGTACAACATGAGTGGCAACGTTTCAGAATGGGTAATGGATGTTTACCGTCCCCTTTCTTTGGAAGACATGAACGATTTCATGCCTTTCCGTGGAAACAAGTTCAAAACAGTCGTATTGGATCAATATGGATACATCGAACAGAAAGATTCTTTGGGTCGTTTGATCTTCCGCGATGTGACCAAAGCTGAAAACGCTGAGCGTCGCAACTACAAAGAGTCTGATAACATTGGCTTTAAAGACGAGGAAAGCTACAACAGTGGTGAAATGACCTACGAATACGGAATCACGTCTTTGATCAACAACAAAGCTCGCGTGTTCAAAGGTGGTGCTTGGAACGATCGCGTATACTGGGCTTCTCCTGGTACCCGCCGTTTCTTGGACGAGAATCAATCAACCATGAGCTTGGGCTTCCGTTGTGCGATGATTCGTGTAGGTGCTCCTGTGGGTAACAGCAAGAAGAAGTACAATGGTCTTCCTTCTTCTGGAATTGACAAGAAGACAAAGCGTCGTCGTTAATCGACCTTCAATAAAATCTTAATGGAGAGCCCCGGAAACGGGGCTTTTCTTTTGCCCTAAATCCAAGGCTTAGATCTCGGATGGGGAATCTTAGAAAAAAGAAAAGCCCCGTTTCCGGGGCTTTTGCACTTTTAGAGCGAGAAACGAGACTCGAACTCGCGACCCCAACCTTGGCAAGGTTGTGCTCTACCAACTGAGCTATTCTCGCTTTTTCACGTCCTTCTTCCGACGAACGTGGGTGCAAATTTACACCATGTTAAGCAGCTTTTTCAAGCCCCTTAACAAAATTTTTTTTAAAAATGGCAGCCCTATAAGCCGGGTTCTGTACTCAACTAATTGAGTTTCTATCATTCATCTAGGCGCAATTTCACAATTGCGCTCCATCGACCTACCCTCCCAGACTGGCCGAAGCCACGAAGCGGGCCGCTTTTGGCCTGGGTTTATTTGGTCTTTCAACCCGTGAGGTTTATCCCAATGTTGTGTCACCACAACACGAGTGGGCTCTTACCCCGCTGTTTCACCCTTACCTCCGAAGAGGCGGTTTGTTTCTGTGACACTTTCTGTGATGCAGCCATTGCTGGCTACACCCCTTCCCGTTAGGAAGCACGGTGCCCTGTGTTGCCCGGACTTTCCTACTGGTTCGAAAACCAGTCGATAGAACAGACTGCCGCTGCAAAAGTAGTCAATAGCGAGTCAATAATACTTGCCACAATGAAGGATAGAACTGACCTTTGCAACAACATCCTGATTGAATCAAGATGGCAATCCCTCATTATGGAATTTGAAGCCGTCATAGGACTGGAAATCCACATTCAGCTGCAAACCCGCAGCAAAGCATTTTCGAGCGATAGCACCGAGTATGGTGCAATGCCCAACAACCAAGTAAGTCCCATTAGTCTGGGGCATCCTGGAACCTTGCCCAAGCACAACATTCAGGCCATTGAGAAGGCCGTTAAAATGGGCTTGGCCCTCGATTGCTCCATTACGGAAGTCAATCGCTACGCAAGGAAAAACTACTTCTATGCAGATTTACCCAAAGGGTATCAAATCACGCAATTTGACACCCCTCTCTGCGTGGGTGGTCGTGTACCCTTCAAACCAAAAGATGGTGAACCCAAGCAAGTTCGATTGATTCGCATTCACATGGAAGAGGATACAGGCAAAAGCATGCACGATCAGGATTTGTACGATACCCTGGTCGATTATAACCGTGCCGGAACTCCTTTGATTGAAGTCGTTTCTGAACCTGACATTCGCACAGGAGAGGAAGCCTATGCCTTTGTAACCGAAATACGTCGCTTGGTGCGCTACTTGGACATCTGCGATGGCAATATGGAAGAAGGAAGTTTGCGCTGCGATGCCAACATCTCCATACGACCCAAAGGGCAAATAGAATTCGGCACCAAGGTGGAGGTCAAGAACATGAACTCCATTTCCAATGTAAAACGAGCCATTGATTTCGAAATTGAGCGCCAGAAAGAATGCATACTCTCCGGCCAAGCCATCATTCAAGAAACCCGTGGTTTCAACGGATTGAACGGGAGCACTTTCTCCATGCGCAAGAAAGAGTCGAACAACGATTACCGCTACTTCCCCGAACCTGACTTGCCACCCGTTTTGATGACTCAGTCAGATGTTGAGCGCATTAGACAGGAAATGCCCGAATTGCCAGGAGCACTATTCAACCGATTTACCAACGATTACGGATTGAGCGAATACGATGCTTCAGTATTGATTGACGACAAACACAGCGCTTTCTACTTTGAAGCGGTATGCCGTCAACAGAACAATTACAAAGCCGTCGCGAACTGGGTAACCGTTCCTGTTCGAGGGTATTTGAATGAGCAGGCTTTGGGCATGGAAGATTTTCCCCTGCCGCCAGAAAGCTTGGCCGAATTGATTGCGCTAGTTGACGAAGGCGTCATCAGCCACAGCATAGCCTCTCAGAAGCTATTTCCTGCATTATTGGAGAATCCCAAGGCATCGGCTCGCGAGCTCGTTGAATCCTTGAATCTAGCCACCAATACTGATAGCTCTGAAATAGAGGGCATCGTAAAAGCGGTATTGGAGCAGTTCCCTGATAAGGTTCAGGCCTACCAGAGCGGGAAGACCGGTCTCATAGGATTGTTTGTCGGTGAGGTCATGAAGCGAAGTGGCGGTAAGGCAGATCCCAAAATCACCAATCAACTATTACAAAAAGCCCTACAATCTCTCTAAATCAATACAACAGATTGACACTATAGTTTACCTGTTATTCTGTAGACAGTTATACCTATAAACTCTCTCAAAAGAGTTTCGAAATCAGCAAATGATTCACCATTGGGAATAACCCAAGAAAGCAAGTCGAAATCCCTACTGCGGTTTCCAATAAACTGCACAGGATGTGGAATAACAGCTATTCCCAATTTATTAAAAATAGCCTTTGCTCGAGGCATGTGATACGCACTTGTCACTAGTAGCAATGGCTCGTCAAAATCCAAACTATCCAATATTTCCTTGGTTTGAACCCCGTTCTCATAAGTATTTCGTGATGTACATTCAAAGAAAATTGCAGAAGTATCAAGCCCAAAGTTGCCCATCAATTTTCTGATGTAAAAACTCTCGAAATAGGGCTTTTTGATGAGTTCAGCAGCACCCCCACTAAGGATCAATTTTTCTACTTTCCGTGAAGACAAAGCCTCTAAACCAGCCGTATACCTCTCTGCAGATTTATTTAAAGTAATTTGATTTCGATCATGATCGAATTCAGAATATCCTCCTAAAACAACTGCCATTTTGATTCTTTTCTTCGGCCAGTCAATGGGGTCACCTTCCCATATCAAAGCCCATTCATTCACGAGAATGGAATTCCCGCAAATGAGAAAAACACTGATTGCGGCTATCAGCAGCTTTCGTTGAAGGCGCTTGAACCGTGGAATTACCGCCAACAGCATCAGTATGCCTACCCAAAACAAAGGCTTGAGTCCAAATGCCAATAGTTTACTGATGAAAAAAAACACAGCCCAAATATACGAGCAGAGGGCAATGGACATAAAAAAAGCCCTGAAATCAGGGCTTTCTTTGGGGGTGAGACCTCTGGGACTCGAACCCAGGACCCCAACATTAAAAGTGTCGTGCTCTACCAACTGAGCTAAGATCTCATCCAGTTTTTACATCGGTACGAACACCTGTGCTAAACGGGATTGCAAAAATAGCAGGAAAGCAATAAAATTCAAATTTATTTAGACGGAATTTCTTTGCGATAAGTATGGTGCACCTTGGTCAATTCGGCGCCCAAAGACTGCAACATGCTCAACATCTTTGGGTTAAAATCTCCAATCCAGGCCAATTCCATGCTTTTCAATTGTGGCATGTGCTGAATGGCTTCGTAACAGCGCATGATCAAACCCGTCTCAATGCCCTTGTTTTGGTATTCAGGAATGATCCCGAACACGATACCCTTGGCTTTGTCAATGCTAGCTTTCTTCCACAAAAAGCGCAATCCATTCCACGTGTTCATGGATCCATTAAAGTCCTTGAAAACTTGATTGACTTCCAGAATGGCGACAAAAAATCCGATGGGTCGATCACCTGCAAAGGCGAAAATGGCCAACTTCTCTGGCATGGCCGGCTTGATGGATTTCAATCGTTTGTATACATCAGCCGCCTGAATGGGTTTGAAATCTTCATGGTGGGCCCAACCCAGATTATACACCTCAGCGAAATAACCCGCATAAGCCTCTAATTCGCTGTATTTGAAATATTCAAATCGATAGTCAGGATTGGACATGGCTCGCGATGCGATGGCCGAAAAGCGATCGAAATTGAAGGTTGCCTGGGTAATCTCGTAGGTAGTTTGCTCAATTTCCAAAGCATATCCTCGTTGCTCGAACCAGGCTTGATAATACGGGGGGTTGTACGACTCCCTGTAACTGGGATAGGTCTTGGCTGAAATCAACAAGCCCCAAAAACTATCACGATCGCCAAAATTGATGGGCGCATCGATGGAAACCACCTTTTGCTCAGTCAACCATTTCTCGGCTGTATCGAACAACTCACTGGCCAAATGTTCATCGTTTATGCACTCGAAAAAGCCCAATCCGCCGCGGCGAATAGAATGGCCTTCGGCATCCTTTTTATCGCGGTAAAAGGCGGCTATTCGCCCCACAGGTTGATCATGGGCATCCAACAATACCCAGCGCTGATAGCGACCTTCTTTGTGAGGCACTGGGTTCTTGACGGCATCAAACACCTCTTCCACATCCGATCGAAGGGGGTAAATGAACTGGGAATCATTCGCGTAAACACGGTCCAAGACCTGGTGAAACGCTGAAATCTCTGATTTGCTCTGAACCAATATCAATTTCATTCCAACTGCAAAGTAAGGGCATCGTCGCCTTTTTGATAAGGAGTATATCCGATAATCAGCTGCAACATTTCGTCGGTTGCTCGCATGCTAGCCCCCCCGTATTCCAAGCGCTCTCCCACGGTTCGAGGGGGCGAATAAGGATTGTTGGGATTGCTAGCCCGATTGTCATAAGTGGCTTCACAGATGATCCAAGACCCTCGAGGAATGCGCAGCATGTGGGTAAAGGTGTAGGTATACTGCCAGCGAAAATCCCAGCGCGGAATCGATATCAAATTCACCGTATCGCCGCTAGGCTTGACGGCATAGGCCTTCAAACTCGAACCCAGCAAATGCATATGAGGGTTGATGGTCAACAAGGAAACATCGGCCTTGATTTGAAAGGCGGTGCGGTGATGGGTGATTTGCCCGGCGGGAATGAGCAGTGGGGGCTCGATGGCGCTAGAGCCATTGGTTCCAAGCATGAACTCGGCCGTTTTTCTGCGGGGCTCCTTATCGGCAAACCAAATCCAAATTTGGCTGCGGTCTTGGGTGTCTTGATCGCTGGGCCCGTAGTGAACATCATTGCCTATCAAGGCGAATTGCCGAGAAAGGCGAAACCCTCCAATTCCATCAGGAAACAATGTCCCTTCCATGCCGGGCAGGTAATTCACAGCCGAATGAATGCGCTCTGGGCGAGACCCATCAGCCTCCAACAAATCCAATTGGTCAAAATCAGCATCGTATTCGCCTTGGGTAATTTCTTGAATTCCATTTGGCCATGGCTGTGATTTGCGCTGTTTGTAATTCAGTACATGACCGTTGAAATGGTGCAAGCGCTCCCGAACTCCCGGGCGTATTTCCATGGCTTTGACCCAGGTGTCCCGATCGATGAGACCGGGAATGCGCATCAAATAGAAACGGTCTGGGTCTCCCGCTCCCAGAGTGACCATGGGCATATCCAGAATCAAATCGGGCTTTGAACTTTTTAGTCCTTTTGTACTTTTTGACTGAAGAATTCTTTCTCCTTGACCTTTCACCTTGCCTTGATCTACCCAAGCTTTTATCAATTGCTTCTCTCGCTCCGTCAAGAGACGCTCTCCAATGAAATGCTGATAGTTGGGATCGGCCGGCCAAGGGGGCATGATGCCATTTTGGGTCACTTCGACAATGGTTTTGGCCTTTCGGCTGACCGCTTCATAACTCGTCAACACAAAGGGGGCTCCCCCATCGACTTGATGACAGGGCACGCACTTCTGCTCAATAATGTCGGCTACATCGTTGTAAAACACCACCTCTCCCAGCGAATCTGTGCCTTTCTCTTCCGAATGGCAGGAGCTGCTTGCCAAGGTCAGCAAGCAAAGCAATGGCCCGATCAAGGTTCTATGTAACATCCGTAAACCGTGTGTGATTCAAAGGTAGGATTCTCTCCCTTTCTCAGCCTTGTCAAGAAATCGTGAACAAAGAGGGAATCGGCTTTTACTCTTGTCTGGCCCGTGGCCCTAGCTGAATTATCAAGGGGCCCGCGGTACAACAATCGCCCACTCGAGGGCTTGCCTTTCCAAATTTGCAGCATCGGATAATGCGTAAAGCCCAAGCTCCTGGCTGAATCCAAACTCCCTAGCATTCGATCTACCGAAGCTCTCATGGCCGCCGAAAGCGGGCGATCACATTCTCCCACAAACAACCAACGATCAAAAGAATCAGAGGGGAGGTTTCGGGCCAAATCGAGCCAAACCCCACTGCTTTTGACCGACAAAGGGCAATCGGCCACATACGTCATAGCCACCGTGTAGGGCTTATCAGAATCGATTCGTTCAGGGCTTTGACAAGCCCCCAAGAACAACAGCAGCACCAGGACCGCATTAGCTTTCATGGCTCAAGGTTTGTCTTGCGTATTCCCAAAGTGCCATTCCCCCACTTACGGCCACATTCAAGGAGTGTTTGCTACCGAATTGGGGAATTTCAATGGCCCCATTGCACAGAGCCAATGCCTCTTGCGAGACGCCGTCAATTTCATGACCCAATACAAACGCGGTGGGTTGATCGGTTAATTGGGTCTCGTGCAAGGGAATGCTACCATGGGTTTGCTCCAAGGCCCAGACGCGAAATCCCTGCTGCTTCAATTCTCGAATGGCCTGTTCGGTTTCGCCGCGATACTCCCAGCGAACCGACTTTTCAGCCCCAATCGCCGTTTTGGTGATGTCTCGATGAGGCGGCGTGCCTGTAATGCCGCACAAGTACACGCATTCGACCAAAAAGGCATCGGCACTGCGCATGAGCGAACCGACATTGCTTAAGCTTCGAACATTGTCCAATACCAGAACCAATGGCCATTTGGGGGCTTTTTGAAATTCTTCGGCACTGAGCCTGCCGAGTTCTTGCATGCTGCGTTTTTGCACATCCAAATATACCCACCTTTCGGGGGGATAATTGTGGACTACTTGCCAATTTACCCCCCTATTTTTGTTCTCTATGGCTGGAAAAGAAACCCCCTTAATGAAACAATACCACAGCATCAAAGCCCAATATCCGGGTGCGATTCTGTTGTTTCGGGTGGGAGATTTTTACGAAACATTTGATGAAGATGCCGTAAAAGCCAGCAAGGTATTGGGTATAGTTTTGACCAAGCGCTCCAACGGGGCTGCTTCAGAAATGAACCTGGCGGGTTTCCCCCACCACTCCTTGGATACCTACCTGCCCAAACTGGTCAAAGCCGGTTACCGCGTGGCCATTTGCGACCAGTTGGAAGACCCAAAAAAAACCAAAACCATTGTCAAACGTGGTGTGACGGAATTGGTCACTCCCGGCGTCACCTACAACGACAAAGTTCTCGAGCAGCAAGAGAGCAACTATTTGGCCGCTCTGAGCAAAGATGGCGCTCGTATTGGACTATCTCTGCTCGATATTTCCACTGGAGAATTCTACGCTGCTGAAGGCAGCTGGGTTTTCATCAAGAAACTGATCAGCGGTTTTCGACCAGCCGAACTCTTATTTCCCAAAAATGAGGCTCAAGGATTCATAGAAGAATTGGGTACTCCTCGCTCCTATCAAGTCTTGGACCCCTGGGTCACACAAGGCGACTACGCTTACGAGCGGGTGCTTCGACAACTGCAAGTAACCAATCTCAAGGGATTTGGCTTGGACGGCATGAATCAAGCCGCCACCGCCGCCGGATGCATTTTGCATTACTTGGAAATGACCCATCACCACCACACCAGCCACATCAACCGATTGGCCCGTTTGGAGGAAGATCGATACGTGTGGCTGGATGCCTTTACCATTCGCAATTTGGAACTGCTGCATTCGGTATACCCCGGTGGTACCGGATTGTTGGATTCCATTGACCACAGCAAAACACCGATGGGAAGTCGATTGCTGCGCAAGTGGTTGGTGCTGCCCCTGAGGGATCAACAACAAATACAACAAAGACTGGATGCGGTAGAGGACTTACAAAAACAAGCCCAATTGGGAGACTGGCGATCTTTGTTTGAAGGCTTGGGTGACATAGAGCGCTTGGCCTCTAAAATTGCCTTGAGACGCATCAATCCGAAGGAACTGTTGCACTTGAGTTCAGCCTTGAGAAAGGTGGAGGATTTGAGCCAGCAATGGAAAGAGAGTTCGGGCCGAAGACTGCAACAGGCCGCTGAGGCATTCCCCAACAGCCGAAACCTTCAATCGCTGATTGATGCCCAGGTTTCTGAAGAAGCTCCTGCTGTCTTTAGCAAGGGTCATGTCTTCCAATCGGAATGCCACCCGGAATTGAACGAGCTGCGCGATTTGGCTACCCATGGCAAAGAGCGCTTGGTCGATATTCAAAAACGGGAGTCAGAGGCCACCGGCATCCCTTCGCTGAAGATTGGCTTCAACAATGTATTCGGCTATTACTTAGAGGTTACCCATGCCCACAAAGACAAGGTGCCCGAGACCTGGATTCGCAAGCAAACTTTAACCAATGCCGAGCGATACATCACCCCAGAGCTCAAGGAATACGAAGAAAAGATTCTTTCGGCCCAAGACCGCATTTCAGCTTTGGAATCGGAATTATGGGAATTGTTGCTCAATGATTTGTTGGCTCATGTCGAACCCATACGCTTGTTGGCTCAACAGCTAGCCGAATGGGACTGCCTGATGGGATTTGCCCATTTGGCCAGCACAAGAAACTACTGCAAACCTGAGATTCACGATGGGCTTGACATTGAGCTGGTCGAGTCTCGACACCCGGTCATTGAACAGCAGTTGAAAGCCGATCAGCACTATGTGCCGAACAACTTGGCCATGGGTCCAAAGCATCGCCAAATCATGATTTTGACGGGGCCCAACATGAGCGGAAAATCAGCGATACTGCGCCAAACAGCCCTCTGCGTTGTACTGGCCCAAATGGGTTCCTTTGTGCCATGTCGATCAGCCAAGATTGGACTTGTAGACAAAATCTACACCCGTGTTGGCGCTAGCGACAACCTCTCTTTGGGTGAATCTACCTTCATGGTAGAAATGAGCGAAACGGCTTCGATCCTGAACAACCTATCGGAACGGTCATTGGTGCTCCTGGACGAAATTGGACGAGGAACCAGCACCTATGACGGCGTGTCTCTGGCCTGGGCCATTGCCGAATACTTGCAAAGCCACCCCAGCAAACCCAAAACCCTGTTTGCCACTCACTACCACGAGCTGAATGAATTGGAAGCCAAATTGGAAGGGGTACAAAACTTCCACATTGAAGTGTTGGAAAAAGGTCAACAGATCATTTTCCTGAGAACCCTAAAGCCCGGAGGCAGCGAACACAGTTTCGGTATTCACGTCGCCCAATTGGCGGGCATACCCAACCAAGTGCTCATTCGCGCTTCTGAACTCCTATCAGAACTGGAGCAAACCCGTTCAGCCGTTGACCGACGCAAAACCATGGCTAAATCCGATTCCAAATCGGTCTATCAGTTGAACATGTTTCAAGCCCCAGACCCTAGAATGGAACAGCTCAAAAAGGAATTGCAGAGTTTGGACATCAACGAACTCAGCCCAATCGAGGCCTTGCTCAAGCTTCAAGCCATTAAAAAAATCAGCGACGAGGCGATTTAAAACTCGTATTGAATGCCCAATGCAGGCAGAATGGGCAATTGATCTACCCTTTCCTGCTTGATGCGGTCGTAGTAGAAGATGTTGTCGCGGTTGTAGGCGTTGGTCAAAGAGAAATTCGCCGTGAGTTTGCGCCCGTCGTCCAACTTCCAACTGTGCTTGGCTGAAAAATCCAATCGGTGGTAATAGGGCAAACGACCTTGATTCAACGATGCGTAAACCACACCCAAATCACCATTGGAATGGACGTAATCTGAGCCTATTCCATTGCCGAAGTCATACTTTTCGTAATAGCCTTGGGTTTGGGTAAAGGGGAATCCGCTGCCAAAGTTCCAGCGCACGGACAAATCAACCGGTGTTCGCTTGCCCAGGGTGTAAGAGACCATGGCATTGGCATTGTGACGGCGATCAAAAATGGGCTGATACACGATGTAACCATCGTTTCTATTCACCCAGGTCAAGGAATACACCAACCAGATGTACAGGCGTTTGTCTTCAAACTTGTAGGAGATATCGCCTCCATAAGCCTCTCCTTTTTCAATGATGAAATCTTGGCGCAAGCGGGCATCTTTGTCCTGGTTGCTGGCGTCGTCTTCAAACAACTTGGATCGGTTGATGTTGGTGATTTGGCTGAAGTCTTTGTAAAAGCCCTCTACGTTGAGGGTGCTTTTTTTTGTCAAGCGATAATCCATACCCGCCACCAAATGACCGGCCTTTTGAAGGCGGTGGGTTACGGGCTGACCCATGAAGGTCTTGGGCAGGTTATCGGGTCCTGATAAGAAGCCGTAAAACAAATTCACTACGTCTCGATCAGAGATGGCCGATAAGAGGTTTTGAGAATACAAACCTGCGGCAAATTTCAATCCAAAGCCTTTGAACGGCATGTAGCGCAATTGCAGGCGGGGCTCTAAGCTTCCATTCGACAGAGAAGCATAATACTGCCAGCGCAAGCCCATATCGGCCAAGAGCTTTTTGCGAACCACTTTGTAGTTGCCAAACAGATTGATTTCGGTTGTACTCTCCTGTTGTTCAATGCGGCGATTGTTGGCGTTGTACAGCTGAAAATTGGTCTGGAACCCGTTCATCTCCATGCCCCATTTGAATTCGTCTTTCTTGAAGTTGTACAAGAAATTCATTCCCATATTGAAGCCACCAATCGAACTTTCACGGGGACGGGCATCGCTTTCCATTTGCTGAATGCGGTAGTTGGAATACAAAAAGAAGCCGTCTACCCTGGTCTTGGCCTGCTCTGGCACCACCATAAACTTGCCACCGAACCCATTGCTGGCCCAGCTGTAGTGGGTAGAGCCCGGGAAATTCACATCGTCGCTGAAGTGAAATCCGTACAGACGGGTATAACCACCATTGGCCGAGTTGGCGTTTATCTTCACAAAGAGATCGCCAAAATTGTAGGGCAAGCGATCGGGATTGGCATATCCATAAAACAGTTTGGAGGACTGCTTGAGGTAAGAATTGCGGTAGCTGACCGCGAAGGAACTGTTGCCGCTGTAGCGTTGGAACTTTTTCAAGGGCCCTTCCAGCATCACCTTGCTGGTGAAGGTGTTTATGGAGGTTTTTCCTTTGATCTGGTTGCGATCTCCGTCTCGTGATTTGATGTCAACCACCGCAGAGATTCGCCCACCGTACTCGGCACCAAAACCGGCTGAATACACATCGGCACTTTTGATCAAGTCGGTATCAAAGACCGAAAACAAGCCAATGCTGTGAAAGGGATTGTAGATGGTCATTCCATCGAACAAAACCTTGTTCATAACCGGAGAGCCACCGCGTATGTAGAGTTGTCCTCCTTGGTCGCCGCTAAAAACGACACCGGGCAATACCTGGAGGTACTGAACGATATCGGGTTCGCCGCCGACCGAAGGGAGGCGGCCAATGGCCTTTGGGTCAATATTCGTAGCTCCAACTAAGGTTTGTTTGCGGTTGGCGCGAGCGATGATTTCTACTTCTTCGATTTGCTGGCCTCCGTGCAAGTAAATGTCTTGCTTGGTATTGGCCGCTGGCCTTACCAGAATCTCAAAATAGGCAGTATCAAAACCAGGAGCCGTAGCCACCAAGGTATATTCACCAGCCGGTATACCGGTCAATGCATAAAAGCCATCACCATCAGCCAAAATGCTTCGACCTCGCACACTTGGAGCGCGGTTGATCTCGGGAATCCAAACCAAGGCTCCTGCCAATCGATCGCCATTGTCGGCATTGTATACGAATCCTCGCACATCGCCTTTGTCTGACTGTGCAAACAGGCTTGCGCTAGTAGCCAGGCAGAATAAAAACCAAGTTAATTTTCGAAACAAGGTCCAAAAATACGCCCAAAATGACGCTGTTGGGCTTCCAGACCAAACAAATACAAAGCCTTGACCTAACTTTGCAACTTCATGGTTTTCCGTTTTAAAATTTGGTTTGAAAACGACGACGAGATTGTTCGCTGGATTGACATCAAACCCGCTTCGAGTTTTTTAAATTTTCACCACGCTATCCAAGACGCTATCGGCTTTGACAAAAAGGAGTTAGCATCATTTTACATCAGTGACATCCATTGGAAGAAACACATGGAAATCACCTTGGAAAACATGCTGGACGACGAGGACATGAGCAGCGACACCGCTTTGCCCAGCCCCGTCATGAAGGACACCAAATTGAGAGATTGGATCAACGATCCTCATCAACGGTTCATTTACATCAGCGACTATGTCGCACAATGGACCTTGCTCATCGAGTTGCAAAGCATTCAAGATCCCCGTAAGGATGCCACTTATCCGCTGCTGGTGAAAAGCGAAGGGAAAGCCCCGCGTCAGCGCGAAGACAGCAAATTCAAAATGCTGGATGACAACGAATTCGACGCCCTAGCGGCCAAAATCCTCGCGGCCAAAGGCATCAAGGATGAACTCCTGTTGGAAGCTGAAGAATTGCTTGACGAAGACGACGATCAGGACGAAGACGATGGCAATGATTTCTACGGCGACAGCACCGAAGAATTCGGCATGGATGGGTTCAGCGAAGTAAACGATTGATTGCATGAGCCAGGCTCCCCGTATCGCCATTATTGGAGGGCCCACCGCATCAGGCAAAACCGCTTTGTCGATTGCCCTAGCCCAAAAATGGGGTTGCCATATAGTCAACGCCGACAGCCGTCAGGTATACACTGAACTGCACATTGGCGTGGCCAAACCCACAAAAGAAGAATTCGCTGCCGCTCCGCACCGCCTTTTTGGTCACGTCTCGATACAGGAAGAATACAACGCAGAACGATATGCGCAAGAGGCCAGCCAAGCCCTCAGGGAAAGCATCGCTGAAACCGGTGCCGTCGTTTTATGCGGAGGCACTGGCCTGTACATCCGAGCCCTGATGGAGGGAATGAATGAATTGCCCCAGCCTTCTGAAGCCGTTCAAAAACAGGTGCAATATTGCTTTGATCAACACGGCATTGTCGGGTTGAGAAAGGCCATCATGGCAGCAGACCCCTTGGCGCATGAACGACTCGACATGTTCAATCCTCAGCGCATGCAAAGAGCCTTGGAATTGCTTTGGGAAAGCGGTCAGAGCCTAAACGAGCTTTACCAACAAAAGGCAGAATCTCCCATTGCTGATCTCTTAACCGATGCTCAGGTTGATTACTTGGCCTTGAATTGGGACAGAGAAACCCTGTACGATCGAATTCATAAGCGCTGCGATTCCATGATGGAAGCTGGGCTTTTGGATGAAGTCAGCTCCCTTCTTCCCTACCAGCACCTCAATGCCTTGCAAACCGTGGGCTATACCGAATGGTTTGACTACAGGAATCGCCTGATGAATTACCGCGAGGCCCTAGATAAAATGAAGCAAAACACCCGGCGCTATGCCAAACGCCAAGTAACTTGGTTCAAAAATCAATTCCCGACCCGGTGGATTCCCGCCGATCGTTGGCAGGAAGATCGCTTGTTCCTACCTTAGACACATGTTCAGTCAAGAAGCCCTATTATCCCTGCTCGCATTGACCAGCCTGGAAATCATTCTAGGTATAGACAACATTGTGTTCATTTCCATTTTATCGGGCAAAGTAGCCATTGAAAAGCAAAAGCGGGCCCGTCAAATCGGATTGCTGTTGGGCATGGGAATTCGAATCCTGATGCTAATGGGCTTGCAATGGATACAACAACAAGACCAACCCTTGTTTGAGCTAATGGGCCACCCCTTTTCAGGAAAGAGTATCATGCTATTGGTAGGTGGACTGTTCTTGCTCTACCAAAGTGTGCACGAAATTCACCTGAAACTCACCCTACCCGAAGAGGAACATCAAGTGAGAAGCCAACGCTCAGGGTGGAATGCCGTTCTTATCCAAATGGCTCTCTTGAACATTGTTTTCAGCTTGGACTCCGTCATCACCGCCGTAGGAATGGCCAAAGAGCTATGGGTGATGATTGTCGCAGTGGTAGCTTCCATGTTGGTCATGTTGTTGGCCGCTGAACCCATATCCAAATTTGTACAGGAGAACATCAGCATCAAAATACTGGCTCTCTCTTTTTTGGTGATGATTGGTGTTTCTCTGCTAGCCGAAGCTTTTGACCAGCACTTGGAAAAGGGCTACATCTATTTCGCTATGGCCTTTTCGTTTGCCATTGAAATGATCAACTTGAGAATTGACAAGCTGAAAAATCAATCTTCGTCGAAGTAGAATCGATAAATTTCGGGCAAGGGGCTATTTCGGTCGTATTGAATCAGCTGTTGCAACCGGCCATTGGTCAAGTCATACACCATTCCGTGTAAAGTCAAATCCTCGCCCAAGTGCCAGGCTTTTTGCACCACACTGGTCTTCATGAGGTTTTCAATCTGTTGCTTAATGCTTAATTCTACCAATGCATTTTCACGGTCAACAGAATCGGGTATTGCATGCAACAATGCCTCGTTTTTGACATAGATATCTTTGATGTTTCGCAGCCATTTGTTTAGCAATTCATAGTTATTCCTGCTGATTGCGGCACGCACCCCTCCGCAACCGTAGTGGCCGCAAACAATGATGTGCTTGACTTTCAAATAGGCTACGGCGTATTCCAATACACTGAGCATATTCAAGTCGGTGTGTAAAACCAAATTGGCGATGTTGCGGTGCACAAAAATTTCACCCGGTTTTGTACCTGTTATTCGATCTGCAGGAACTCGTGAATCACTGCATCCAATCCAAAGAAATTGAGGAGTCTGACCTTTGGCCAATTCTTTGAAAAAATTGGGGTCCTTGATCAATTCTTCTTCCACCCACTGTTGGTTGGCTCGTAAAAGACTTTCTATGGATTCTTTTGACATAGTTATACAATATTAAGAAGTTGGACATTATCTCCGGCCTGAACTTCCAAACTGATGCCCCTTTCCTTGCAACCCGCAGCAAAGTCTACAATGATGTCAACGATGTCAGCATCGACGAAATGGCAGTGGTCAAAATCCAAGATTATGTGGGAATGGCTGGCTACATCATTCAAAGAGGCTTTCATCGCCGCTTTGTTGAGGAAAGTAATTTGTTGACTGAATACAAATTTCACCTCAGAACCCATAACCTCTTTGGTAAAAGATTTTTGATAATTCGTTCTGAGCACGAAAAAGAACCCAACTCCTAAACCAATCAAAATCCCAATCAACAAGTCGGTCAACAAAATGGCAGCGATGGTGATGATAAACGGCAAGAAAGCCGATTGCCCTTTTTGGTATTGCGCTTGAATCAAGCCGGGGCGAGCCAATTTATAACCCACAAAAATCAACACAGAGGCTAGTGCTGCCAATGGAATTCGATTGATCCATTCAGGTGCAAACAAGACGAAAGCTAGGAGCCAAATGGCGTGAAAGATGGCACTTTTCTTGGTAGCCGCTCCGCTCGAAATATTGGCCGAGGTACGAACGATTACCGCCGTAACCGGCAGGGCCCCCAACAATCCAGCAATCGTATTTCCCAAGCCTTGAGCAAACAACTCTTTGTTCGGAGGGCTAATCCGTTTGTGTGGATCTAGTTTATCTCCTGCTTCAATACTGAGCAAGCTCTCAATACTGGCGATGATAGCCATAACCAGGGCCAACTTGTAAACATCGAACCGAATCAAGGCCGACCAATCTGGGCTCACCAAAAATCCCTGCGCGGAACTCGTATTCGTAAGCAATTGAGGCACATTGACCATGTGTTCGCCTTGAATGACCCAGGTGCCCAAAAAGGCCGTCACGTCCAAGGTGTTGTCAAGCACTTTTGCCCCTTCATTCACTAGCACTCCTATGACGACCGCCAACAAGGGCGCTGGCAAGATGCTCAACCAAGAAGATTGTTTGATACTCGGTCTTTCCCAAACAATTTGGATCGCTAAACCCAACAAAGAAATAACCACAGCTAGCGGGGTAATGGAACCCAACATGTAGTACAGTTCTGAAAAGGTATTGTGGCCATTTAGCTGCGAAAACTCCATTTCCCCAAATGCATCAGCGTCGTGCCCCACCATGTGCGGCAACTGTTTCAAAATCAAAGTTATTCCAATGGCGGCCAACATGCCTTTGATCACAGAAACGGGAATGAAGTCAGCCAAAATGCCTCCACGAAGCAATCCAAAGACCAATTGCATCAATCCAGCCACAAACAATGCGGTGGCAAACACCTCCATGCTGCCCAAATCCCGAATGGCACCATCCACGATGGTAATCAAACCGGCAGCAGGACCACTGACACTGGTATGCGAGCCGCTAAAAAGGCCAATCACCAAGCCTCCAATGACACCCGAAAGTATACCTTGTATGACCGTTCCCCCAGAAGCAAGAGCTATGCCCATACACAGTGGCAAGGCCACCAAAAACACAACAAGAGAAGAGAAAATATCAGACTTTAGACGAGCAGAAGACATTCTGCTATATTACACCCAAAACAAGCCCTACTCAAAAATTCCATCAAAGAAATTACAAGATTCTAAAGGCGCCCTGCGTTTGGTAATCCAAGGCATTGAGTTCAGGTAAATTTCTTTCCGAGTTCTGCATGTACCATTCCAACACATTCAGGCTGCGTTCTACCGGTAACTTCCAATTGAAGTAACGCTGGCGGTATTCCTTCATTTTTTCTTCAGCCCCTTTGCCATACAGGGCTACTAGGCCTTTTTGCTTCTCAGATTCGATGGCTTCTCTCCAACGCTTTTGGGCGCTGTTCAGGTCTTTTTTAAAGTCCTTGAGACCTGGGCTTTGGGCTTTGTACAGCATTTGAGAGCCACGCTCTTCGAGCTGAACCAATTCCTTTTTAATCCCCTCCCATTCACTCATGGATTCCGACAATTTGCCAGCCAACAAGGATTGAAACTCAGATTCTGGCAAGCCCATATCCTCCAGGCTCAACTGCCAAGAATGCAATTTTTTCCAAACCGACTGGGGCAACTCCAACCATGCTTCACGGAGCAACAATTGTGGCATATGAAGCTGAGCTTGGTCAAAAGCCTCTGTGGTTTGAAACCAATAGCGAAACTCGGTAGGGCCAGCGATGTAAGCCAAGTTTGGCAATACGGCCTGCTGATACAAGGGGCGCAACAGCACATTTGGGCTGACTTCCGCTACGCGTTCATGAATGATCTCCAATGACTGGCACTCTTCTATGCGCTGTCGAGAATTTTCACCCAACCAGAAGGCATTGACCTCTCGAACATGAGCGGGCGCCGGCTGTTCCTCTTGTAGAAGCTTTGATGTGGCTGAAGAAAAGGCCTGGTACAAAAGTCCAGATCCCAATTCTTGCTCCCACAAAGGCAGGGCCATCTTTTTCAATTCCGAGTCATCTGGATCCAAGATCAGTAGACCTGATTCGGCGAAATACCGATGAATCAATCGGCGATAAGCATCGGCCAAATCAGTAGCCGAGTCAAATGCCTGCCAATATTGATTCAATGCCTCCGATAAGTGAGGAAAATCGCTGAGTATAGCCACTTTTAAGGCCTTGAGCTCATCGGCTGAAATTCGCCCAACGGGCCCACCTTTTTGGCCCGACAATTCGTAGCGTTTGCCCCAAAGATCAAGACCCTTGATTTCATCGAAGTCATGATCTTCGGTCGCCATCCAAAATACGGGAACAACCCGCATGTCTGGGTTTTGGGATTGAATGGCTTTGGCCCAAGCCAAGGTCGAGCTGATTTTCGCCCATACAAACAAGGGACCGCCCCCGATATGAATTTGCTGACCGGTACAAACCGTGTAGGTGTTGGGTTGGCTTAAGGCCTGCAAATGTTCCTTTTGGGCCACACTCAAATCCAAAGACTGCATTTGCCGAATCAACACCGACTGCAAGACTTGCCGCTTCTCGGCATCAAATACTGGTAGTTCTGTTATGGCGCCAATTGGGGGACCTGCTTTGGGATAATAAGGACAATTCCCACTCCAAGCCCAATTCAACAATTCAGGCGACCAATACCCGGCAGGAAATGAGCGTAATCCTGATTTATATGAGGGTTCCAAAGAGGTCATAATGGCTGGCTTCTGTGATGCGAACATCGGCAAAATCCCCCATGCGCACATAATTCCCGGTGGCTGGGACTCGAACTTCATTGTCAACCTCTGGGCTGTCAAATTGTGTGCGTCCGACAAACTCATCACCCTCCAAGCGGTCGAACAACACCTTTTGGACCGACCCTACCAAAGACTGATTGAAGGCCCAACTAACTTCCATTTGCTTGGCCATTACAGCATCGGCTCGGCGTTGTTTTTCAGCCGCCGGCACATCATCAACCAGGGTATGAGCATGTGTATTGTCTTCATGGCTGTAGGTAAACACACCCAATCGTTCGAATCGTATTTGATCAATCGAATCCAACAAGGCTTTGACGTCTTCTTCTGTTTCACCCGGATGGCCTACCAAAAATGTGGTGCGCAGCGCTATTCCCGGTACTTCTTCCCGAATGGCATTCAAGACCTCCAAGGTTCTACGCTGGGTAATGCCCCTGCGCATGGATTTCAACATATTGTCTGAAATGTGTTGGATGGGTATGTCCAAATACTTGCAAATGTTGCTTCTTTCGGCCATGACTTTGAGGGCATCCATCGGGAATTGCGACGGATAAGCATAATGCAATCGTATCCATTCCAAGCCCTCCACATCACTGACGCGGGCCAATAATTCAGCCAATTTGCGCTCGCCGTAGAGATCCAATCCATAGTAGGTGGAATCTTGAGCGATCAACATGATTTCCTTTACCCCAGATTTCACTAAGTTCTCGGTCTCTTTGACGATCATCTCCAAGGGCTTGCTCACATGCCCTCCACGCATCAAGGGGATGGCGCAAAAGGAACAGGGACGGTTGCATCCTTCGGAGATTTTCAAATAGGCATAGTGCTTGGGCGTGGTGGTCATGCGCTCGCCAATCAACTCATGACGATAATCGGCACCCACAGTGCGCAATAGATGCGGCATGTCGAGTGTACCGAACCAAGCGTCAACCTCTTTGATCTCAGCCTGCAAATCGTCTTTGTAGCGATGAGACAAACAGCCCGTTACATACAACTTCTCCAGATGCCCCGCTTTTTTGGCCTCGGCATATTGGAGTATGGTATTGATGCTCTCTTCTTTGGCGTTATCAATAAAGCCGCAGGTATTGACAATGACGATGTCTGCATCCTGATCACTTTCGTGATGAACATCGAACTTGGAGGCCTTCAACTGCCCCATCAGCACTTCACTGTCTACCGTATTCTTGCTGCAACCCAATGTAATGACATTGACTTTGGGCTGGGCGTTACTTTTGGTTTTCACGATTCAAAAATGGATTCTACAAATGCCTGTTTATCGAACAAACGCAAATCTTCTGCTCCTTCACCCAACCCGACATACTTGACAGGCATTTGGAATTCATGGCTAACGCCAATCAATACCCCGCCCTTTGCCGTACCGTCCAACTTAGTCACAGCCAAAGCATTGACCTGAGTGGCTGCCGCGAATTGGCGGGCTTGCTCAAAGGCATTTTGGCCGGTTGTAGCGTCAATCACCAACACCACTTCGTGAGGAGCATCGGGCTGGAATTTTTGCATGACTCGCTTGATCTTGCCCAATTCATTCATCAAGCCCACTTTGTTGTGCAATCGTCCAGCAGTATCAACAATGATGACATCGGCTCCCATTTCTTTGCCTTGTTTTAGCGTTTCAAAGGCCACAGAGGCGGGATCGGCGCCCATGCCCATGGAAACGATCTCAGCGCCTGTGCGATCTTTCCAAATGCCCAATTGATCAACGGCGGCTGCCCGAAAGGTATCAGCCGCTCCGAGTACCACTTTCTTGCCTTCTTGAACATAGCGATGGGCCATTTTGCCTATGGTGGTTGTTTTGCCAACGCCGTTGACTCCTACTACCAATACAACGTAGGGTTTTACTCCACCACTAAGTGAAAAATCAGGGGCCACTTGTTCAGGAATATCAGGGATGAGCGATTGCATGCGCTGTACCATCCAGGATTTCAATTCCTCAGTGGTCAAATAACCTTGGCTCTTGACCTGCTCTTCCAATTGCTCAATCAAAGAAACAGCCGTATCTACGCCCAAATCAGCACCGACCAAAATGGATTCAAGCTCTTCGAGAAAATCAGCATCAATGGAGCGTTTGCCCGTCAATGCACGCGTCATTTTACCCCATAAGTTCTCACGGGTTGCCCCTAGAGCTTGCTGCGTTTGGGTGCGCTCTTCAGGGTTGGATTCGGTTTTTTTCTTAAACCAAGAGAATAGGGCCATAGATGTAGGGAAGTTAGCAAAAAAAAAGCCCCAAGAATTGGGGCTTTTCGCGTTTGCAAATGGGTTTATTTCTCCAAAGTGGCTTTTACCAATTCAGCAGGAACGATTTCCTCCTTAAAGGTGTAAGCGCCAGATTTGGCAGATTTGATGGTGCGAATCACTTTCACGTATTCCTGACCACCTTCTTTTTTCAGGGTAGCAACTACTTTCTTAGCCATTACTTAATCTCCTTATGGACGGTTACTTTACGCATGTAAGGGTTGTACTTCTTCAGCTCGATGCGCTCGGCTGTATTTTTCTTATTCTTGGTTGTGATGTAACGGCTCATGCCGGGTACGCCAGAACCTTTCTGCTCGGTGCATTCCAAAATCACCTGAACACGGTTGCCTTTCTTAGCCATCGTTTAAATCTTTCCTGTTTTGAACAAATTGTTGATGCAAGAAGAGATACCCTTCTTGTCGATAGTCTTGATGGTAGAGGCAGCAACTTTCAATGTAATCCACTCTCCAGTTTCGGGAATGAAGAACTTTTTAGTCTGAAGGTTGGGGTAAAATCTACGCTTCGTTTTACGGTTAGAGTGCGAAACGTTGTTACCCTTGATAGCCTTTTTTCCGGTTAAATCACAAACGCGAGACATAATTTTTGGGGCTGCAAATATAGCAATGCAATCTTCATAAATCAAGCAATCCTGCTTCATTTACACTTTTTTCATGCCTTGCGGGTCTATTCGTCTCCATTTGAACAAAAATAAGCACCAAAACCAGCATCAAAACACCGGCCTGGCGCTCTCCTAAGCTCTCAAATACCATAGCAACGCCCAAACCCGCAGTCCAAGCGATATCAGACGATCGACGCAGGAAATCAAAACCCCAAACCAAGATCAAAAACACAGCCAATAAGCCGCCTTGCAAGGCCAACTCCAAGAATTGATTGTGTGGACCAATCCAATTCTCAGCATTCAACTCGGTTTGTTGTTGGTAAGACCAGGCCATGGCTTGGTCTACTTGACCACTTCCCCAGCCCACCAGGGGCTTGTGCTGAATGCTCTGCCATGCCGCTTTCCATGCCTCCCATCGCTGAGCCATTGACTGATGATTGGGATCGCTGTTTTGCAACAAGGTCTGCAAATCTTGCCAAGAATTACTCAATCGTTCACGCATGGTCCCCAAGCTGAGCAACAGCACAACAACGGGAACGAACCCAATATATTTCCAATTCAATCGCTGTCTGTAGGGCCATAACAAACCCAACATCCCTACCCAAAAGGCCAGTATTCCCGTGCGTGCGGAAAGAGCATGCAAACAGAGAATCATCAACACAAGAACTGCCCAGGCCCTGGACCTATTTTCGACTTGACGGCTCAACAACCCCTTCAACAACAGCAAAACCAACACGGCCTGAATGACCGAATATTCAATGTGATAAACCTGGCTAAACAAGGGCATGGGTTTGCTTTCCATGACCATTTGGCGGTAAAACTCCGGATGTTGAGCAAACTCCAACAAGGAAGCCAAAGAAATCCAGATAACGGGCAATACCCAAGCCCACCATAGTTTGTAAAAACGGTTGATCCACCTCTGCGCCATCAAAGGCCCAAAATGAACGCTCATGGCTACATACAAGGGCAAATGAAGCAGCAATCGCTGATGATGAACTGATCCCAGGAACTCCAGTAAAACCAACAATAAAGCCACTGACAAGCCCAACCACTGTATGCGCCTTTCTGAACCTGACAGCAACAAAGCGATCAAGGCCATTGCCAAGCTGATCGATGCAATAGCAGGGCTAAAATGAATGCTTGCTACGGCTAGGATGAAAGCCCAAACAGAGGCATCTGCCGCTGCAATTTCCTTATTCTGAAATAGGCTTGGCATAGGTCACGACAACAGGAGCCCCAACCGAAACCATGCCCAAACGATCGGCCACCCACTGAGAAACCTCCAATTGATTGCCCCTGCTGGGTTTGCCTTGTACGGTGCAGTATAGAACTTGCTGATTGGCGGGATTGATGACCGCTACCACAACGGGCGCTGAGCCAAAAGAAGAACCCAGATCGAAATACACCCAGGGGCGCTGAGCATCGATAGCTGGGTTTACAGAGGCAGAACCTGACCATTGTTTGTTCTCCATGGTTCTGCTGGGCGCAGAGTTTCTCACAGTCTCTGGCATCCCTCCGGCGCGGTTTTCTGGAACCGGAGTTACAGGGACCGTTCTTGGAGTAGTCGGAACAGGTATTTCTTCAGGCACGGGTGTTTGAATCAACTGACGCGGAATGTTCAATCGTTGACCAATGGACAAGACATCAGAACTCAGCCCGTTGGCTGATTTAATCTCAGAAACCCCTACTCCGTATTTGCGAGACAGGGCATACAGCGTCTCGCCCGCTTGCACGTTGTGCACCACGGTCCCATAGATCGGATCTGGACTGGCTTCAGTCTCCTGACGGGTTTGGGGAAGGGTAATGGTTTTGAGAACATTGAGCTTCATACCCGGTTGCAATACCCCTATGCCCGGATTCATTTTCTGAAGCTGGGGTACGGTCATCCCATACATTCGGCCAATGCCATACAGGGTCTCCCCCTTTTTGACTTTGTGGGTAGCCGGAATGGTGCTGCTTGTTTGTGCTTGGAGAGTCGACGCGAATCCCCAGCAAAACAGGAGCAAAAACAGGAGCCTTATATGCATGATTCAAGGTTACGCCAGAGCAGACAAAGGTGCAAACTTGGATTTCCACTTATCGCTCAATCGATCAAGAATAGGGACGCACTTCGCCCTCTTCCAAATAAACGATGCTGTGACCCATGCTGCGTGCCACGGCTTGGTCATGGGTAATGAACACATACACCATTCCCGTGCGCTGCTGCAAGGCCTTCAACAAATCCAACACGGATGCCTGAACCAATGGGTCGAGTGCCGCTACCGCTTCGTCCAATACTAAGACTTCAGGCTCGCTCATTAAGGCTCGGGCAATGCACAAGCGCTGGCGCTGACCACCGCTCATTTGGCTGGGCCTTGCTGACCACAAGGATTCGGGCAATTGAACTTGCCTCATGGCCTCTTTGGCCTGGCGGCGATAATCTCCGGCTTTGCCTCCGTGGTGCAGGGCCAATATTTCAGCCAAAGCATACCAATTGTCTACCTGCGGATTGAGAGAGGCATAGGGATCTTGAAAGACCATCTGGATGCCGGTGGGTCCTTTCGTAGGCAAAGGCTTGCCCTTGTAGTCAATGCGACCGGAATCGAGGGATTCCAGTCCGGTCAATATTTTGGCGATGGTGCTTTTACCGGAGCCACTTTTGCCCAGAATTACTAGGGTTTCACCCCGATAAACCTGAATGCTCAAGTTTTTCAATACGGGAAGAACTTGGGTCCCCTTCCTATAAGATTTGGACAGATTTTGAATGTCCAACACCAACTCTTCTTTGCGACTGGGTTTCATGCTTCCCTTAGGCAAAGCCGCTAGCAATTCTTGAACATAGGAATGCGGATCGGGCGAATTCAACACCTCTTGGACGGAGCCAGTGACCAACAGTTCTCCTTTTCGCAAAACGCTGATATCGTCTGCCAATTGAGGAACAATGTCCAGTTCATGGGAAACCCATATCAATCCCGAACCCTGCTCTTGGCACATACGCTGCAAATCACTCATGACGGCCTGACGAGAAAAAGAATCCAAGGCCGTTGTGGGCTCATCGGCCAATACCCAAGCCGGATCATGCATGCAAGCCATGGCAATCACTACGCGTTGTCGCTGACCACCGCTCAATTCATGGGGATAGGAATCCATTACACGGGGGGCTAAACCTGCCAACCCCGCTCTTTCGAGCTTCGCCATGCAATGTTCACGGGCTGCTTCCAGCGAGGTTTCTGGCTGATGCACACGATAAGCCTCCAACAGTTGCTTTCCGCATTTCATTTGAGGATTTAGGGCCGTCATGGGCTCCTGAAAGACCATGCCCAACTCCTTTCCTCTCTTTTGTTGCCATTGTCGCCATTCTAGATTCAACCAATCTTCACTGGATGTACCCATTGCTGTGGCCTCTAGTTTCAATTCGGGAGCCAACAAACCCATCAAGGCCAACAACAACAAGCTTTTGCCTGAACCGCTTTCCCCAATGATGGCGTGCACCCTTCCCGGCTGAAAGTCGATGGCTGGCAATCGCAGCAGGGTTTTGGAAGGTGTCGATATGTGCAAATCGCGAACGCGCAGCATGAATCAAAGGTAGGGCAACAAAAAAAAGGAGCGGCCATGGCCGCTCCTTCTCTTATTCACAGATTGTGGTTTCGTTTACTCAACCGCCAGCTTGATGGGCAATTCGCGCCAAGCCGTGGTGAAGTTGCCATTCACCTGAGCGGGAATCCATCGCTTGGATGCCTTCAGAACACGAATGGCTTCTTGGGTAAACTCGGGGCAACTCTTGGTTTCATCCAAAACCTGAATGTTGCTGATACGACCCGTCTTATCTACAATGAAACGCAAGTTCACCGATCCATTGATGCCTTCGTCTTGGCAGCGAATGGGGTAAATGAACTCGTATTTGACGTAGTCGCGGAAGGCCTTTTCTCCACCCGGGTATTCAGCCCGAATGTCTACTTTGGTTTTAGGACCGTCATCGCCCTGGAAAGGACCTGAACCGCCTCCAGTATTCATGTCAGGCGCCAAGAAGTCATCTGAACCCGCTTGATCCTGTAGACCTGCATTTTGAACCAAATCAGGAGGATTGATGGGTGAATCTTCAGTGGCGTCTTCATTGATTTCAGGTACAGCGTAGGCCTGGGTAGCGATGGGCTCGGGCTCCTCGATTGGAGGTGGCTCATCGGGCTTCTCTTCTTCCTCTTCAGGCGCTTCTACGTCATCCAAATTCGTCACGACCAATTTGACTGTCTTCGTCTCCTCTTCTTGACCGTTGATGGCGTTCAAGATATAAGGCGTAGAGGCAGCCAATAAGGCGAACAAACAGGCGGAAAGTGTGGCAATGACTTGTCCTCTTTTGAACTGCTTACGAATAACATAAGCGCCATAGCCTTTGAATCGGTCGGCAAATACGAGCTCCAAGCGATCGCTTGAATCTATTTGCTCCCATTGATTGAACATATTTTCTGCCATTGCTTACCCCCTTGATTGATAGTCAGCGATTAGTTTCTTCTCCATCTCAGCCATGTCATCATCGACCTTGAAATACTTAGCGATCCGTGCAATCAAGAATTCGTCCATGATATCGATGACATTACCGTAAGTGGCCTTTTTATCGTGCTTGAGCAAAACAACGAGCTTGGAATCTTTCTGTGCTTGGGTTACCTGCGCATTGATAGCGTTGGTCTTCGCCGTATCCTTCTCGTCAATTTTATTCAGCTCTTCCTGAAAACCTTTCAACTGAGTCAACAAATCCAAATTACTTTCAACCAAGACTTTGCGAACGCCATCTTTGGTATAATCGGTTTCAATCAACTCGGTCTCTGGTCTCAAAGAACCCTTATAATAATAGATCTTATTCTCTCCTGTGAGTAAAATGGTCAGACCATTTTTCACCTCAGGAGCCTTCATAGCTGGATCGTTTTTGTCGATTTTCTCCGGAAAAATCATTCGGAGAACTTTCGGCTTTGAGAAGGTTGAAGTCAATACGAAAAAGGTCAACAACAAGAAGGCCAAGTCAACCATTGGCGTCATGTCGATCGCTGTGCTGGCTTTCTTTGCTCTTTTTTTGCCTTTCCCGCCTTGGGCTCCACCTCCGGTGTCTAATTGTGCCATTGCGTTTTCTCCTTTCGATTAAATTTCTGGAGCATCCTCCAGGTCCGTGATCATTTGAAACTGCTTGACTTGAGCTTGACGGAATACATTGATGACCTTCTCTACTAAGGTATAAGGAACATCAAAGTCTGCCTTGATGGCAAACTGCATGTATTGGGATTTGTCAAAATCCAAGTTTCTCTTCTTCGCCTCAGCCTCTCGAGCATTGAAATCATTGTGCGCTTCCAATCGTGCGTGGTAAGCCCATAGATACAATTCACTAGCCTTGATTTTGGCTACATCTGAAGTTGTATCGTAGGGAATACCTCGAACGCTTTGGTTGAAAGATTCACGTTCAGATGATTCCAAGGCAGCGTATTCAGGGAATTGCTTGATGCTCATTCCCAGGGGTCCCGCTCCCACCAGTTTATTCAGGTCCTGACCTTCCATTCCGAGTTTTTTGGTCGCCAACAGCTTGGTCAAAACTTGAGTTTTAACAGCGTTGTTGGTGATGTCTACAAACACTCGGCCAGAAGGATCAATGGCCACTAGAAAAACCTGCTTGGGGATCTCAGCCTCTGTAGTACTGGCAGGAGGATCGACCATCACGGGTTCTGGTGCTTTGAAGCTTGAGGTCAACATGAAGAAGGTCACAAGCAAAAAAGCCAAATCCACCATGGGAGTCATATCCAGGCTCGGAGAGGATTTGGGCATCTTAACTTTTGGCATGTGCGCTTCTGTTTAAAATTTGATGGTTAATGCATGTATCGCGAAAAAGGTAAATGCCTTATTCGTGATTGGCTTGAAAATTTGACACGATGGAATAAGAAGCCTCATCCATGCTGTGAGTCATAGAGTCTACACGATTGGAGAAGTAATTGTAAGCAATTACCGCCAAGGTAGAAGCCACGATACCCGAAGCTGTATTTACCAAAGCCTC
Organism: Bacteroidota bacterium; assembly: GCA_027621365.1. Lineage (GTDB taxonomy): Bacteria > Bacteroidota > Bacteroidia > NS11-12g > UBA955 > JALRLA01. Next base: position 95,164 of record JAQCBH010000003.1, on the reverse strand, counting down.
AGAGATACCCGTTGCCAATGCAGCCGTATCAGGAGCTCCAGCATTGGCCAAAGCCGCGAATGCACGAATCATACCGAATACAGTTCCGATCAAACCGATCAACGTACCGATAGAAACGCAAGTAGCAATCACAACCAAGTTGCGAGACAACATGGGCAATTCCAATGAAGTAGCCTCTTCCAATTCTTTCTCAATGGCGGTTTTCTTTTCGTCACGAGTCAGTTTGTCGTTTCCTTTTACAATTTGGTAACGAGTCAATCCGCTGCGAACCACATTGGCCAAACTGCCCTGCTGCTTGTCGCAGATAGCGATAGCACCGTCCAAGTCGTTCTTGCCCATGGCGTTGCGAACGGCATGAATGAAAGCAGTAGTGCTTCCCTTGCCTTGAGCCGCCTTCATAGAGATGAAACGCTCGATGGATACCAAAATAACAATGATGTTAACGGCCAACAACAAAGGCACGATGAAACCACCGCGGTGAAAAATACCTAAGAAATTGGTTGGATGTCCTTTAACGACGTCTCCTCCTTCAAAGTTGGCTGGATTTCCCATCAATTGGGTGTAAATCAGCACGCCTGTCAACAAAGCGACAATGATAGCCGCACCCGCGAAGTACCCCATCAAGGTATTGCTTCCCGAATTGTTTGATTTATTGCTCATAATAGTTTGATAGTTTCAATTTTTAGCGCTGCAATAATAAGGTGACCCCGCATGAAAAACAAGTAACCAAATTGTTAACTAACACTCGAAAATGCTTGAAATCAGTGGCCTTCTACCCATTGCTAAAGTCGCTTGATTGAGTAACGCATTGGGGACTGACTTATTGATTCTCTGACGCAATCCTGACCCATTCTTTGCCGGAATTCCAAGCCGATTGCAGACTTGGGTACCCAAATTGAGGTCCAGCCATCGAACTGCCGCTTGAATTCAGATGCGGTGTGGATCTGAGATTCAGAGTATCAACAATAGGAAGAGCCTGATGGATGGTGTAGCGACGCAAAAAGCGTCCTGTTAAAGAAATTCCCAACAAATCTTGAACCTCCGACCAAACATCCTGTTCAGGGGCTCCAAATGACTCAGGTCGTATTTGCACAGACCATAAGCACTGACCCTTTGGAGCATAACTGGGCTCTACATTACTAGGTATGCTAAAGGTTTGAACCTGTGTAGTGCTCTCCGCATTCAAGGCTAAGTATATACCCAAATCGGCGTCTGACTCAGCCGCAAAATACAAGGTTTCTGCAGAACGGTAATCTGGACTTGGACTCTGTGGATTATTGGAGCCAGCGGCCCATACTACCTGTTCATATACTCTTCCTTCTATTACCCATTGTTCCCCTTGAGCTTGGGGATGCACTTCCTTGCCCCAGAAGCGATTCTCACTGGGCAATGTACTTGTCAAATCGCGGGCAAATTGCTGAATACCCAAGGGAGGCAGTAGGGCTCCACCTTTGGAAAAAGCCTTGTAAAACAAGCAAAACAATGAAGCTGGACTCTGGAGTTCTGATTCCAAGAAGACACCCGAAAACCATGGCTTAAAGAAGTAATGGATGGCCTTCGAACTGAACCCAAACCCTTGCAAAAAGGACAGAGTGGATTGCTGAAGCTGCGGTCTCTCCATCAATTCCGCGTCAGATTTACCCGAAACAAATTGCTGAAGCAGAACAATTTTGACCTTATCGCCCAGGCTGATGTCTTGATTGAACAAGGTTTTCAAAGTGGGCGCTAGACCTTCTTTGGGATGGCTCAGCAAACTGCGCGATCCCTTTTTGATGATCCAAGCACCATTGGCGTATCGCTTATAGGATTGAAAAGGTTGAGTGGCATACATCTCAGCCAATTCACTATAGCCTGATTGCAGGACTTGGAATCCATGATCAAGGGCAAAACCGTCGACAACATCGGTTCGGAGCAAGCCACCCGGTTCGGATTCTTTTTCATACCAGTCGTAGGCAATCCCCGCCTCGTGACAGGCTCGGGCGATGGATATTCCTGTTATACCTGCTCCTACAATGGCAATTTTCTGCTCTTGCATGTTGAAGCAAATATAAGGCCTATTGCCCGCGAGGTGGGCGGCCTTCAGGACCAGGAGATAGGTCCATCCCTCTTGCTTTTTTAAGCAATTGAGCCCTTACATCGCGCTCGGTTTGCGGCAATAGTATCACTCGCTTGTACCCAATGATGGGAACCAATTTGGGCGTGTAGGCGGCATGGATATCAACCTCTTTCTGTTTGACGGCCACTGCATCAGCATAATAGGCCTTGGCCTCTTCTTCGGTCAAGGTACCCAATTCGCGGTGCCCCCATTTTTTGCGAAACTGCATTCTGGCTTGTCTCAATTCCAATTGTGATTGATCGTAAATGGGAAAAAAGGCTTCTGCCTCAGAAGGCGTGAGCGACAAACGCTGGGTGAATTCATGGCGTCTGAATTCCTGAAGTTCTTGAACCATTTCAGCAGTCTCGTCCAAATCAGGCTGAGCCATAACCATGGGGGCAATCAAGAACAAATAGCTGAGAAGCAGGAATCGTTTCATGTTAAAAAATGGATTCTTCAAAGAATGGATTGGGATCATCAAATACGCACAAATCATAAGACTCTAGGGCTTTGGCCGCGCGTTGACCTTTCGTAGAAAGACCTTTAATGCTGATCACATTGCTGGGCTTTCCCCTATCTACCATGGATTCTTCTTCCAGTATGGCATTTACCAAAGCAGTAGAAACAGAAACCTCAGCCGCCACAGCTTGTGCTACCGGCGTAGCCACCGGGCCAATGCCCCGATTAGCCAATGAGGTATCGACATACTCATCAATGGTCACAGGGCGCTGAATGCCTTGCCATATGAAATATGCGGCGAATATGGCAACTAGCGATGCCACAGCACCCAGTGAATTCATCAAAATCTGGGAGCGATTGGAACCCGTAATGGGTGCAAAAGCGGGTTGTAGCGTTGGGGCTGATTGGGTTTCTACACGGCTGTATTGTTCCTGCTTTTCCAATTCTGATTTCAAACGAGCCAATTCTTGCTCATTGGGAATGACAGACATGGGCACAGGCTCAAATGTCGATACGGCTTGATCCTCAGGAGATTTTTTCGCTTCGATCGGCTCAACTTCTTGAGCAATGGGAGACGAATTAGCCTGTGTTGCGGGTTCATTGGTTTCTGTCGTCTCTTCAGATTCTTGAGACCATTCTGCTGCAAAATTCCTCCATGTTGGGGTGGGATTGGGCTCAACTTGAATAGGGGCAATTTCGATTTTTTCGATATTCTCCTTGCCCATCTTCTTCATTGGCTTGGGTTCCTCTACCCTTGTGTTCTCTTCAGATTTAGCAGGGCGAACTTGACCAAATTCCACCTTCAATTGAGCCGTGTATTGGAGCTTAACCGGCTTTTCCTGACTGGATTGTACAGGAGACGAACCGTGAGTCAAATCTTCAGGTGTAATTCCCACTCGGGATTGCACTCTTCTAAAAAACTCATTGAAGTACCCTTCGTCGGCTTTAAAAGGAGAATCTATTTTGTGTTGTTCCAATGCGGACATGGCTTCTTGATTTAGATGATCGATGAGACGAAAGATTTAACGCAATACTTTTAAATAAATCTCCAGCTTTTTAACAGCGTGGTGGTAACTGGACTTTAATGCCCCAACCGAGGTATTAGTCAATTCCCCAATGAGTTCGTAATCCAAGTCTTCAAAATAGCGCAGTACAAAAACCAATTTCTGTTTGTAAGGCAAGTAACAAAGGGCTTTTTGAAGCTGTTTTTCCATTCCCTGCTCATTCATGTACGTCGGTTCAGACAGGTGATCAGCCATTTCAGGCTGGGCTTCGTCAAAATCAATGTTTGGCTTGCGTTTGCGCAACACATTCAAGGCTTCGTTGGTCGAAATGCGGTAAATCCATGACTTCAGCTGGGACTCCCCTCTGAAATCTTCCAGGTTCTCCCAGATTCGAATGAAGGTATTCTGAGCCGCATCATCTGCATCATCATGGCTCAAAAGCAAATGCCTTACGTGGTAATACACCACTTTTTGGTACCGCCGAATGACTTCGCGAAAGGCTGGCTCTTTATGATTCGACTGCTTAAAGGCTAATACCAAATCCGAGTCAGACAATGCCTCCCAGTTGGGGTTTTGCAAGGATGTGCTATGGGCTTGTGCAGACATGCTGTGTGTTCAGGTTTGATACGAAAATGCAATTCGATTCCTATTTAAGACACAGTCCAACCCCTAGAGTTAAAAACACCCGTTGTGAATTGCGCCCATTGAGTGCTAATAAGGCCTTCAAGCTCGCACTGTCTGCCTACTCATTAGGAAGCAAGGGATCGACGGTTTTGAACCATTTCGTTGGGCGAATGGCTAGGTATAAGAGTTGCACATATCCGCCGGGAAGTTGGGGAGACGAAAGTCCAGACTCCAAGCAGTGGTAAGGCTTTGACGCATGCATATGGTGGTCGGCATGCCTACTTAAATCAAACAACAAGAAGCGACTAATGCTGCGGTTGCTATTCCAACTGTGAAAGGGCCCGACCCTATCTGAATGATGGCGTTCTAGGCCGTAATGTTCAATATAATTGACATACTCCAAGAGTGTCGCCGCCAAGAACGAAACACCCAGCCAAGCCAAGGCGAATACAGGCTTCAACAGCACCAACAAGGATAAAATCACAAGACTGATGATCACGTTTTGAATCAAATGGCTTCGCCGCCATGAGGCCCTTCCCGTTTTCTTCTGTTGAAGTGAAATTTCGGCTTTTCTCGCCTGGCGGTATTGCCCAATGATGGAACGAGGAATGTACTCATACAGGGTTTCTCCTTTGCGGGCTGTAACGCAATCTTCTGGGGTTCCCACATGAACGTGGTGAACCAAAATGTGATGCGCCGAGAAATAGGGATTCCCTACTATAAGCAAAAGCCCACGTCCGGCCCACTTAGACGCTCTATCTGCCTTGTGTATGAGCTCATGAGCCACCACAACGGCCCCACTGCCGCAAGCCAATCCCGTAGACAAGATGGCGCCCGTCAACTCAATCCAAGATGGACTGTTGTAAAGAATCAAATACCCCAAGCTCACCACCATAGCCGCTGTCAAGGCCACGTGAGACCAAAGCAAAACCTTAGGCAAGGTGTCGCGAAATTCACTGTGATCATCGTTGGCATTATCGCCAAGCCAACTCTCCAACAAGGCCAAAATACCCAGGCTAAAGACCACATTCATCCAGACCCAAACAGAACCGCTGCAATTGCCAACAATCACCAGCGAAGCAGGCAACATACTCAGGCCATAAGCCCAATTTCGGAATCGTACAGAGGGGATCATCTCCCGAATCTACACACAGAAAGGAATTTTTTGAAACAATTCCCTAAAATGCCATACATCTTCAAAGGTTATTGCTTATTTTTGCAGCCCAAATTGGAACTAAAGTCATGAACTCAATAGTGAATAGCCTATCTGCCGAAATGATCCGCACCGATCTTCCCGACTTCAAAGCTGGAGACCGTGTTACGGTATTTTACAAGATCAAAGAAGGCAATAAAGAGCGTATTCAGCAGTACCAAGGCGACGTTATCCAGCGCCGTAACTCTGGTATTGACGAAACGTTTACCGTTCGTAAAATTTCAAACGGCATCGGTGTAGAGCGTATTTTCCCCACCAACAGCCCCTTCATCGAGAAGGTAGAAGTGAATCGCCGCGGTAAAGTTCGTCGTGCACGTATTTTCTACTTGCGCACCCAGATTGGTAAAGCTGCCCGTATCAAGGAAAAGCGTTCCTAATCACATTCAAAAGAATCTCCAAAAGCCCGTTTCGACGGGCTTTTTTTTGCCCCATTCGCTATTCGGCTGAATGCACTTGCAATCCAAACCAAACAAACTCGCCGACAGCACCCAAGCTATCCAGGGTCCAGCCTAGATCACGCGCCAGACGACGCGCCTCTTCGGGTTGATCGGTCACAATCCCTTCTACAGGCTTAGCAAACACACCCGACTGGGCATGCGCAAAGGGACCGAGGAGTTCACGTGATTCATCTGGTCGGTACCAAGGGTACCCTTTAGCTCCGGTGTAGTAAAAACTCACACAACCCGTTTGATCGGGACCCACCAACCACACTTTTTTTAGCGCCGATAAGGCTTCGCGTTGATCCCGAGTCGAGGCATCCAGCAGAGTGGTCGATACTCGGCGCTTTTCTCCATAAAAATTTCGCTCCATTTGGGAGATGGACCAAGCAATCGAAACCAATACCAAAACTCCTACCCAACGCAGGGCTAGCTTTCGCTCCACCCACGCCTTCATGGAGAGCGCTGACCACAGGGGAACAAACAACAGGGTATAATAGCCATGCCATTCAAATTGTCTCTGAAGAGCGAAGTACAATCCCAGACCAGCCGTAGTCAAAGCCAAAAACAAAAGGTTTTTGCTTTTCGCTGAGTAGTACAATCCGAGGGCAGAAGAGAGGTACATCAATGGCCCCAGCCACCAAATGGGAGCCTGAACAAAGACATCACGGCCCAATAGCCTAAGAGATTGCATCAGGGAGTCGGCCATTCGGGTTTCGTTGAGGAATTCCCAGAGCCCATGAATGGCATTCAAATGGGAAGCCCAGACATACCAGGCCCCTGCTAGCACAACAGATATGGATCCCAGAACAAGGCTTCGCCCACGATGGCGAGATTCATTCCAGCACTGTGCCCCTATGTAGACCCAAGCGAGCAAAAAATACAGCTTGGTCGCGGCGGCTAGCGTCAGCAACAAAACACCCAGGAACCATTTGTTGCGGTCAATGGCATTCAGCCCCCAAATGGCAGCAGCCAGGCCCAACAGATCCGGAATCGCTCCTATAGAGTGAAAATAGAATTCGGGAAACCCAAACAAGGAGGCGGCTCCAAGCAGGGCGTAGTCTCTGGGGAAAAAGCGGGTCAAAAAGACGAACCAACCCAGCACCACCGCCAAACACAAGGAAAAACTCCAGGCGCGGAACAAGGTTTCGTGAAAGCCAAACACCTTGTAGAGAACAGCCAATCCGTATTCGTAAGCCACAAAAGAAGGACCACAAATGCCATCGCTACCGTATCGCTTATCGATTCGTGGGTACCGTATGTCCATCGATTCGTCGGCGAAATTCTTGGCCAAAGCCAAGCTATTGCACTGTCGCCATACATGATTGCCCGAAGCGGGCTTAAACAGGTGTGGAAGATGCAATCCCAACTGCAACAGAAAGAGCCACAGAAAGGGTCGCCAACCCATGGCCGCTCGCTGAATGATTTGATTTACCATGTATGGTCGGCTACAATTCGAGGACCGTCTTCAAAGCCTTTGAATGTCAAATGGAACCAGCCACTGTGGCCCGAATCAAGAGGGTCATTACTTTCTCTTACCCGCCATTTCCCCAGCACATACAGCATTTCTTGGCGATCGTCGGCCCACTCAACCCGCTCATAATCAAAGGTCAAACGACCCATTTTTTCTGCGGTCGGATAGCTCTTGTGATAGCCTTGCCTCACCTTCTCCCAGCCCAAACGAAGCCCTCTAGAGGTTAGAAATTGAAGGGAATCGCTCTTCCAATAGCCTTCCATAAAGCCGTCAATGTCTCCTCTGTTCCATGCACCCAATTGATCTTGCATCACATCCAAGGCATCAGAGGGCGCAAAGGAATGATCTACCTTGGGCGATTGGCAAGAAATGCACAGCAAAACAAGAAGAAATCGGCTCCAACTCATGATGCGAATCTAAGGATTAGGGATGAAGCAACACACCCAAACGCACCCGATTGTAATAAGCACCCCCACGGGCCAATCCCCAACCTACCCAACGAGTAGCCGAGTTGTTGACTACCGAATACAAGCTGTAGTCGCAAGAAGCTGCCAAACTCAGGTGTTCTCGAATGCCGTGATGAACCCTCAAGGAGCCCATGGCACCCCAGGTTCTGTAATCGTCTTGCAGCCTTGGCATATAGCCTTGTGATTCCCAGGCTCTCAACAATCGCGTAGCCTCGATCCCAATCGACCACCGAGTTTCGGGGTGACCGAAGCGAGCCAAATTTCGACTTTGATGCAGCCCCAACTCCAATTGGCGAGCGTGTATATGGAAAGGAGTCAAACCTGGATTGTCGGGATCAAAGCCTCTCAAACTACCCAACTCTGAAAATCCCAAGCTGTAATCCCATCGCTTTTCCGAGCGACCATAGCCTCCCCAGACACCCAAGGTAAACCCAGGCTTGCTGTATCCCACCGCCGCATCTCCATCGATTTGACTCATGGACCCCAAACACTGAACCTGGAAGGTAAACTCAGGAGAGCTTTGGGCATGGACTCGCGATAGCAAGACTAGGGAAGCAAGGAGAATGCGCGATTTCATGGTAATTTGCGCTAAAATAAGCATTGAGCCCTAAGCCCGATCATATTGCCATCATTGGAGCCGGCCTAGCGGGCTGCAGTTTGGCGCTGGAACTGGAAAAGCGCGGATGGTTCCCCCTTTTGGTGCACGATGACAAGCGTCAGTCCAGCAGCGATGTTGCAGCAGGCTTGATCAACCCCATTGTTCCCAAAGGAGTGCGCATGACATGGAATTGGGAAAAGATGTTTCCCGGATGGATGGAATATTACCAGCACTGGGAAGCCTATTTAGGGAGTTCATTCGCAGAGACCCTTCCCCTCCATCAACTGCACCGCCACCTGGACCATGAACGAGAATGGAACAAGCAAGCGAGCAAAGGCGTTTACCAAGATTACATTCGACCTCTGAGCGACGATTTGCCTGCCTCCAGCACAGCCCAAAGCGGGCACAGCGTTTTGCAATCGGGCCGCTTGAACGTACAGGCCTTCTGCAAAGCCACCCGTCAACATTTCAAAGTCAAGGGATGCCTGGTTGAGTCGCGATTTGAAGCCGATCCGTTAAAAGAGTCGCTCGGCCTAGTAAATGGCCAAGAAGTTCAGTACCTGGTTTACTGCCAAGGCATTGAAATGATGGATGACCCTGTTTGGAATTGGCTTCCCATGCACCCTACGGGCGGCGATATTCTTCGGGTGAAACTTCCAGAAGGGATCTTAGCCAATCGAGCCATTTGGAAAAGCAAAGAATGGTTGGTTCCTATTCAAAACTCTCCGAATGAATGGCTGATGGGCAGCAATTTCCACAAGGGAAACCGCAGCCAAAGCCCTGAAGCTCAAGATGCCGAAGATTTGTTGAACCGAGTATCGGATTGGTTGGGCATTCGCCCTGTTTTATTGGAACACAAACGAGCGGTGCGCCCCACCGTAGGCTCTAGAAGACCCTATTTGGGTCGGCATCCCGAGCACGAACACTTGTATGTGTTCAACGGATTGGGATCAAAGGGTTCTGCATTGGTGTCTTGGCTGGCACCGGTCATGGCTGATTTCATTTGCAAGGGAACAGAACTACCTGAAGAAGTGAACATCACGAGGTATTGGAGCCAATAAGAGGGATGCGAATAGAATAACAATTCCCCTTGGACCCACTAACTCGGCGGCCTGCACTAAACCCTTAAGACCAGCGAGAATCCAACAGATCTATGAAGTCTTGGGGATCGGACAAAATATGAACTTGGTCATGAGGTTTCAAATCTCTCGACATGAGTACCTGACTTCCCGTGAGAACAATGTCGGTAGCTGGGAAATTACGCACCAAGGTTTGCACGAAGACTTCAACTGGCACTTTGGGATTGGTGGTAGTCAACGCCGTGAAAACGGCATCAGGTTCGTGCAATTTGTAGATCTGGTAGAGATCTTCAATCATAACAGAGCTACCCAAATAAACCACTTGATGCCTGCGAGAACGAAGCATGTAATTGGCAAACAACAAGGGTAATTCATGTTTTTCATTGCTAGGCAAAAAGAGCAAGAATTTCTTTGCGCGGGCACTGGGCAGAACGGCCAACTGATCAATAGAAGCGTACAACCTTTGTTTCACCAAATTGGTGATAAAGTGCTCATGTGCGACGTGAATGCTGCCACTCAACCACAATACTCCCACGTGCTTCAAGAACGGAAAAACTATGTTCATCATGGTATCTTCCATTCCTGATTTCATGATGTGAAAGGTCAGGATTTTGGTAAATTCGCGTTCCTCAAAGTTCATCATGGCTTGGGTCAAACCTTGAATTTGGCTTTGGTTGGAACTGGAGTTCTCCGACAAAAACAAGGTATGACGCTGAACCTCATCTCGACTCATACCGGCAATGCGGCTGATCTTATAACCATGTTGGTTCAACAAAGCTATGTTCATCAAGTATTTGAGATCGTCTTCTTCGTAAAAACGAATGTTCGTATCGGTTCGCTTTGGGACCAACAACTCATAGCGCTGTTCCCAAATGCGTAAGGTGTAAGCACGAATTCCGGTCAGGCTTTCGATGTCCTTAATGAAATACTTGTCACGAAAATCTTTTTTCGACTTTCGTTTGTTTTCAATGGACGTCTTGGGCTTGTTATTTCCCCGAGTTTCTTCAAACATCTTTGACAATGATTATCACAATTACAGGTTCTTCAGGTTTGATTGGCTCGCGCTTGCAACAGCGCTTGTTGCAGAGAGGCCATTCCCTTAGATTTCTGTCATTTAGGAGAGTTAACAACCAAAGTGATAAAAAAGATTTTATTTGGAACCCAGAAAATCAAAAAATTGACATTGAGGCTCTTCAAGGAGCAGATGCTGTCATTCATTTGGCAGGATCCAGTATAGCCCAACGATGGACAGCAAAGACCAAAATCCGAATTCATCGAAGCAGAAGCATTGGCAGTCAATTACTTGCCGATTCCCTCAAAGAGATCAATTCGCAGGCTAGGGTGGTCAGTGCATCGGGAATTGGGTACTATCCTGACCCTAGCCAAGAGACATTGGATGAAGATCATTCTCCTGGCCAAGGCTTCTTTGCTCAGGTTTGCCAAGACTGGGAGGCTCCTTTCATTCCAAGCCTAAAGAGTGGGCATCCCATATGTATTTTACGCACTGGCCTGGTTTTGAGCAACAGAGGAGGCCTATTGCCTTTGGTTCAATCAACGGCCCCTTGGGGATTCGTGCCCATGACAGGCTCTACACATAATACATGGAGTTGGATCCACATCGAAGATTTGGTATCCCTTTACATAGCCGCTGTTGAAGGTGAATTGGCTCCTGGCATTTACAACGCGGTAGCCCCCAAGCCCTGTTCACAAGGAACGTTCGCGCAAGAATTACTCAACCTCAAAAGCAAAGCTCCTTGGAAATGGAAGCCCAACATACCTGTCTTTGCATTGAAGGCCCTGTTGGGAGAACAGAGCTGCCTAGCTTTGACCAACCAAACCGTTTCTGCCGATCGTCTAAAAAAGGCCCTATTCTCATTTGAATTTCCTCAGATCAAACAGGCCCTACACCACTTACACACCCACCATGAGCTATAGCATAGTTTGGTTGCGCAGAGACTTGCGCCTGAATGACCATCACGCCTTGTACCAAGCCCTACAAACAGGGAAACCTGTACAGCTGTTATTCATCTTTGACACTGAAATTCTCCATGAATTGCCAGAAAAAGATGCCAGGGTTGATTTTTTGTTTCAGCAGCTGCAAAAAATGAACCTCTCCATTCAACCCTTGGGCAGTTCGATTCGGATCGAGCACGGAAAGGTAGAAGACGTTTGGGAGCGCATTCATTCGGACAAGGCCCCATCGGCCATTTTCTGCAACCGCGATTACGAACCGTATGCCAAAGAACGAGACCAGCGCATCAAAGCATGGGCAGAATCAAAGGGTGTGTCTTGGCACGATTTCGCCGACCAAGTCACCATGGAACCTCATGAGGTTTTGAAAGACAACGGCAGTCCGTACACGGTTTTTACTCCCTACAGCAGAAAATGGAAGGAGCGATTGGAGCAAAAAGGAGGCATACCCTACTTCCCCTCAGAACAGCATTTGGACGGCTTGATCTCCTCCTCCTACCCCATGCCTAGCCTGGAATCATTGGGTTTTCAGCCCTCTGGAATGAACTTCCCCAGTCCTGAAGTTCCCAAAAGCCGTATCATGAACTACGACAAAACGAGAAACTTCCCGTCCATTGAGGGAACTTCAAGGCTCAGCGTTCATCTTCGATTCGGAACAGTGTCACCTCGGGAGAAAATGGCCAAAGCCCTTCAAGTCAACGCCAAGTTCGCCACTGAGCTGATTTGGCGCGAGTTTTACATGTCCATTCTTGCCCATTTCCCAAGAGTGACCCAGCAGTCATTCAAACCCGAATACGACCGAATTGAGTGGCGAAACAACCCCGAAGAGTTTGAAGCTTGGAAGAAAGGCAAAACGGGATATCCGTTGGTCGATGCCGGCATGCGTGAATTGAACCGAAGTGGCCACATGCACAATCGAGTGCGCATGGTCGTGGCTTCATTTCTCACCAAACATTTGCTCATCGATTGGCGCTGGGGCGAGGCCTACTTTGCCGAAAAATTGCTGGACTTTGAATTGTCATCCAACAACGGCGGATGGCAATGGGCTGCTGGCTCAGGAGTAGATGCCGCTCCTTATTTCCGGGTTTTCAACCCTCAACTGCAACTGGAAAAATTCGACAAACAGCTGGCCTATGTGCGCCGCTGGGTTCCCGAATACGACAGCCCCAGTTATCCCAAGCCCATTGTCGAGCACAGTTTTGCCCGCCAACGATGCTTGGAAACCTATGCCAAGGCCCTAAAGCCTTAATCGTCTAGGCTAACCCCTTTTTTGAACCCGTTCTTCAAGCCCAACAAATAGGCTTTGATGAAGGGCCACAAATCGCCATCCATCACGTTCGTGATGTTGGAGGTTTCCTGAGCGGTTCGGACGTCTTTGACCAGTTTGTAAGGATGGAATACGTAGTTGCGAATTTGAGAGCCCCACTCGATTTTCATCTTGGAGTCTTCAATCTCTTGACGAGCCGCATTGCGCTTTTGAATTTCCATCTCGTACAAACGAGAACGCAGCATTTGCATAGCCAATTCTCGGTTGGCTAGCTGGCTTCGTTCAATTTGACAAACCACGACGATACCCGTTGGAATGTGGGTCAACTGAACCTTGGTTTCTACCTTGTTCACGTTCTGACCACCGGCTCCACCGCTTCGCGATGTATGAAAATCGATATCAGCGGGTTTGAGATCAATCTCAATGCTGTCATCGACCATGGGGTACACATAAACACTGACAAACGAAGTATGACGGCGAGCATTGGAGTCAAAGGGTGATATACGCACCATGCGATGCACGCCATTTTCACCTTTCAGGTAACCAAAGGCAAAGGAGCCATCGAACTCAAGAGACACGCTCTTGATACCTGCTACTTCCCCATCGGTTCTGTCGAGTTCGCGAACCTTGAATCCGTTTTTCTCCCCGAACATCAAGTACATGCGCATGAGCATTTCAGCCCAGTCGCAACTTTCGGTACCACCGGCTCCTGCGTTGATTTCCACCACACAACTCAAGGCATCTTCTTCGCCTTGGAGCATGTTTTTGAACTCCAAGTCTTCGGTCGCTTCGACCAAAGCCTGGAAGGTTTCTTCCACTTCGGCATCGCTCGCTTCACCGGCCTCCTTGAATTCCACCAATACGTCTAGGTCGCCCAACAAGTTTTCCAACCCGTCGTAGGCATCGGTCCAAACTTTTTTGTCTTTGATCTTGCGCAGATGAGCTTCTGCTTTTTTGGGATCATTCCAAAAATTGGGATCCAGGGTTTGCTCTTCTTCGTCAGCTATCTCGGCTTTCTTGCGAGCGACGTCAAAGATACCTCCTCAAAGCCTCAACACGGCCTCTTATATCTTTATGCTGTTCAGCGTTCACGGCTGCAAAGATAGTTCTGCCTCATGAAGAAACAGTTGACGAATCCATCAAATTCCTTCAAAGGAGTCTCGATCATCCAGAAAAGGAAACTGTGCACGAAAGGCTTGCAACTCTTCTTTGATTAGTTTTACCCTGATGACCCCACTTTCACCCCTCAGCGAGGCCAGGTTTTCGCCAGCCATGTTGATGGCTTGAGAATCCCCTTGGTAGTCTATACCATTGCCATCGACACCTACTCGGTTTGAGGCCAAGACATAGCATTGGTTTTCAATGGCCCTTGCGGTCAAGAGGCTGTTCCAGGCCCATTGTCTTTTGGATGGCCAATTGGCCACAAACAGCATCAAATCCACCCCGGCTGTTTGGCGAATCCAAACGGGGAACCGCAGATCGTAACAGACAAATGGGGCGATGCTCCATCCCTTGAATTCAATTTGACTGACTTGATTACCTGCCTGATAATGCTGATCCTCTTTGGCATAGGCGAACAAATGTCGCTTGTCGTATCGGGCCAAAATTTGACCTTTATGAGCAAACAAAAATCGATTGAAATACTGACCATCTTCTTCTATGGCCAACGATCCGCAAAGGGCGAAACGGTGGCTGTGATTCAACATCCAACCAAGGGTATCGCTATGCATGGATACAGCCACCGATTGGGGGTTCATGCTAAACCCAGTAGCAAACATTTCGGGCAGAACCACAAGATCACAATCTCCCACCGAATCCAACAAACGATCAAATTGCTCGAGGTTGGCTTGAGGAGACTCCCAAACCAGGTCGGGCTGAATCAAAACAACGGTTAAATCTTGCATAGGCGTTCGGCGGCTTGGAGCAAGGTACTTTCCTTTTTGGCAAAGCACAATCGCAGCAGTTTTGACTCTGTCGCTTGAGTGAAAAAAGGAGACAAGGGAATGCTGGCCACACCAGCCGTATGTACCAGTTCTTCCGCGAATTCGCGGTCGAATTTGGACGAAACCTCAGAGTAGTCAACCAATTGAAAATAGGATCCTTGGCAAGGCAAGACCTGAAAACGACTTTCTGCCAAGGCCGAGGCCAGGAGATCCCGCTTTTGCTGATACAGGGCAGCCACTTCTGCCTCGTGGTCGGGGTGGCTCTGCATGAAGGCAGCCAATCCTACCTGCTGAGGCATATTGGAAGAAAAAGCCATGAACTGAAAAACCTCTCGAATGCGCTGAGTCAGCACAGAGGGAGCTGAGATGCACCCCATTTTCCATCCGGTGGCATGATAGGTTTTCCCAAAAGAGCTCAGACGAACAGAGCGATCTTTCAATGCGGGCCTAGAAGCCGCAGAACGGTGACTCAACCCATCAAACACCATGTATTCGTACACTTCATCGCTCAGCAAGATCAAATCTCCTGTTTCGACAATGGCTTCAATTTCCAGCCAATCGTTTTCGCTCAGCACCCAACCCGTCGGATTGTGAGGGGTATTGACCATCAACATGCGAGAATGGCGATTGACCAATTGGCGCACCTTGTCCCAGGGAATCTCTCCCGTTTGTGGATTCATGGCCACGCTTTTCACGGTTCCTCCGGCCATGATGACGGCAGGGGCATAGCAATCATAGGCAGGTTCAATGATGATTACTTCATCTCCAGGGTGTACCAAGGCTTGAACAGCACAATAAATCCCTGCCGTTGCTCCAGGAACCACGGTGATTTCGGTTTCGGGATCAAGGCTGTAGCCCAATTCTTTTTGGCAACGCTGGGCCAGCATTTGCTTCAAAGGCAAATAACCGGGCATGGGTGCATATTGGTTGTACCCCGATTGAAGGGCTTGGTTCACTGCATCCAACAAGGCCTGGGGAGGATCGAATTCGGGAAAGCCCTGAGACAGGTTGATCGCTCCGAATTGTTGAGCCATTCGAGACATGATGCTGAATATCGATTCACCGAACCCTGCCAACTTGCTATTCGCCAAAGAGGTCATGGGAACGAAAATAAGCGCTTATGATTGTTCCTGTGAAATCCTATATTTGAGGATTAACGATATTGTATGAACAACAAGAACTACACTCGAGCCTTTGCCATATTGGTTAGCGTTTTCTTTTTTTGGGGCTTTGTAGCCGCTTCAAACGACATTCTCATTCCCGTTTTCAAAGAAAAACTGGACCTCACTCAGGCCCAAAGCCAAATGATTGCGTTCGTGTTCTACGTAGCTTACACTGTCGGGTCTTTGCTCTATCTGGGTGTTTCACGAATCATGGGAATCGACCCCATTGTAAAATACGGATATGGAAAGGGAATTGCGGCTGGCTTGGGCTTATCGGCTCTCGGCACCTTGTTGTTCATTCCAGCGGCCAATAGCGCCAGTTTCCCCATGCTTCTCGGCGGATTAATGGTCGTAGGTTTGGGTTTCTCCTTGCAACAAACAGCGGCCAACCCCTTGGCCATTGCCCTTGGGCCTGCTAGCACGGGTAGCCAACGCTTGAGCTTGGCCGGAGCCATCAACAACGTGGGTACCACAGTAGGTCCTTTGCTCGTGAGCTATGCCATTTTCGGGCCCATGACGGGATCAGAAACCGATAGAATCTTGGATGTCAGCGATGTCAAGCTTCCCTATTTGGCCTTGGGCGCCTTGTTTTTGTTGTTCGCTTTCGTGTTCTGGAATTTGAAAGTCGAAACCGAATCAGCCGGAGCCAGCGAAGCTTCAAGCAGCGATAAAAAAGCCTTGTCTTACCCCCAGTTGTGGATGGGTATGATCGCCATTTTCGTTTACGTGGGTGTCGAAGTTTCTACCGCTAGCAATTTGCCTGAACTCATGAAACAAGAAGTGGGCCTGGAAACCAAAAACATTGCCCCCTACATTTCCTTGTTCTGGGCCAGTTTGATGATCGGTCGTTGGACATCGGCTTCTGGAGCTTTGGGCTTGAGCGGCGTCAAACGCGAAGCCATGCGCTTGATTTTACCCTTGGCCGCCTTCGGCTTGTTCTTGGCCGTCAACAGCAAAATGGGCCATGAAGTATCTTCTTTCTATTCGTATTTGTCAGTGGTTGCCCTCTTGGTCATTGCCGATTTCCTTTCCAAAGGCAATCCCTCTCGCCAGCTCCTTTTGTACAGCCTCCTGGGCATTGGTGCTTTGGTTTACGGCATGTCAGACTCAGGAATGAGTTCCGTGATGGCTTTTGTATCGGTCGGCTTGTTCTGCTCCACCTTGTGGCCCTGTATTTTCACCTTGGCCATTACCGGATTGGGTTCACAAACCTCTCAGGGGGCCAACCTCTTGGTGATGATGATCATGGGCGGCGGATTCGTCTCTGTAGCCCAAGGCTTGTTGGCTAGCCCTGATTCATTGGGCATTAAGAATAGCTACTGGGTCGGCGTGATATGCTTTGCCTACTTGGCCTTCTACGCATGGCGCGTTGGAAAGATGTTCAAAGAGCAAGGTCTTGAAGTCAGCGCCGTAGAAGGCGGTGGCCACTAATTCGGCTATCTTCGCAAGGGTATGCCTACCCTATCGCTGGTCATCATCGCTTTCAACGAAGCCGAACGAATTGAAGCCTGCATCGCTTCAGTCGCTGGGCTTGCTGATGAAGTATTGGTAGTAGACAGTGGTTCCAAAGACGATACTGTGCGTTTGGCTGAACAAGCCGGTGCACGAGTAGTACCTAGGCCCTTCACTAGCCACATCGACCAAAAAAACTGGGCTTGGCAACAGAGCCAAGGCGAGTACATTTTGAGTTTGGACGCCGACGAAGCACTCAGTCCAGCATTGAGAGATAGCATCGCCCAGGCCAAAGCCGAAGGCTTCCCGGCCTACGGCTTTTCCATGAACCGATTGAACCATTTGGGCGACACCCCCATCAAGGGTTGCGGTTGGTATCCAGACCGAAAAATTCGCCTATGGAAGCGAGGCGCGGCTGTTTGGGGAGGGGAAAATCCTCACGACCGCATAGAAATGGGACGCGGCACAGAGCAAGCCCTGCGCGTAGACCATTTGGAGGGTGATTTGTTGCACTTCACGTATGCCAACTTAAAGGAGGCCCGTCGTCAAGCCTTGAAATTTGGACGCATCGGTGCTCAGGAAGCAGGCCGCCATTTTTGGGGCTTGAATCTGATCAAAGCCTTGGTTTCTCCACCCGCTCGATTTGTTCGCAATTACCTGTTGAAAGGCGGTTGGGCCTACGGATGGAAGGGCCTCAGCCTTTGCTTTTGGCAAAGCGTGGAGGTGGCCATCAAATACACATTAGGATCCGTTTTGTCTTTTTCATGACCTTGTTGCGAACTGTCAGTGGCCTTGGTTTGGAAGCCGGATGCGACGAAGCAGGCCGCGGCTGCTTGGCAGGGCCCGTGACGGCAGCGGCGGTCATACTGCCCGCCGATTTCCATCACCCCTGGCTCAATGATTCCAAACAACTGAGCCAAAAGAAAAGAGAAGTCCTGCGCCCCATCATCGAGCAAGAAGCTTTGGCTTGGGCGGTAGCCGAATGCAGCCCTGCAGAAATCGACAAGTTGAACATTTTGTGGGCCTCTATCGAGGCCATGCACCGCGCCCTAGCTCAATTGAAACTGGCTCCTGAATTCATCGCTGTAGACGGCAATCGATTCAAACCCTTTGGCCAAATTCCCTTTAAAACGGAGGTCAAAGGAGACGGCCGATTTTTGAACATAGCAGCTGCCTCCATTTTGGCCAAGACTCACAGGGATGAGCGCATGTTCATTGGGCATGCTTCCTTCCCCCATTACCGCTGGGACAAAAACATGGGATACCCCACGGCTGAACACCGACAAGCCATTCGGGAACAGGGACCCTGCGAATGGCACCGCAAATCGTTCCAATTGCTGCCCTTGCAGCAAACCCTGTTTTAAAGCGTCACCTACAGGATTGAAAAAAAGGGCATTGGCCTATTTTCATCACGCTTCATTTTGTCTTCTATTTTGTCTATTTTACAGACAATTAATTGTCAAATTTCTTAACAATTTTACCGTGAACAAGCCGGAACGCATCATCAGCCACATGGATCTCGACTCCTTTTTTGTCAGCGTAGAGCGCTTGAGAAACCGGGCATTCGTCGGCAAACCACTGATCATTGGAGGCAACAGCGATCGTGGAGTCGTAGCCAGCTGCAGTTACGAAGCCCGGGCCTATGGGGTACACAGCGCCATGCCGATGAAACAAGCCAAGCTGCTCTGTCCCGATGCCATCGTCATACGAGGCGACTCCCACTTGTACAGCCAGCATTCCCAACTGGTGACCGAAGTCATCGCCGACAGTGTACCCCTGTACGAGAAGAGCAGCATCGATGAATTCTACATAGACCTCAGCGGCATGGACCGATTCTTTGGCTGCTGGAAAGTGGCCATGAACCTGAAAGAGCGCATACAAAAAGAAACAGGCTTACCAATCAGCTTTGGGGTATCGGCCAACAAAACGGTCAGCAAAATTGCTACAGGCACAGCCAAGCCAGCGGGCCAACGACAGGTTGATATCGGCTTTGAAAAACCCTTCCTCGCCCCGCTCTCCGTGCGCAAGATCCCCGGTGTGGGAGCCGAAACCTACAAAAACCTACGCCAACTGGGCATTCAATACATACGCACCTTGCAGGAGATGCCCCGAGAATTGCTCTTAAAAACCATGCAAAAGCCCGGAGTGGAACTCTGGGAGAAAGCCCAAGGCATTGACAACCGCCCCATCATTCCTTTTCACGAGCGCAAGAGCATCAGCACCGAACGCACCTTTCAGCGAGACACCATTGATGTGATCATGCTGCGCAACCTACTAACGGCCATGGCCGAAAACCTCGCCTTCCAACTTCGCAAGGGGAACAAGGTCTGCGCTTGCGTAAGCGTAAAAATTCGATACAGCGACTTCAACACCCATAGCCGGCAACAAAAAATACCCTATACGAACAGCGACAAAGCCCTGATTCGCTGCACCTTGGATTTGTTTGACGCCCTGTACCAAAGGCGCATGCTCATTCGATTGGTGGGAGTTCGCTTCAGTGACTTGGTGGGCGGCGGCTGGCAGGTCTCTTTGTTTGATCAAGAAAGCGAACTGCAATCCCTCTACCAAGCCATGGACAAAATTCGCCTTCGCTACGGAGAACAGGCCGTCAAACGCGCAGCCGGCATGGACGCCAAAAGCATAGGCCGAGGAGACAATCCCTTTGACGGCTCTCCACCCCTGCTGCTGGCCAACCGACGCAGTTGAGAGTCTTGTCTACTGAGTTGAACGAATGACATTGCCGTGAAATCAAGCATCAAGGCCACGAACTAATTTTGCAGCATGAAGCACCTTGCGTGGATCTTAAGCTTGCTCCTTTGTATACTGCCCCAACAAGTGGGAGCCCAAACCCCATCCCTGACGATTTGCAAGGGAAGCAGCATCAATTACAAGGAGTTCAACGAGCCTGGAAGCTTGCCCTCCGTCGCATGGAAATGGACATTCAACGGAGCCACACCCAACAGCAGTACAGCCCGTGAGCCCCAGAACATCAACTACCCTGATACGGGGCTCTTCTACACCGAATGTGAGTCTACCTTCAGCGACGGTTCCAAATCGACCAAAGGCATCTATGTCTTGGTTATTTACAACCTGTTTGACCCCATACCGCTCAAAGATTCTGCCTTTTGCAGCAGCCCCACCCAAATGACGCTTCGGGCCGGAAACCTCTACCGAGGCTACCGCTACCACTGGACAAGTCCCGATGTCAACCTTAACCCCAGTGACACGACAGCACCTAGTTTGAACATCAACAAACCCGGCACCTATTCGGTGAAGGTATACAGCGTTTGCGGCAACAGCAGCCAAACAGCCAGCATCAAAATGGGAGAAATCCCCCAGGTTGATTTGGGCAAAGACCGCTTCGTTTGCCGAAACGTTTTGGTCACCTTCGACGCAGGATCCGTGCCCGGCTATCGCTACCGATGGCTCCCCAACGGTGAAACCACTTCCAGTTTGACGGCCAATATAGCCGGCACCTACAAAGTGGAGGTCACCAGCCCCGACGGCTGCATGCGCAGCGATGAAGTCAACCTGATTGACTCCTGCCCTCCACTTGCATGGCTACCCACCGCTTTTAGCCCCGATGCCAACAACCGCAACGACCAATACAGCCCCTACTTGGAAGGCTTCAAGGAAATGCACATGCGCATTTACAACCGCTGGGGTGAAAAGGTATTTGAAACCCAAACCTTTGGCGACGGATGGGACGGCTACGCCAACGGCAAACCGGCTCAGGAAGGGATTTACATCGTATTGTTGGAGCTCATTGGCAACGACAACTACCGAAAGGTCATAAAGGGTGATTTCACCCTGCTGCGTTAAGTTTTGCACCTGTTTCTCACGAAAGGCCCTCTTTTTCAGCGGGTTTTGTAATTTGCAACATGCGCAATAGCACATTGGCCGCACTGGCTCTCTTCGTAAGTTCTCTTTTTCCCATTCAATCGATGGCTCAATCGGCCACGGTATTCAAAGCCAAAGCCGCCTTGCAAAGCGGGGATGCAGGCAAAGCATTGAAGCTGTGCACCAAAGGATTGGAGAAGGACAAAAGCCTGATTGAACTCTGGTACATCAAGGCCGCAAGCGAATACCATTTGTGGGAGAACCGAGGCGATGACGCCGAATTGGCCTCTTACTTGAGAGAATCGGTCAAAAGTGCCATCAAGGCTCAAGCCCGAGATGAATTTGGCGATTACAAATCAGACTACAGCGAGGTTTTCTCCAAAATCGCCACTGAAAACAACGTAGAAGCCATGGCCAACTATGGCCAAGGCCGCTATTCCCGGGCCATACAGATGTACCGAAACAGTTACGACCTGTCGAATGACACCTTCGCTTTAGGCATGATGGGCGTGTGTTACCACCTGAGCGAAAAAACCAGAGAGGGATTGGGAGCCTTGAAACAATGCGCCCTTTGGAACTACGGCGCCAGCGCCTCTGGTCTTCACGGCAACACCTATGTGCGAGAAGCCTTTGAGATCTTGGCCGAGTACTACGATCAGAAAAAACAGTATGACAGCGCTCAGTATTATGCCGAAATGGGCCTCGCGGTCTACCCCCAAAACCGCAAACTTCTCGCATTGGAACACGGATACTTGGAAACCAACATCCAAGCGGCTCGAAGCCGATCTGGAATCGGTAGTTTGTTCTTGGAAAACGTGATTCGCGCGCTGGAAATTTTCCCTTCCGATTCCAATTTCCTGAGCTACCAGAACTCTTATTACATCAACAAAATGGGCTATGTAGCCAACCGAGGTGACCACGCATTGGCAGATACCGTGTTCATGGAGTTTTACATGCAAAAACAGGTTTTGGTGGAGGCTGGAGTCCGAAACGAATCTGACCCCTTTCTCAAATCTGACTCTCTAGCCTTTTTGGGTCAATGCTTGCAATACTATTTGGGCAGCAACAACAAAGCCGCCACCGTGTATTTCTTTTACAAATGGTACCCTCTTCAATTCAAAAGTCCAGCCATCAACGAAAAGGGCTTGGAGGTCTTGTTGAAAAATCCGCCGGCGCAAATTTCACGTCGCTTGATTGTATTCCTACTCGATCATGCTACCCGCTCCTACCCAGCGAACAAGGTGTTCAAGGGCTACCGAAAAACTTTGTTTGATCAATACCGCAAAGGGCCGATCAAAGCCTACGAATGGAGCCAGCTCATCGCCATGAGCGACAGTTTGATGCGCGACTTCCCCAAAGACAAAACTTTGAAGCCTCTTCAACGCACTCTGCTGATGGCCGCATGTGACAGTGCCATCAAAGATGGAAGAATGCTAGCCTCATGGACCTATATGCAGCGATTGCAAAGACAGTATGGCTATCCTGCAGACATTCAAAAGTTGCATGAGCGTTTGGCCAAACAAGACTTTGAGATTCGCTACAAGGGCAGCAAAATTGGCTACGAAGTGGTGAACGGCATCAAGACTCCCCAAACGGGATGGGACGGATACAGCAAACATTGCATTGCAGGACACATGCCCGACAGCACCATTCAACGTGTAGAAGCGAGAATGAACTACTTCCGTCAAAATGCGGGTATTCTGGCTCCCATTTCTTATTCAACAATAAAAGGTGATGCCTGTCAGGAAGCCGCCATTCTGTTTGCTCCGGTAGG
Organism: Bacteroidota bacterium; assembly: GCA_027621365.1. Classification (GTDB taxonomy): domain Bacteria; phylum Bacteroidota; class Bacteroidia; order NS11-12g; family UBA955; genus JALRLA01. The sequence goes on along the minus strand of JAQCBH010000003.1, from coordinate 72,304 downwards.
CATGTTTACCCGGGAACCCACCCCGGAAACACACGGTTGCTATACCGAGGAGGCCGCCTATGCAGCCGCCATGGGCCATGCCATCATGGAACCCAATCCCGCCATCGCCGCAACCGTCTTTTTCGAAGACAACAAGAGTGAAGAATTGTTCAACCGTCAAATGCTCATGAACCCATCAAGCTACACATTTGGGTTCGGGGCCGCTGAAAACAACAGCGTCTTTTGGGTGGTAGACGACGGTGAAGTTTGGATGGATAGCTTGGCGTACCAAAATCGTTTTGTTAGCTGGCCTCCCAACGGTTATGCTCCCGCCATGTTGGCATTTGAAACCTGGTCCTTCTCCAGCACCGAATCACTGGCCGATGCTCAAGTGGAAATCAGCACCGAATCCTATGGCAAATTGGATGCTCACATCACCTTGGTTGAGAACAGTTTCCTTCCCATGAACGCCCTGGTCATCAACCACGGCAAGCAAAAACAGGAACTCAAAGCCGGCGACATTGTGCGCATCAAAGTCAAATTGAAGTCGGGTAAGATTTACCAAACCGAAACTCACTTGTTTTAAGTTGCACGGATGCTCCTGTAGAAGTACCTTTGCACCCGCGTTTTCGCCGGTACTTATGAACCGGAGTAGATGCAACAAGATCCTTCTGCACGCGTGGCGTAATTGGTAGCCGCACCAGACTTAGGATCTGGCGCCGTGAGGCGTGTGGGTTCGAGTCCCTCCGCGTGCACCAATTGCGATAGCCTGTTTCAAGCAGGCTTCGTTTTTATTACACCGATGAACGTTCAATTGCACTCCCATGACGCCCTGAATGCTAGCGTCACCATTGATTTGACTCCCGAAGATTACCAAGAAAAGGTACAATCTGAGATGAAGCGCTTGCAGCGCACCGCCAATGTCAAAGGTTTCCGCCCAGGAAAAGCCCCCGTTGGCATGATCAACAAATTGTATGGCAAGGCCGTACTGGCCGATGTTTTACAAACCATCGCCAGCGACACCATGAACGATTATGTTCAAAAGGAAAACCTGGACATTTTGGGATACCCCATCTCCAGCACCCGCATGGAGAGCGACATAGACATTGAGAACAAAACCGATTTTCGCTTCGCTTTTGATTTGGGCTTGGCTCCTCAATTCGAATTGAATGTGAGCAGCAAAGACAAATTGGACAAATTCGAAATCGAAGTAGGCGACGCCGAAATCGACAAAGACATCGAATACGCTCGTCAGCGTCAAGGTGGAATGGAAGACACCGAGGTTTCTGCTGAAGCCGACGTGGTCTACATGAATCTGACCGAATTGGACGAAAAAGGAAAATCTCCTTTGGAAGGCGGTGTAGAAAACAAACCCGTAAGCGTGGTGCCTGAAATGATCACCGACGCCAAGACCAAGAAAGCTTTGATCGGCTTGAAGGTCGGAGATACCGTTACGGTTGACTTGAAAGCGTTGTTCAACGACAATGAAACCGTCATTTCCAGCAGCTTGGGTCTTCCCAAAGAAGGCTTGGCTGATTTGAACGCCAAATTCCAAGGCACCGTGAGCGAAATCAAGCGCCGCACCTTGGCTGAATTGAACGAAGAGTACTTCAAGCAGATGTTCGGAGGGGAAGATTATCCCAAGACAGAAGCTGAGTACCGCGAGCGCATCAAATTGAATTTGGAGCGCTATTACGCCAACGAAGCTGATTTGTGGATCGATCACGAGATCGGTCATTTGTTGCTTTCTAAGCACGACTTGGCCCTTCCTGATGAGTTTTTGAAGCGCTGGTTGATGGCCAACAAGCCCGACGATTACAACCAGGAGAACATCGACGAAAAGTACGCCGAAGAGCGCAGCGCTTTGCAGCGTCGCTTGGTGATTGACAAAATTGCGGCCGATTCCAAAATCGAAGCCAGCGCCGAAGACATCATGGAAGAAGCCAAGGTGTACTACGCCGGCATGTACCGCCAGTACGGCATGAACATCGATTTGGGTGATGCCTTCTTGACCGAAACCGTTCAGAAGCGCATGTCAGACCGCGAATTCGTTAGCCAGATGGCTGATCGCGTGGTTTATCGCAAGGCCTACGATCATGTCAAAACCTTGATCAGCTTCAAAAGCAAAAAGATCAGTGTCGAGAAATACTTCGAACACGTCAACAAACACAAACACGAGCACGGCGAATAATCCTTTCTCGCTTACATTTGTTTAGCTAATATGGATTACGGAAAAGAATTTGCCAAATACGCCACCAAACACCTGGGCATTTCCAGCCTGCGTTTGGATGAATTCCAAAAATTGACCGCGCAAGCCCCCGGTTTTTACAATTTGACGCCCAACATCATTGAGGAGCGCCAAATGAATGCCGTTGCGATGGATATCTTCTCCCGTTTGATGATGGACCGCATCATTTTCTTGGGAGTCCCCATTTATGAAGATGTAGCCAACATCATCATGGGTCAATTGCTATTCTTGGAAAGCACGAATGCCAACCGCGACATTCAGATTTACATCAACAGTCCAGGTGGTAGTGTGTATGCCGGATTGGCTATCTACGACACCATGCAGTACATCTCTTCTGATGTGGCCACCATCTGCACAGGAATGGCGGCGAGCATGGGCGCCGTGTTGATGTGTGCTGGTCATGCCGGAAAGCGCACAGCCCTTCCCCACTCTCGCATCATGATTCACCAACCTTTGGGTGGTGCTCAAGGTCAAGCTAGCGACATCGAAATTACCTACAAGGAGATTTCCAAGTTGAAGAAAGAGCTGTACGACATCATCGCCAAGCACAGCGGCCAGGATTACGACAAGGTTGAAAAAGACTCAGATCGCGATTACTGGATGACGGCTGAAGAAGCCAAGGCTTACGGCATGATTGACGAGGTGCTCGGCCACCGCAAATAACCATGTCGGCCAAGACCAAAGAACCTGTTTGCTCCTTTTGCGGGCGCAAAAAAAGTGAAACGGTGATGCTCATTTCGGGCGTCGAGGGGCACATTTGTGAAAACTGCGCCGAACAGGCCCATACCATCGTTCGAAAAGAACTAGGCATGGACAAAAAGGTAGAAACGGGAGACCCCATCAACCTAGACGAACCCCAAAAGCTCCCTACTCCGCTGGAGATCAAAGAGCATTTGGACCAGTATGTCATCGGGCAAGACGAAGCCAAAAGAACCTTGGCTGTTGCCGTTTACAACCACTACAAACGCACGGCTCAACAAGACCGCAGCGAAATCGAAGTGGAGAAGAGCAACGTCTTGTTGATTGGAGAAACTGGAACCGGTAAAACCTATTTGGCCCGCACCCTGGCGAAATTCCTGAATGTTCCATTCTGCATCGCCGATGCCACGGTTCTGACCGAAGCAGGCTATGTAGGCGAAGACGTGGAAAGCATACTGAGCCGCTTGCTCCAAGTTTCAGGCTACAAACCGGAACTGGCTGAAAAGGGCATCATTTACATCGATGAGATTGACAAGATCAGCCGCAAGAGTGACAACCCCTCGATCACCCGAGATGTGAGCGGAGAAGGCGTTCAACAGGCTTTGTTGAAGATATTGGAAGGCACCGTGGCCAACGTGGCTCCTGAAGGGGGACGCAAACACCCCGACCAAAAATACATCAAGATCGATACCTCGAACATTTTGTTCATCTGCGGTGGAGCCTTTGACGGAATCGAAAAGGTAGTAAGTCGCCGAATGGTCAACTCAGCTGTTGGTTTCAAAAGCAGCTCGAACCGCAAAATTGACGAGGCCAAGTTGCTCCTGCAGACCACTCCCGCTGATTTGAAGAATTTTGGTTTGATACCTGAATTGATTGGCCGTTTGCCCATCATCGCCGCATTGATTCCCTTGGATAAAGAGGCATTGAGCCGCATTTTAACCGAGCCCAAAAACGCCCTGATGAAGCAATACCAGTACCTGTTCAATTTGGAAGGTGTAGCCTTGTCATTCAACCCTGAAGCAATCGACTTCATTGTAGAATTGGCTTACAACAACAGCTTGGGAGCTCGTGGTCTTCGCGGCATCTGCGAAACCATTTTGAAGCGATACATGTTTGAAATCCCCTCTGAATCCAAAAAGAAGAAGAGTCTCGAAATCACCCGAGAGATGGCCGAAGCCGAGTGGAACCACTTGGACAGCTTGAAATACCAAGACCATTGATAGCCCGATTGGGGTGAAAATCTCTACCGCCTAGAAATTCCTTGGGGCTCTGCCTCCAAGCAGGCGCTCAGCCTTATCCGTTTCCAATTGCCTGAAAATTCGAACGAGCGCTGCCTCCAATTCCCCGTTCTTGCTATATTGCAGACTGCGATGCAGCAAGAATTGAACAACCCTAAGGTACTCAAAGCTTGGACCTTCTACGATTGGGCCAACAGCGTTTATTCCCTTTCGATTGCCTCGGCAATTTTCCCGGCCTTTTACGAGGAATTCACACCCAAAAGCGTGGAAATCATGGGTTGGTCCATCAAAAACACGGCCCTTTACAGCTATGGCTTGTCCTTGGCCTTTTTGATTATTGTGGCCATTGTGCCTCTCTTGTCGGGCATTGCCGACAGCCGAGGGGTAAAAAAGCCCTACATGCGCTTCTTTGTCGCCTTGGGTAGTTTGGGCTGCTCAGCGCTGTTCTGGTTCCAAGGGAGCAACATCTTCTTCGGTTTGGCCTGCTTCATGCTAGCCACCGTTGGCTGGGGCGCCTCCCTGGTCTTTTACAACGCCTATTTGCCTGAGATCGCCAGTCCTGATCGCTTTGATCGCTTGTCTGCCCGCGGATACACCATGGGCTACATTGGCAGTGTTCTGCTCTTGATTTTCAACTTGATGTTCATCATGAAATCAGATTGGTTTGGGCTGCCCAGCCCCAAAGAAAGCACCTTGGCCTTTCGCGTCGGTTTCCTGACCGTTGGTGTTTGGTGGATGGGATGGTCTTTGTATCCCCTATGGGTTTTACCAAAAGACCGCAAAACCAGCAAGTCCAGCCCCATTTGGAAAGGCTACCAAGAACTCAAGCAGGTATTTTTAAGCCTGCGGGAAATGCCCCAAACTCAGCGTTATTTGGCCGCCTTCTTTGTCTATACCATGGGAGTTCAAACCGTCATTTATGTAGCTGCCTTGTTCGGGAAAAATGTCTTGGAATTGGAATCAAAAGACATGATCATCACCATCTTGTTGATTCAACTGATTGGCATTGCCGGTGCTTATTTCTTTGCCTGGTTGGCTGATAAAAAAGGCAACCGCTACAGTTTGTCGGCCACATTGGCCATCTGGGTATTGGTCTGCATATTGGCTTATTTCCTTGAGCCCCGCAAACCCATGCAGTTCTTTGGCTTGGCTTGTTTGGTCGGCACCGTGATGGGCGGCGTTCAGAGCTTATCCAGGGCGACCTATGCCAAGTTGATTCCCGGCGACAAAGACAACACCTCTTATTTCAGTTTCTACGAGGTGGCGGAAAAACTCGCCATCGTCTTGGGAACCTTGTGTTGGGGACTCATCGACAACATCAGTGGCGACATGCGCAACAGCATTTTATTGTTGATGGTCTTCTTCCTGATTGGAATGGTCTTGCTGCGCCGGGTCAATAGCCCAAAACTGGCCGCAAGATCCTAGAAATTGTAAAATCCTTTGAGTTTGGCCCAAGCCTCGCGCTTGTTGTCAACGTTGGCTGCGACTTTGGAGAAAGCCGGAAGTCGATACACGGGTATTCCCTCCCACTGCGTTTGCTCAAATACGGCTGGCACATCGTCCAAATTGGTTTGATTGGCCCAAATGAGGATGGACTTGGGCTTGATCGTCAAAGCCCATTCTTTGATTCCATGCCGATCGGTAAACACAAAGGGATTCAGCACCTGAACCTTTTCCATTGGAACGGCTTGACCCTCCATTTTGATGGCTGAAAGCAAAGCGGTCATGGGAGTGCGAAACTCATCAGGCCAGTGTTTTTTGCTCTCGTCCACCCAAACATTCAGGATCCAGGTTTCAGCGACGGCTGGGGCCGGCTCGACTGATTCAGATTGAGCGCTAAGGGTTTCGGCAGCTTGTGGCTCGGCAGTTTGGGAAGGGGCAGATGGAGACTCCGCAACTTCAGGCTCGGCAACTTGAGTGTCGCCCGCATGGGTTTCAACCCGCGGCTCAGGTGATGCAGGAACCTGTGCTGGCACTGCGGGAACAGGGGGCTCGCTGGCCTCTTTGGACAGCGATTCGGGCGGAAATAGGGAAGCATCCGGCAGCAATTGCATTCCCTCAAACAGAGGTAACAATTCCAGCGGATTTTCCACAATCATCCCTTTTTCAGCCATGGTCCCAATGCGTTTTGTATTTTTGATACAATGAGTTTCGAAATTAGGGTTGAGCGCACAGAAAACAGTAGAATTTCTCAACTTGACCCTCAAAACATTGGATTTGGCAAGGTATTCAGCGACCACATGTTTTTGGTCGATTACAAGAACGGAGAATGGACCAATGCTCGAATCGTTCCCTATGGCCCCTTGAACCTAAGTCCTGCAACCAGTGCCATTCACTATGGTCAATCCATATTCGAAGGCATGAAGGCCGTGGCTCACCAAAGCAGCGATACCGCCATTGCCCTGTTTAGACCGGAAGAAAACGCTCGCCGTTTCAATCGCTCTGCCCAGCGCATGGCCATGCCCGAAGTGCCTGAATCACTGTTCTTTCAGGGTTTGAATACCTTGTTGGACTTGGACAAAGCCTGGGTTCCTCGCAGTGAAGGCGGAGCCTTGTACATTCGCCCCTTCATGTTCGCCACTGATGATTACATCGGTGTAAAACCGAGCGATTCGTATTGCTTTGCCATTTTCACCTGCCCAGTGGGACCTTATTACAACAAAGCCCTACGGGTAAAGGTAGAAGAAGAATACAGCCGCGCCGCTCCCGGTGGCGTCGGATTCACCAAGTGTGCCGGCAATTATGCAGGGGCTCTCTACCCCACGGCATTGGCTCAGAAAGAAGGCTATGATCAAGTGCTTTGGACCGACCCCATCAGCCATGAGTGGGTGGAAGAAACCGGTACAACCAACTTCTTTGCCGTCTGCTCAGACCGCATTGTCACCCCTGCCTTGTGCCAAACCTTGCTCGCGGGCATTACTCGTGATAGCGTTATTCAAGCTTTGCGTCATTTGGGGCACAAGGTAGAAGAAAGACCCTTGTCGGTTCAAGAACTCAAAGACTTGTTGGCGGCTGGACAGCTCCATGAACTCTTCATTACTGGTACAGCAGCCACCTTGGTCAATCTAGACGGATTTGGCCACAGGGGGGAGTATCATTCCGTGATTACCCAAGGCAACCAAAGCGTTTCCAAACAAGTGAAAGCCTTTTTGGACGACTTGCGTTGCGGAGCTCAGGCCGATCCATTTGGTTGGATCAATACCTTGGACTAAAGCGAGCATCGGCAGAAAGGATCCTTCCGCTTAATTCCCAACCTTGGCTGGACCTTAGGACAGCAACCTGTGAATGGATTAAACCATCTTGTAGAGCTTTTTTAGAGCGCTAACAAATGAGAATTACAGTTTGCCTACCAGGCTGACACCAAATCCGCTGAATAACTTAGCCTTGGCCACTCGAGTCTGGGCTTCTACAAAGCTCTGGGCGAACAAATTGGGCTCAAGCACAATGGTCCAAACTTTGGAAACCGGTACCGAAGGCCCGAAGGCCAAGCGACCATCGAAGGTGAATTGACGCTGAATGCTCAAGGGCAAATAATCTGTCCTAGAGAAATAGCTTCCTTCTGTTCGTGTGGTCATTCCCGGACAGAGCTGGGCCGACAAGCGCCATACACTCTTTCCTAGGGGCAAATACTTGCGGTAGGCCAAGGGTATGCTGACCTTGCTAATTTTGTAGTTCAGGGTTCCGGTCGTCTCGCTCCATTCGGTAAAGGTATTGGTGTCAATCACTTCAACCGTTTGAACTGGATTCCCTGGAATCATCACAACGACGTGGAAAGTATCAATTTCCGTGTATGTCTCTAGGCGGCGATCGCGGTACTGGCCGTTGCCCACCCACTCGCCGTAGGCCAAGCCCAAACCTGCCAAATGACCATTCCCAAAATCTTTGAGTATTGCAAACTGGTAATGGGCATGGTATTGCGTACCCAAGACACTCAAGTTATCTCGGTTATCAAAGTTGATGGCGTTGTGACTTCCGGTGTACGCCGTAATCTCGGCATACAGGTTTGGCTTGAAACGATTGCGCAAATCATTATCAGGGAGAAGTCTGTCGTCAAAATACTCGTGGCGAAGGGCAAAAGGATCCAACCATTCGGCGTAAGAGGGAGTCAAGCCAAGGCTATAGACCTGTGAGGCCATGTCTTTGCGACCCATTAAGGCTGAACCTTCCTCGCCATAACCCATGGCTATGCGGTTGTTCTGACCATTTGAATAAACCCTATCAACATTAGTGGCAGTAGCTCGTTCATTACGCCTAGGAGCATCTCTGTCTTCAGGGGCTTCTACAGGTATTTCCATCGACAGTTTATCACTCAATCGATTGAGTGTTGTCTCATTGAATTCAGAGCTGACGATTGGCTGCGATTTACGGGTTGTTTTTGCTGATGGAGTTGAGTTTGTCTCGAACTCCGTTCTTTTTGGTTTAGTAGCTATTGCTGATTCAGAAGGTTCGATGGACGATGGCGATGATTTCAGGGCCACCTGGCTAGCCACCGAGCTAGAAGGTGTGGGCAACAACATATACAAGGCGCCCAGGCCTACCAACAATAATCCGGCTGAAGAAAACCACCAGAACAAAACTCTGCGCTTTTTCTTCTCCTCGCGCATTTCCATCACTTTGTCAAAACTGACACGGCTGGAATAGGTCATTTCAGCCTCTTTCAGTTGATCCCACTGAAACTCACTCACGACTTTCCTCCTTCCAATTTATCGAGCATGGACTGCAAAGCCTTTCGGGCTTTGGCAAATTGAGACCGGCTAGTGCCTTCATCAATTCCCATGGTTTGAGCAATTTCTTTGTGTGAAAACCCTTCGATGGCGTACATATTGAATACCGCTTTGTAGCCCTCTGGCAACAGGCCTACTAGCTTCAATAATTGTTCTACATGCAAACGTTCAAAAGACTTGTCACTGCTAGGCAGGTCAATGGCCTTGTCGTCAATGGAATCAAAACTCACTTTTCTCGCTCTGATTTTGTTGATGCACACGTTGACAGTGACGCGACGCATCCAAGTTTCCAAACTGCTTTGGAAGCGAAACTTGGGCAAGTTGTTGTATATCTTAACAAAAGATTCCATCAGGGCATCTTCAGCTTCTTCTTGGTTTTGGCAATAGCGCATCGCCAAGGAAAACAGTTTCTGGGAATACTGACTCCACAGGATTTCCTGGCATTTCCGATCCTCTTTGATGCATCCCTCTACCAGTTCCTGTTCGGTCATTGAATAGTCTCATATTGATTCCAACGATGTCTATCAATGCTTTGACAATTCAATCGATGAAAACGTGGCTTTCAGGAGCACAATTTCTGTGTTTTTTTCAATGTGGCCACCACCCCCTCGATTTTTCCACACACATGGCATAGAAAAATTCACAAAATCAAGGGGCTTTCTCTTGCTTTGTATGTATGCGTTTGCGACAGATCTTTTGGCTGTGCTTGGTTTGCGTCCCTTCCTTTTTGTGGGCTCAAAAAGCGTCCTCTGTCGCGGCTCAAAAGTGGGCTGACAGTCTGCTAAGAACGATGAGTTTGGAGCGAATGGCCGCCCAAACCCTCATGATGCCCGCTTGGTCTCGCGACCGCAGCATTCGTCCGGATTTGCTTAAAAACGTTGAAGAATTGGGCATCGGCGGAATCATCTTTTTTCAGGGTCATCCGCTGGACCAAGCCTACCTGAGCAATTTCTACCAGCAACAAAGTCAAATACCCTTGTTGATTGGCATGGATGCCGAATGGGGCTTGAGCATGCGATTAAACGACTTGCCCAAATATCCCTTTGCCATTAGCATGGGCGCGGCTGATGACGAAGCCCTCGCCTTGGAACTGGGTCGCTCATTGGGCAAAGAATGTCGACTGCTCGGTGTGCACATCAGTTTTGGACCGGTGGTCGATGTTAACACCAACCCAGACAACCCCATCATTGGATTTCGAAGCTTTGGAGAAAACCCAGACAAAGTAGCCCGAATGGCCATGTCTCAAATCCAAGGCATGCAAGAGCAGGGAATTCTGGCTTGCGCCAAACACTTTCCGGGCCATGGAAACACCGCATCAGACTCTCACAAAGAATTGCCCATTGTCACGGATAACCGAACTCAGTTGCAATCGCATTTGAAACCCTTTCAATCCTGCATTGACAACGGGGTAGCATCCATCATGGTGGCTCACCTGGAAATCCCCGCTCTCGAAGCCGAACCCGGCTTGCCCAGTTCCCTCTCCCCTTCGGTTGTTCGCCATTTATTGAGGGACAGCATGCATTTTGAAGGCCTAATTATTACAGATGCCTTGAACATGAAAGGAGTTTCTTGCAAATACAAATCGGCCACAGCCTGTGTCATGGCTCTACAGGCCGGAAATGACGTATTGCTGTTCCCCGAAGATGCCAGCGTGGCGATTGACAGCATTGTTTCAGCCGTTAGACAGGGCAAATTGGATAGCCTTGAACTCAGGCAGCACGCCCGTAGAATTCTGATTCAAAAACACCAAGCGGGCTTGGCGTATTACAAACCCATTCAAACCGAAAGCTTGGTGGATAGCTTGCTTTCCATATATCAGGATTTTCAAGACCAATGGTCGGCCCCTCAGCCCTCCTATCCCGGCTTGTCGGTCTTGGACCCTAGCCATCAGTTGCCCCTTCAACCCTTCAGCGGCAAACATGGCTTGTTGCTCCAATGGGTTCCAGAAGGCAAGTCAGCCAACGATGTCTTGGATTCCCAGTTGATTGATGCCTTGATGCAAAATGGGCACTGGTTCGTTAGCTCCGTTCCCTACAATGCTTCGCCGTCTGATATCATGGCCGAAATACAAGAATTTCCGGCTGACTGCTTTGTTCTTTTGGCCCATACCGAACCCGAAATTTGGGGCAAAACCAGCCGAGAACTTCCAGCGGCCTTGGTCACTTGGTTGTCGTCACGAGACCCCAAGCAAACCGCCCTTTTGCACGCCGGAAACCCCTATGCCCTTCGAAGCCTGGGCCTCTACAATCGAGTTCCCGTGTTGTTGAGTTATGAAAACGATTCGCGCAGTTTGGCCTTTGCTGCCGAAGCCCTGTATGGCCGAATGTGCGGAGGCGCTCAACTTCCTGCCACCTTGAATTCGAGGTTCCCGGCCGGATATTGCGCCAAACAAACATCGTCCATTCCCCTATGGGAAACAGGTCATATTCAAGCACAGAAGGCCCAAAACACATCAACGGCCTATCGCCTTCTAGCCACTCAGCTCGATGAACGCATCAATCGAGCACTTTCAGAGGGAGACTTTCCGGCCGCCCAATGCGTGGTCATGCACCATGGCCAAGTAGTCTACCAGCAGGCCGCAGGTAGCATTGATGCCGATGAACAGCTTCATTTGGGACCACGAAACCTCAGCTTTGAACATGTCTTCGACTTGGCGAGCATCACCAAAGTCGCCGCCACCACTCTGGCGGTCATGCAGCTCTGCCAAGAGAAAAAGATTGCTCCCAGCACAGCATTATCCAAGGTATGGCCCGAGGCTAGTAACACGCCATGGGGACATTTGCCCATGAGTGCATTTTTGACCCACCAAAGCGGCCTACCCGCCTTTTTGTCCTTTTTCAACACCATGAAGAGCCAAGGGGCCGAACATCGCATTCAGGCTGATTCCCAATACCAGTTGGCTTTGAGCAATTCCTGTTTTGTCGAAGCCCGTTGGAGCGATTCGGCGTGGACTTGGATTCAAAACGAAAAACCCGACCCACACCCTCGATATATATACAGCGACCTGAACATGATCATCATGGGCAAATGGGTAGAGTACATGAGCCAATGTTCACTCAATAGATACGTTGACTCTTTGTTTTATAGCCCCATGGGGTTGACCCATTTTGGTTTTCTGCCCGAAGAAAAAGGAATGGACTATTGGTGTGTGCCTTCGGGCTATGAGGGCACTTGGCCGCGACAGCGAATTTGTGGCATTGTTCACGACCCAAGTGCGGCTGTTTTAGGCGGTGTTTCGGGCAATGCCGGTTTGTTTAGCAATGCCCATGAATTGGCGGCCCTGTTCCAAATGTTCTGCGACGGCGGGATCTACCAAAATCGTCGATATTTGAACGAGGCTACCATCAAGCAATTCAGCAAGGCCTACAGCAGCAAGAACCACCGGGGCTTAGGTTTTGACCGCAGCAACGGCAAAAACAACATTTTTGAAGGAGCCCCTTCTTCCCTATTTGGTCACAGCGGATTCACCGGCACTTGGGCTTGGACAGACCCCAACCGTGATCTCGTTTTTGTATTCTTGAGCAATCGCACTTACCCCAGTGACTCCAACAAAGGCCTGATTCAAAAAGGCGTTCGGGGCGATCTCTTACAAACGGTCTATCAGTATTTGCCCTAAGACCCTATTCAGAGAAAAGAGATTTCAGATCTAAGCCCCCTACATTGCCTGAACTCATGATCAGCCAAACTTGGCTTTGCTCTTGTTTCAAGGCTTGACCCAGCGATTCCGCATCGGCAAACAAGCGAACATCAGCACCCAGTCGAGCTTGCATTTCTTCAGCCGAAGGGATGTCCATTTTTTTCAAGGCAAACACATGGGGATCGTACAAAACCCAACGCTGATCAGCTGGCCCCAAGGTGCCTTTGTAACGAGGCATGAATTCAGGATTCAAGCTCGAAAACGTATGCAATTCCAATAGCGCCAATACCGATTCGTTCGGATGTCGTTCACGCACGGCAGCCACACTTGCGGCCACTTTGCTAGGAGCGTGAGCAAAATCGCGAATCAACACACCTCTGCTTGTTTGGGCAATGGTTTCTAGGCGCTTGGCCGTTCCAGGAAAACTCGACAAAGCTTTCCACGCATCAGTCTCCCCGATACCCAATTGCTGGGCTAGACGAACCACGCCCGCCGCATTTTCAATGTTGTGCTTGCCGTAAAACGAAAGAGTGATGGTTTCGTTTTCCACTTTTACCCATGCTTGGCCAGAAGAATGATACCCGAAGGCTGGAGCCTGGTAGGTTTCAGCATGAGCGTGATGCTGTGCAATATTGACCAAGGCCTCATCTCCTTGATACACGTAGGCTGGGCCCAAACAGGTGCTCAAATAAGAATCGAACTGGTTTTGATACATTTCTTCGGTGGGAAATACATTGATGTGATCCCACGCTATGCCCGTAATCATGGTCAGATGGGGCTTGTAATGCATGAATTTGGAGCGCGGATCCAAGGGAGAGGTCAAATACTCATCTCCTTCGATCAAGATGATGGGGGCGTTCGACAAGTGAACCATTCGCTCATAACCCGGCAATTGGCTACCCACCAAATAGTCAAAGTCCATTTCACAGGATTTGAGCACGTGCATGAGCATGGCGGTCGATGTGGTTTTGCCATGTGAACCGGCGATAACCACGCGGGTCTTTTGTTTGGCATGCTCATAAATATAAGAGGGGAAAGAAAAGACCGGAATGCCCAACTCCTGTGCCGTCAACAATTCAGGGTTATCGGCCCTAGCATGCATACCTACAATGACTTGGTCTATTTCCTGTAGGCGCTCTGGAAACCAGCCAAATTCAGCGGACAACAAGCCCGCATCGGCCAAACGGCTGCGTGCCGGATCAAAGATTTCATCGTCGCTTCCGCTTACTTGATGCCCTAAGGCTTGCAACTCGAGAGCCAAGTTGTGCATAACCGCTCCCCCAATGGCAATAAAATGAATGCGCATGACCGAAAGCGAATCTACGACCAGCGGGCTAGTCAGCAAACAAAACCCATCGTTTTTTGCTATTTTTGCAGGAGTACAAAATCCCATCATTTGGGCTATTGACAACGCATGAAAATATTGGTTTGCATTAGCGTGGTCCCCGATACCACCACCAAAATTGGATTCACTGACAACAACACGGCCTTTCAAACCGCCGGTGTGCAATTCATTCTGAATCCCTATGACGAATTGGCCTTGACCCGAGGCTTGGAACTGGCAGAAGCCAATTCCGGAACCGTAACGGTTGCTCACGTTGGCCTCGCCGACAGCGAAGCCGTGATTCGCAAAGCCTTGAGCATGGGAGCCGATTCTGCCCTGCGCATCAACGCTCAACCCACTGATGCCCAACAAGTGGCTGCTGAACTGGCCCACATCGCTGCCGAGTACGACTTGGTATTGACCGGTCGTGAGAGCATTGATTACAACGGAGGCATGGTCTGTGGTCTGTTGGGAGCGGCTTTGAACCGCCCATCGGTTAACGTGGTCACCCGCATCGATTTTGAAAATGGAAGCTGGAGCTTTGATCGCGACATCGACGGAGGCAAAGAAAGTTTGCACGTTCAAGGCCCTTGCGTCGCCAGCGCTCAGAAGGATTTGTGCGAGCCCCGCATCCCCAATATGCGCGGAATCATGGCCGCCCGCACCAAGCCCTTGACCGTTCTCGACGCTCAAGGAGCTACTACAGGAGCCCATTGCGAGCAATTCGAATTGCCCGCACCCAAACAAGGAGTAAAGTTGATCGATCCTAGCCAAGCCGCTCAGTTGATCGATTTGTTGAAAAACGAAGCCAAAGTAATTTAATATGTCAATTGTAGTTTTTGCCGAGTTCGCCGATGGCGCATACAAAAAGTCCAGCCTAGAAGCCCTTTCAGCTGGCCGCAGCATAGCCGAACAAAACCAAGAGACGGTGATCGCCGTTCAAATGGATGGAGATGCACAAGCCGACATTTTGGCTCAGCACGGAGCCCACAAGGTGGTACAGGCCAGTGGGAATTACGGAGCCTTTGCTTCCGATTCCTGGAGCCAGGCCTTCGCTCACATTTGCCAGGAATTGGGCGCCAGCTTGGTGTTGATTTCCAACACTTATTGTGGCAAATCAATGGCCCCACGGGTGGCCTTCCAATTGAAAGCTGACATGGCGAGCAACGTGGTTTCTATGCCCAATACCGACAATGGATTTTCGGTGAAGCGCGGTGTGTTTTCAGGCAAAGCCTTCGCTTGGGTTCAGTTGAAAAGCTCTGTCAAGGTGTTGGCTTTGACTCCCAATTCCTTTGAAATCAAGCAATGGGGTGGCCAAGCCGAGCTACAAAGCATTACGGCTCAAGGCGAGTCTAACATTGTGGTGGATTCGATTCAAAAAGTAACCGGCAAAATCCCCTTGACAGAAGCCGAGGTCGTGGTCTCTGGTGGCCGCGGATTGAAAGGCCCTGAGCACTGGGGATTGATTGAAGATTTGGCCCAGAACTTGGGTGCTGCCACAGCTTGTTCCAAGCCTGTAAGCGACATGGGATGGAGACCCCACAGCGAGCACGTGGGTCAAACAGGCATCACCATCAAGCCCAACTTGTACATTGCCGTTGGTATATCAGGAGCCATTCAGCACCTGGCTGGAGTTAGCTCTAGCAAAGTCATTGTGGCCATCAACAAAGATCCTGAAGCACCTTTCTTCAAAGCCGCTGATTACGGCATTGTGGGCGACGCCTTCGATGTATTGCCCCAATTGATAGCCGCGTCAAAGTAAGCGCATGTCCCAACAGGTTGAGTTGGAAATCAAGACCATCGTACCGGCCCACTCACACGGGGCCTACACCTTGGTTTTGGGTGAAATCAACGGGGAACGAAAGCTACCTGTATTGATTGGCGCCTTCGAGGCCCAGGCCATAGCCATGGAATTGGAGGGCATGAAACCCAGCCGCCCCCTCACCCACGATTTGTTCGCCCAGGCCCTGAGTGAATTTCACGTGGTGCTCAAGGAAGTATGCATCAGCAAGCTCGAGGAAGGCATCTATTACTCTACTCTGTCCCTGCAATCGGGAGAGAAATTCAGCCAACTTGATTCCCGAACCAGCGATGCCATTGCCCTGGCCACAAAATTCAAGTGCCCCATTTTTGTCGAGGAATCGATTTTGAGAGAGGCGGGCTATTCAGATGACTCTCAAGGCCCAGAAGCCGAAGAGGAATTGGTATTTGACGAATCTGACCTAGACTTGCCAGAATCAAACGACCAATGGGCAGATTTCGACATGGAGGAATTGGAGCAGCAGCTCAACGAAGCCATTCAAGACGAAGACTATACACGCGCTGCCCAAATTCGGGATGAAATCACACGCAGAAACAATCCATCATGAAAACGAACTTCCTCAAAACCCTGGTCATCGGCCTTGTATTGGCCGCGTGTTCCTCACCCATCACGGAAGAAGAAGCCATGCCCAAACCATCCGATGAATGGAGCTGGCCGGGTACTTACACCTACCTGAGCATTGACAAAAATGGTTCAAGTATAGGCTCTTGCAGCGAGCTAGACAGTTTGTTGCTCACCGACACTGCTTTTCTATATGACATCGAAGGCATCGACAAGCATGCTGCGGGCACCTATACCCGTGAACAAAACGAGGCGGGCCAAACCGTTTTGGTTTTCAATTATCGCTGGGCCAACAAAGCCATTTCGATCGACTCCCCCTTGATTCGTCGTTTTACGGTTGATTACGCCTGCTGCGACTCCATGCACATGTGGGAAGCCAGCCCTGAAGGCGACACCCTCTCTTTTGCTTATCACAAACGCCCCGAAAAAAGCAGTTGCTGCCATTGATCCATGACCGAATACTTGCTCAATGGAACCAGTTGTCCCGCCCATGAAGGACTAGGGATTGAAAGCCGTTCACACCGCTACGGCGATGGTTTTTTTGAGAGCATTCGAATCGGAGACGGTCGATTTTACCACTGGCCCCAGCACTTGGAACGCATGCACAAAACAGCCATGTTGCTGCACATGCATCTTCCAGAAGCTCTGGGAACGGGAGAACTGGAAACAGCCATTTTGGCCAAAGCCAAAGAGCGCAATTGGGAGCATTGTCGACTGCGTTTGAGCTTTCACCGCAAGGGAGAAGGCCTGTATACCCCTAGCGAATTGAACTGCGATTGGGTGGCGGAGTTATCGCCTCTGCAAGAATCCCAATACCCATGGAATGAGCAGGGATTGAACGTGGGTCACTTCAAAGAGTTGACCAAAAATTCCAATTACCTCAGTTCCCTGAAGACTCAATCAGCTTTGCTGTACGTCATGGCTGGTCTTTACGCAGAGTCCAAGCAGCTGGATGAGGTTCTGATTTTCAACGATTACGGCCGCGTCGCCGAGGGTCGCTATTCCAACGTTTTCTTGGTGCAAGACGAATTCTTGATCACTCCTCCCATCAGCGAATACGGCATTGATGGCGTTATGCGCCGCATCGTGTTGCAACTCGCTGACGCCTACGGATACAGCATTCAAGAAAGACCCGTCACCGAAACCGATGTCACTGCTGCGAATGAGCTCTTTTTCACCTCAGCCATCAAGGGCATTGAGTGGGTGAACAACTACTTGGGCAAGCCCTACAAATGCAGCGTGTCCAAAGTGCTGCATCAACAACTAAACGCTAGCGTATAAAAAAGGCCCCGATTTCGGGGCCTTTTTTATTTACTCCTCGCTGAGGAAGGGATATCGGTAATCGGTTGGAGGATTGAAGGTTTCCTTGATGGTGCGCTGACTGGTCCAGCGAAGCAAGTTGACCTTGGCTCCGGCTTTGTCGTTGGTTCCAGAACCTCGGCCTCCGCCGAAAGGCTGTTGACCAACCACAGCGCCCGTAGGTTTGTCGTTGATATAGAAATTACCTGCGCTGTTTCTCAAGGCCCAAGTAGCCTCGGTGGCAGCGTAGCGATCTTGAGAGAAGATGGCGCCGGTCAAGGCGTATTCGCTGGTGGAATCGACCAATTCAAACATGTTTGCCCAATCGGCATCCTCGTACACCCAAATGGTCAAAACAGGTCCGAAAATCTCTTCGCACATGGTGCGGTAACGAGCCGAAGGTGCCATCAAAATGGTGGGCTGAATGAAGTAACCCTTTGACTTGTCGTATGATCCGCCGCAAAGAACTTCAACACCGTCTTTTTTCGCCTGATCGATGTAGGAGGAAATCTTATCAAAAGCGCGCTCGTCGATGACCGCATTGACAAAATTGCCAAAGTCTTCAGTGGGTCCCACTTTCAGCGTAGCCATTTCTGCTACCAGCATCTCCTTGACATTGGGCCAAATGCTCTTGGGAATGTAAACCCTTGATGCGGCCGAACATTTCTGACCTTGGAATTCAAAGGCTCCGCGAATGATGGCGGCCACCAAGGCCTTTTGATCAGCTGAAGCGTGCGCCAAGATGAAGTCCTTGCCACCCGTCTCTCCCACTATGCGAGGATAGCTCTTGTAGGTAGCTATATTCTCGCCAATCAACTTCCACATGGTGCGGAAAACGCCGGTAGAACCGGTGAAGTGCAAGCCCGAAAATTCAGGGTGCTTGAACACGATATCACCTGTTTCAGGACCGGGGGAATAAATCAAATTGATGACACCGTCGGGCAATCCCGCTTCTTTGAAAACACGCATCAACAACTGGGCGGAATAGACCTGAGTTTCAGAAGGCTTCCATACCACTACATTGCCCATCATGGCAGGAGCAGTGGGCAAGTTGCCGCTGATGGCCGTAAAGTTGAAAGGAGTAACCGCGAACACAAAGCCCTCCAGGGGTCTGTATTCCAAGCGATTCCAAATACCCTTGGTCTGGGCCGGTGGTTGATCGCTGTAAATCTCTGTCATGAATTGAACGTTGAAGTTCAAAAAATCAATCAATTCGCAAGCCGCATCGATTTCGGCTTGGTACGCATTCTTGCTTTGGGCCAACATGGTGGCGGCATTGATGGCGTAGCGGTACTTGCTCGAAAACAGCTCGGCTGCTTTCAAGAAAATCCCTGCGCGTTGCTCCCAGGGCATGGCTTCCCAAGCGGGCTTGGCGGCCATGGCAGCCGCTATGGCTTGTTTCACATGAGAGGCATCGCCAACATGAAAATGCCCCAAGGTATGAGCGTGGTCATGAGGAGGAGACATTCTCTGCAATTTGCCTGTTCTCACTTCTTCTGAACCGATGAACATAGGAACATCCAGTTCTTGGGCACGGGCCTCGGCCAATGCCGCTTTCAAATGCGCACGTTCAGCCGAACCAGGGGCATAAGCATATACAGGTTCATTGACAGCGGGGGGAGTATTGAAAAATCCGTTCATAGCAATTTGAGCCACAAAGTTAACCCTTGCCGGCCAAGCGGCTACCACGATTAATCACCATTCGGTAACACGGGTCTCCTTACCTTTGCAATTGTCATGAAACGCGTTTTGACTTTGGGCTTATTTGGCCTTGCTTCGATGGGATTAATGGCCCAAGACATTGTTTTGGGTGATGTTCGTTTGGCCAAAAACATCGTCGTCATGATTGGCGATGGAACCGGCCTTGCCCAGTGGTGGGCCGCACAAGCAGCTCGGCCCGATTCAGCCTTAGCCGTGTTTCGCATCACGGATGCCATGGGCTTGAGCATGACTTCCAGTGCTTCGAATTTCATTACCGATAGCGGTGCCGGAGCCACGGCCATTAGCATTGGCGAAAAAACCCAGAACCGCATGATAGGCGTAGGTCCTGACTCCATGGCCCGCGAAACCCTGCTTGAATTCTACAAAAAGCAAGGCAAATCAACGGGCATGGTGGTTACCTGCGGCCTCACGCACGCCACTCCTGCTGCCTTTTACGCCCATGTTCCCAGCCGATACATGGACAAAGAAATTGCCGAGCAGTTCTACAATGGAAGCGTAGATGTGGCCATCGGCGGTGACTACCCCTTGTACAGCGAAAAATGGCTCAAAAAAGCCGGATACAGCGTCGCCATTGGCCTAGGCGATATTTTGGAGACAGGTTGCCCTCGCTTTGTCGGATTTTATTCCAAAGACAAAGAAGTACCTCCTATGTCGAAAGGTCGCGGAGATTTTTTGACGGCCAGTACGACAAAAGCCTTGTCTGTGTTAGACCAAAATGATAGCGCTGGCTTTTTCATGCTGGTAGAAGGCAGCCAAATCGATTGGGGTGGGCACGCCAATGACTTGAAATACACCGTTGAAGAAGCCCTTGATTTTGATCGCTGCATTGAAGCGGTGTTGGATTTTGCTCGTAAGGACGGCCAAACCCTGGTCATCATTACGGCTGACCACGAAACCGGAGGATTGAGTTTGGTCAATTACGACACCGATTCTACCCGCTCAGTAGGTGCTTGGAGCACCCGTGAGCACACGGGTATTCCCGTTCCGGTTTTTGCTTCAGGACCGGGCTCCTCTTTGTTCATCGGCACCTACCAGAACTCTGATATTTACTACAAAATCAAGGCAGCCTCTGGTTTGATATCAGAAGAGCCCAACCCTCAAGTTCCTTTTGACCCATCGGTTCATCACGGCGACATTCATTGATCCTTGAGGCCGCATTGCGAATGAACCGCATTCGTACCTGAATCGAAGTTCCTTACCTTAGCCCTATGCTTAGCAGTTCGCGCACCTTTGCCATCGTTGTACCGGCCCGCTGGGGAAGCACGCGCTTTCCAGCCAAGCCTCTAGCGCCTCTGGGTGGGCAGACCTTGATTGAATGCGTGTTGGATCGACTGGGCCAATTTTGCCCGGTTGAGCAGCTCTATTTAGCCACTGATGACACAGAAATTGCCGCCAAAGCAGCCGGAAAATCGCAGGTTGTCATGACCCCGTCTGATTTGCCCAGCGGTACCGATCGATGCCAGTTCGCGGTTCGTGAAGCTCAAATAAAGGCGGAACTCATCATCAACGCTCAAGGCGATGAACCCTTTGTGGAGGAATCTCAACTTCAGGCCCTGCTTGATTTGTTCGAGCATCCCAGCACCCAAATTGGCACCTTGGCCTGCCCTTGTGAGCCCGAAGAGGTTCAAAATTCCAATGCGGTCAAAGTGGTGAGAAGCTCTGAGGAATTTGCCCTGTACTTTTCACGAAGCCCCATTCCTTTTAACAGAAACCAATCTGTGATTCAGCATTGGCGCCACCTGGGCCTCTATGCCTTTCGCTCCAAGGTCCTGTTGGAACTGGCCCAATTATCGCCCAGCTCCTTGGAATTGGCTGAGTCATTGGAACAACTGAGATGGTTGGAAAATGGTTACTCCATTCGAGTAGCCAACGTGCAGTCTCAAGGTCTCTCCATCGATACTCCTGAAGACTTGGAAAAAGCTCAATCCCTGTGGATTTGATTCAATTCGAAACCTGGCCAGTCAAGCTTTGAGTTAAAAAAAACTAACTACTGTTAGTTAGTTTCAATGGCGATGTCTATATTTGTCGTATGGCTCGCCCTAACCGCAAAGAGGAAATTTTCAAAACAGCCCTGGCGCTCATGCGTGTTCACGGCTACCGAAATACCTCCATGCGCGACATTGCTGGCGCCTTGAACATGGAAGCTCCTTCCCTGTACAACCACATTTCCTCCAAAGAAGATTTGCTCTGGCAAACCTGCACCCGCATTGCTGGCGCCTTTGAAAAAGGCATTGCAGAGGTCAATGACATTTACTTCAATCCGCAGGAGAAATTGGGAATGGCCATTCGCTCCCACATCGAAGTATTGACACATGACCTAGACGCCTCCTACGTCTTCGTGCACGAGTGGAGGCATTTGCAAGGTGAATTGCGCGACGCATTGATTGTCAGACGCGATCGTTACGAGGCTGCCTTTCGCGAAATTTTGGCCCAGGGAGAATCAGAAGGCGTCTTCGTCGATTCTGACAACAAATTCGCTCTGCTGACCATTTTGAGTTCTTTGAACTGGGTCGTCGAATGGTACCGCCCAGACGGAGACATGAGCCCCAGTCAAATTGCCAACCAACTCACAGAGTTTATATTAAACGGATTAAACAAACACCACAATTATGTACGGTAGTGCTTACATAGACCCCAACACCAAATTCGATGGGTACCTGGCTCCAGGAGAAGACCCCGCTCAATTGGCCGAATTCGAAGCCCGCATCGCTGCAGGAGACAAAATTGAACCCCGCGATTGGATGCCGGCTTTGTACCGCAAGCAATTGATTCGCATGATCGAACAACATGCCCATTCTGAAATCATTGGATCATTGCCCGAAGGCACCTGGATCACCCGTGCTCCTGGGTTTCGCCGCAAATTGGCGTTGATGGCAAAAGTGCAAGACGAAGTGGGCCATGCCCAATTGTTGTACAACGCCGCCGAGACGCTGGGCAAAAGCCGCGAAGACATGGTCAACGATTTGCTGACTGGCAAGAGCAAATACTCCAATGTGTTCAACTACCCTGCCGTCACGTGGGCAGACAGTGCTGTCATCGCCTGGTTGATCGACGCTGCGGCCATTGTGAATCAATTGGCGAACTCAAAAGGCAGTTACGGCCCTTACAGCCGAGCGCTAGACCGCATCTGCGCCGAAGAGTCTTTTCACTTGAAATACGGACACGACAACGTGGTTTTCTTGGCTACAGGAACCCCCAAACAGCGTCAAATGGTGCAAGAAGCTTTGAACCGCTGGTGGGAACCCATCATGCATTTCTTTGGTCCTCCCGATAGCGCCAGCCAGCACACCGAAGTGCTCATGCGTTGGAAGGTTAAAATGGATACCAATGACAACATGCGTCAAACCTTCTTGAACATGTACGTGCCCAAAATTTGGGATTTGGGGCTCAGCGTTCCCGATAGCGAGTTGCGCAAAAACGAAGAAACGGGCAAATGGGAATACACAGAACCCAATTGGGAAACCTTTAAACAGGTCATCAATGGCAACGGTCCCTGCAACGCTGAGCGTTTGGCCGTTCGCCGCATGGCCGAAGAAAAAGGCCGCTGGGTTCGCCGCGCCATTTTGAAAGAAAACACCGAATACGCGACACCGTTGTCATAAGGCTCATGAAAATTCATTCCTTAGATCCTCGCATCGAGCGCGCCCAATTGGACTCTGAGTCACAGCAGGGCATGAATACCCCCATGGATCAGTTCCAGACCTACGAAGTATTTGAACAGAAGAAACGTGGCACCCACCACATTCACGTGGGATCGGTGCACGCTCCCAATGCCGAGTTAGCCGCTGTTTTCGCCAAAGAGCAATACTCTCGTCGTGGACAGTGCGTCAACATCTGGGTCGCCCCGACTACCAGCATCTACGCTACGGCCTATGAAGATGCCGACATTTTCGAGACCACACCGAGCAAGTACCACAGAGACCCTGAGAGCTACAAGGTGATGGACCGCATTCAAGCCTACAAACAAAAACAAAACGCCTAAGCCATGGAGATGACCGAAAGACACGTAATGGGCTTGATTGAGCTCCTGTACAAAATGGCCGACGATCAACTGATCATTGGTCACCGCAACTCTGAATGGACCGGACTAGGCCCCATTTTGGAAGAGGACATCGCCTTTTCCAGCATGGCACAAGACAAGATCGGCCAATCCCTGGCCTTGTTTGAACTGCTGCATGAACTTGGCGAACAGGATCCCGACACCGTAGCCTTTACCCGCAATGCCGAGCAGTTTCACTGCTGTCAATTGGTGGAAGCCCCCATTGGGGAGTTCAACTTCTCGATTGTGCGCCAGTACTTGTTTGACCAGGCTGAAGCCCTGCGCTTCGAAATGCTCATGGCATCGGTGTACGAACCTCTGGCCATGGTCGCTCGCAAGTTTCGCGGCGAGATCAAGTACCACGTCATGCACGGAAAGACTTGGATCAAACAACTAGCCGAAGGAAACGAAGAGAGCCACCAGCGCATGCAAGAGGCCTTGAATGAGGTATGGCCCTTGGCTTTGGGCATTTTCGAGGAAGGTGATTACGAAAAAGAGATTTCTGAAGTCAACATTTTCGCCGGAGAAGCAGCCTTGAAATCCCGCTGGATGGAAACCGTCGTTCCTTTCTTGGAGTCATGCGGCTTGAACATTCCCCAAAGCGATGCCGTTACCGGAGGCCGACATGGCCAACACAGCCCGTACTTGCAGCCCTTGTTGGATGAAATGTGCGAAGTATTTCGCATAGACCCCAGCGCGGAGTGGTAAACCGATAGGATGAAGACCACTGACTTTCCAGCCCCGCATCCCCTTCACGCTCAAGCGTTGAACGCGCGAGAGCAAGTCATCTTGGATGCCTTGGAAGCAGTCTTGGATCCTGAAATCCCAACCTTGAATATCTTGGACTTGGGCATTGTTACACGAATTGCATCTGAGCAAGACGGACATGCCCAGGTTCAATTAACTCCAACCTTTTCAGGCTGCCCTGCCCTGAAAATCATGGAAAGCCTGGTTCACGACGCTTTGGTCGCTGCTGGCTTTTCGCAGGCCATTGTACAAACCTCTTTTGAAACCGCCTGGAATTCCAACCTCATCAGCGAACGCGGCTTGGAATCCCTAAAAAAGCACGGCTTGGCACCTCCGCCTCGCCATGAAGGGTACATAGAATTGGATGTACTCAGCGATACACCTTGCCCCTTGTGTGGCAGCCGCAATACGACTTTGCAAACCCCATTTGGCCCTACGCTTTGCCGCAGCATGCATTACTGCAACCATTGCAAGAATGGATTTGAAGGATTCAAACCCGTAGATTAAAGATTTCTGCTTAGGGTTGAACAACGAGTGTTCTTGTCGCCCTAGCCCCGTCAGGCCATTCAACCGCCACATTGTAGACACCGGCAGGCAAAGCCCCGGCATTCCATTCAGAGACGGCCTGTCCTTCGTAAACCTTTTGTCCCATAGAAGAGATGACTGTCATTTGAGAGGCGGGCACATCGCAATCGAAATGCACGGTTCCGGAAGCTGGGTTGGGCCAAATTCGGAGTTTCGGCATGTTCCATTCCCTTGTACGGTACACCGGATCATTTTGGCTACACCATTCATGCATGAGCTGATACGCTCTATACGCTTGCAATCGGCCTGAACTCTTGGTTCTAGTGGCCAAATCAGACAAGGTATCAACCGACGACAACAACCAGGTCGTTATCAGTTTCAATGCGCTATCGGGATCTTGCTTGCGCAAATCCAAATAGGTCAAACAGGATTCTGCGTGCAGGAGCAACAATGTTCCGGAAACCTGAGGGGCTGCAAACGAAGTACCACCCCCACTTTTGTAAGGGTTAGACGGATTCTTGCTGTAAACGCGTGTGGTATGAACCCCTTCACCGGGCGCTGCGAGGTCTACAAACTCGGTAGAGAATCCTGAACCAACGGGCTTGTCATTGACATCGCTATTGCTGACAACAACCAGGTAAGGCGATGAGCACAAAGAAGGGATGTCTCCGCTGGAACCGATGTCTATATTCTGGTTGGTGGTCGCCGCCACCGACACGATTCCGACACTTCCCAGTGAGTCAAACATGGCGCACCAAAGCGGAGCATCTTCCGGAAATGCGTTATCCATGCCCACAGACATGTTGAGCACGGAAATGGGAGCCCCTTTGCTTCCTTCGGTTTGCAACCATAATTGTTTTTGGCGGTAGGCATAGACCATGCCTCTTATCACACCCAAATCGGTATCAACCCCATTGCTGGGGTAACACAGAATGGGCATCATCTTCACTTGCGGTGCCACTCCTGAAATTCCAATGCCGTTGTCCCCGCGCGCGCCCAACACACCCGCTACCATGGTGCCATGTTCGTAGTAGACCGACTCCTTATTGAAAACTTCAGGCGTCTTGTCACCGCTGTTCCACCCGAAGACATCATCGATATAACCGTTCCCGTCATCGTCCATGCCATTCCAAGGAATTTCATTGGCATTCACCCAAATGTTGTCCATCAAATCGGGGTGTGAGGTATCCAAACCATCGTCAACCAAGGCTACGACGAGTCCCGTTCCACGGCGGGTGAGATGGGCACGCTGGTAATCCCACAAGGTTGGAGCCTGAATCAATGGCAGGTATTTCTGCAAGGAAATCTCGGCATCATTGGGCATATACCTGCGCTGAATGGCCCTCTCCTTTTGCCACAGGGCGACACAAGAAGGGAACTCACTGGGTGAAACCCACTGATTCAAATGATAGATTCCCCACTCTTCGCATATGGGCTCAAGCTCAATTTGCAGCTCGCTCGCCCAAGCATAGATCTGCTCTGCGTCTTGGGCCGACCTCAATTGAATCGTGAGTTGGGCCGACAATGCCGACGCCCACATGCAAACCAAGCCCAACATTAGACGCATGCCCAAAAATACAAAGGCCCGAACATCAGATGTCCGGGCCTTCAAAAAATGTCAAAAAAAGAACTTAACGGTTTTCGCGGGCCGCTCTGCGCGCCTCACGCTCGCGCACCTTTTCCAAGTAAGAATCGATGGCCGCTTTGGCTGTTGCCGCCTGGGTGTCTTCGGGACGAACTTCAATCGCCATACCGAAGTACTCGCTGGCCAACTCGTAATTCTTACGTGTCTGAGCCGCCATGGCCATTTTTACATAGGTATAGCCTATTTCATTGCGGAAAGACTCCTTCTGCTCTTCGCTCAACTTGGAGATCCAAGTCTTGTAGGTAGCACTTGCCATTCCCATGCTATCGCTTTTGTCCATGTCGTAGTACGTATCGGCGATCAATTTGTATCCTGAAACGTAGTTGGAATCAGCCGCGATCAAACCGCTGTAAATTTCCAATGCTTCTTCGTTGCGCCCTTGTTTGCTCAAGCTACGACCCCAGAAATACATATCGCGATCATTCAAGGTACCCAACTTCACTTGCTTCAACTTGAATACCTCCGAAGCATATTCCCATTCTTCTTGGCTGTAATACATGTTTTGAACTCGATCGTACCACATTTCAGCGGCGCGAGCGGTATCGCTCAGGCACTGCTTGATCAACACAAAACCTGCATCAATTTGACCATTCTTGTGCATCAACAAACCCTTAACCAAGGTTTCGTTAGGTGACAACATGCGGTTGTACTGCTTGACAAATTTGGTCTCGTACAAATCCATGTTGTTCAACCCTTTTTGGATGTCTTCGGCCGAAGGATTTTCCAATTCGGCTGCCGCAAAAGCTATGACACCATACAAACTAGGAATGGCCTTTTCGCCCAACAAGGTTTCTGCTTCTTGTACGCAATCCAAGAACTGCTTGTTAAAATACAAGGCTTGTACATACTTCACACGTGCAGAGGTGTTGTTGTTGCGCTTCAAGTATTGCTGATAGTAGAAAACGGCTGAATCACGATTTCCCATCAAACCCATCAAGTCAGCCAACTGACGGTAAGCGGGAGCGTAATCGGCATCTTTGGCAATGGCTTCTTCGACGCGCAATTTGGACAACCCGTAATTGCGAACTCGCTGATAAACCAAGGCTTCGCGCAACAAGGGACGAGGGTCTTCTACAGCTTCGTATCCAGAAAGAATGAACTGCTGCACAGCCAAAGAGGCGTCGCCAGGATTGGCCGTCCACAATGCATCACCTTTCATCAACTTGGCTTCGAAATCATCGTTAGACTCGTTCAAATAAGTCAAGGCCTTTTGAGCATTGGCCAACAACTTGCTCTTGGGAGCAAATTCGACCATCAAATAAGCACGGCCAATTTCCTTGTTCACCAGTCCCAGCATTTTCTTGCTGGTTTGACGGGCTTGAGCAAAGAGCAATTCAGCCTCGCTGTCTTTGCCTTGGCGCAAGGCTATATTCCCCTTACCAACGTAGCACAACCAAGCCTTTTTAGGATTGGCTAACAAGCCTTTATCAAAATAGGCAATGGCTTGAAGGGAGTCGCCCTTCATGATGGCGTTCAAACCTGCGTAGTAGTAATTATCTACAATCTTGGCTTTGGCTACAATCAAAGAATTGTACACCTTTTCGGCATCTTCGAATTGCTCGTTGCGAGTCAATCGCTGAGCTTCTTTCAAACTTTGAGCTTGAAGTGCAGTAGCGGCAAAAGCAACAAGAATTAAGGCAATATTTCGTAACTGTTTCATTGGAAAGGTGCAAAGGAACAACATAGTATTTTTTTCAGGGTTATGAAATGAAGAATTATGACCAGAAAAGTCAAAAATTGTTCCAAAAAGTTCTGCAATTACTGCAACTGGATGGTTCTTGCCGGTTGTGTGTGTGGCAAAAGGCCCGATTTCTTGGCGATGATTTGTCCGGGCTGTGACGAAACGAAGGCCATCAATCCGGCCGACAGACCGCTATAACCTTGCAGATCATAGGCAACAATGGGCTGTACCATGGGGTAGCGATTTCGCAGGATCTCGCTTTGGAAGGGACCTACAAATTCACCGCTTTGGGTATTTTCCAACTTTAGGATTTTGCACTGGCTGCGGTACTGAAGAGAAAGTGGGTCTTTTTTGTCTGAAATGGCGTTCAGGGACACCAACCCAATGGCATTGGGATCTTGGTTCAATTGGGCCAATAGGTCATTCACCGTCCCCGCTTCAAGCACACGCCAGGTGCTGGAGTCCAATTTCCCGTTCTTGGCATAATCTATAGCTGAACGGAGTTCGCTTCCGGTTCGATCGCAAACCCAAACTCCCGATTGAGTGAGGCGGGAATAAAACTCTTTCCAGGACATTTGGCTGAGCGATGATTGCTTACCCACTACCACAGCCACGCTGGTTTTGGCCACTTCTACCGAACGCACTTGAACGCCTCGGCTTTCCAAGGCTTGTACTTCTGAGCTATCCAAATACCGATGCAAGTAAAAAGACTCGAGGCTCGATTGTTCTACCGCTTGCAACAGCTGAGATTCGGTCATAAAAACGGGTTCAATGTGGGCGTTGGGATAATCTACTTCAAACTGATCCAGCCATTGTTGAACGACAAAACTATCTCCCGCATCAAAAGCCGTTTTCAAATGCCCGGCTGTGGGAACATCTTGCCCTTCTTGCTGATAATTAAACGGAGTGCAAGCGGTAAGTCCCAAAGTAGAAAATAACATCAGCAGCCCCAATAGAGAAGATCGATCGTCGTCGCGTTTCTTTTTAACCCACTGCAAATAGGCAGTATAGTAGCGAAAAAAGGACCAAAGCATGAGAACCCATGCCAAGGGATTGCCCCACTCTCCTGCTTCAGGCATCATGTTCAAGGCGGGTCGCTCCACAAACAAGTACAGAGCCATTGACAAGAACAGCGATCCTGAAATCAAATTGTATTTGTAGCCCGTTCGCACCTTACAAAAATAAAGCCCCGGGCATTGCCCGGGGCTTTATTGAGTCATTTCATTGAAAAGATTACTTGACCATCATGGTGCGGCTAACGCTGCTACCGCCTGAAATCAAGGTATAGGTATACACACCGCTGGTCAATTCGTCGGCGTGAATGGTCAATACGTGATTGCCCTTCATCAAGTTGTTGGCTTTCTCGGTCTTGACCAAAGCACCCATAGCGTTGCGAACTTCGATGGTCACATCACCGGGACGCGTCAAATACACCGTAACTTGTGTATTGTCTTCGAAGGGGTTGGGATAGTTCTGATTGACCACCATCACCTCACCGGTGTTGGGCTTCTCAACGTTTACACCCCACAGCATTCCAATGTTGCCAGCTTTGATCTCAGAAACGGGAATCGCTTGGTAGTACATGGTGTTCAAAATCACAGGGTGGTTACCAAATGAGGCGGAGTTGTTCTGCAAGTTGGTACCCGCGATTTCGTCTTGCTGCCACATAACGTGCAAGAAATCATTGGCCTGACGAGCAACTGTTGGGAAGTCGTCTTCGCGCTGCAAACGCTGAGTAATGTTCTGCTCTGCGCTCCAAGTAGCCCCTCCATCAGTTGAGTAGACCACTCCGATATCACGGAAGTTGGCACCCAAATCAGAAAAATCTTCTTCCATGGGAACAGAGAATACACAGTAGATGGTTCCGTCAGCGCCTATGGAACTAACAGGTTGACGCATAGCTGAGGTATTACCCAAGCGAGCTACGGTATTCAAACCTGAGGGCACGTTTCCGCTTGACAAGGAATTGTAGGTAGATTGATCCAAGCTATTGATTCCATCATCGGTGCGGTCAAAAGAAGCTCCTGATGCAATGATTTGGCTATTGCCGGTTGATTCGCTCCAGTGAACAATTCCTTGCAAACCAGGATAAAAGCTGTAAGATCCATCGGTGGTGTCATCGTTGAACACACGACCCAGACCCCAGAAAACGTGCAATTGACCATTATCGTCAATCAAGACGTCAACGGTTCCGTCGTTGGTCAAAGGAGTGTCCAGCATTTGCTTGCTATCTGACCAAGGGGCATAGGGGAAGGAATCAGCCATGATGCGGGTCCAGTTGTCACCGTTGTCTGTACTCTTGAACACCACAACGCCTTGCAACAAATCACCGTTTACAACGGCAACCGTATTTCCTTTTACGTCAATCGCATATTGATCGGCGCCACCGTAATTGGTCAAGGTGCTATCAAAACCAGGGAAAACCGTGTGTTTCTTGTCCCAAGTTTGACCACCGTCTGTAGAGCGGCTATACACCATTGGAGCGAAAACACCCTGACGTGTAGGAGCGCGCTTTTCACCAGGGGCAGCTGAATCTGTGTAGCTGCAAATGAAGTGAATGTTGTCACCGTTGCTGGCTGCACGACCCCAGATAGGCTTGTAAGGAGCTTCGTCCAACACATAAGAAGTGGTGCTTGGGCGACTGCTGGCGCTGCTGCTCTTGGTGAAATAGAATCCACCATTGGAAGCATCGTGAGCCATGGTAAACACGCTACCATCGGCCAAGATGCCGATGCTGGGCCAACCAGAACGCTGTGTAGGCTCTACTTTGGTGGCAGTAGGACTACCCCAATTGCCGTCTTTGTCGGCGAAGTTGTAACCCGCACCGCGACCAGGGAAACCGACAGCATCGCTAGGAGAAGTGGTCCATGTGGCCGAAACGGCACCATCAGGATGCAAGACCAATCGACGAGGCATGGCGTAGTTGGTTTGCAAATCGTAGTAGGTAGATCCCACTTCGATGAAGCTGTTGTAATCTACACCACGGCCTGAAACACCTTTGCGCGCCTGACCAAAACCGCCGTTGTCGGCTTGATCAACCAGAACTTTCGAGGACTGAGAAGATTGGGCTTCGCCCATCCACATTCCGTTCAATTGCTGGGCTGGAATTTGAGCGCTGATGCTGCCCACTGCCAATGCCGAACCCAGAAGTACGTACAGTTTTTTCATAGTTTGTATAAAAACAAATTACGGAAATAATAAGCAAATAAACGAAGCGTAGTGCCCCGCATTTTTACTTCCTTCAGGATTGACTCGGTTTGAGAATTTGAACGACCGCCTCGGCCAATAGATCTCCATCGCTTGCCGAGCCTCGGTGCACTCCCTTTAAACGCAAATCCAAATACTTGATGGCATTGAAAACGCGCTCCAGATCAGGGGCTGAATAATTGCGAGCCGCCATCACATATTCATCGACAAAAAAGGGATTCACCCCTAGCGCTGACGCCAATTCTTGCTTGGATCGAGCCTGGGAATTCTGCACCTTCAAGACCTTCGAAAAGTAATTGTACAAGGCCGGTACGCTCCTCAACAACTCCCCTTTTTCGCTGCGCGTTCCCATTTGATGCGCAATCTGAACACACTTGTTGAAGTTTCTGGAAGCCAGAGCACTTTGCAATTCGAACACATTGTATTCTCGATTGAAGTCGACATGCTGTTCGATGTGTACAGAGCGAACAAAATCATCGGTCATGTGCACAAAGACCTTATCCAATTCGTTGTGAATGACTGTCAAATCAGCGCCTAGCAAGTCAATCAGCATGTTGACCGCTGACGAATCGATGCTCTTTCCTTTCAATCGGCAATACTCCGGTATCCAATCACGCAATTGATAATCGCGAAGTTTATCGGCCAGATACACTGAATGTTTGGCCAAGGCCTTTCCCACTTTGAGACGCATGTCAAATTTGGCCCCTCGATAGACCAATACGAGCACGGTACTCTCCAGCGGATTTTCGGCATAAGCCAACAACTTGTCCCAATCTTTCAAGTGCTGCGCATCCTTGACTATGATCAGTTGGTAACGGCTCATCATGGGGTATCGACGAGCGGTAGAAACCAAATCCGTCATGCTGATTTCCTTGCCGTACACCAAGGTTTGGTTGAAACTTCGCTCAGCGGGCTGTAGGACCTTTTCTTCCAACAGCTCAGCCAAGGCATCCAAAAAGTAGGTTTCCTCCCCGTGCAACAAATACAAGGGCGAAAACTTCCCGGCCTCGATTGATTTCGACGCGGTTAAAAATTGCGATATGGTTTCGGCCATTTTTGCCATACACCCTACCTTCGAGAGGTGGAACAGCTGAACTTTCCGGAATTCTCATTCCGCATTCAGGATGTGGGGCAAAAAAAATCGATTTTCGATCCCGTTCGAAAAAAATTTATCCCCCTAACACCCGAAGAATGGGTCAGGCAGCATTGTCTGCAAACACTTCATGCGGTTCATGGCTTATCCTTTCAGCGCATCGCGGTCGAACGCGGTTTGAAGGTGGCAGGATTAGAGAAACGGTTTGACATCGTGGCTTTTGACCGACAAGGCAAGCCTTTAGTACTGGTGGAATGCAAAGCTCCAGAAGTTCCTATCAAGCCCCAAACACTTCTTCAGATTTTGGGCTACAACCATTCTCTACAGTGCCCATGGCTGTGGATTACAAACGGCAGAGACCACCATTGGGCTCACTACAATGACGGAAATTGCCTACCCTGCGACTTCCCAAAAGTCTTGGAATTACCAAGCGTCCAATAACCATTCCTGTTTGCCAGACTCCACTCTAACCGTGGCATCGCAGCGACGATCGCGAAAAGGGTCGTGTTCCATATAGGTTGAGTCCTGCGACCGCAATAAGGGGCTAGCCGACCAACGACCAGCTAATACTTGCTCCAAACAATGCTTGGCTCTTTCTGCCTTGAATACCCGAGCCCCCCATTGAATGGGTTGCCCAGAAGCCCATTGAACATAACTCAAATCCACCTGTGCCGACAACCAATGGCCGTCTTCCCAACTAGGCTCTAAGCTATTCTCAGGCACGAGTTCCCATTGGGATTCAGCCTTGACATGTACCTTTTGCTGACCGTTTTGATAATCACCTACCCAATTCATTTGGGAGCGACCAAAGGCAAGGGCTTGGTACTGCACGTGCCCCAAAACTGACACCCAACTTTTTGAAGCTTTGATGGCAAAGCTGTCGGAACTGCTCCAATTGATTTGCAGGCTATCGCCTTTTTGAATGGGCCAATGCATGCCTGATAAGCTCAGCGTACCGCGCACCCAGGAACCATCGGCCCATTGCATTCCAGGTCCGAAATCCAATTGAAGGGCCCATCCGTCGGGATCATTCGCGACGCTGTCCATCCAACGGCGCGTGGCGGCTGCGGGCCAGAACTCCTCTCCCATAGACAGGGCCTCTAGGGCATTGTGGCTGCGAACCAGCAAGGAACTGAATTCGGCCAATCGCTCAGCAGGTTCATAGGCGGGAACTTCTGCCTGATCGCCTCGGCAAGAAACCAGAGCCAGGCCCCAGACCAACATACTGAGAAACAAACTACGAGACATGATTCAATGCGCGCAAAATTGAAGCACAAGCACGATCGATTTCTTCAAACGTGATACTCAAGGGAGGAGCCAAACGAAGGCAAGATGGCTCGTACAAAAACCAGTCGGAAAACAGGCCTTCCTGTTCCAACAGATAGCGAATGGCCGCCATGCACCGTTCGGTCGACTCCACCTGAACGGCCAACAGCAAACCCAGTCCGCGAACTTCTTTGATGTGGCTGTGCACCAATTGCTTTTTAAAACGATCGGATTTTGCTTGTACCTGAAACTGCTCCAATTCCTCCATTACGATGGAGAGGGCCTCATCAGCAGCGGCGCAGACCAGAGCATTGCCACCGAAGGTGCTCAAATGGCCCAAAATGGGCTTGTCGCTGAGTTGCAACATCCATTCGGGCCGAGTGATGAATGCACCAATGGGTAGACCGCCTCCTAGTGCCTTTCCCAGCAACAAAACATCAGGAATAACTCCATATTGCTCAAAGCAGAACAGGGTTCCCGTGCGGCCTATACCGGTTTGAATTTCATCAAACACCAACAAAGATTGGGTTCTATCGCAGTAGGCACGCAAGGCCTCGATATACGCCTTATCTGAAACCTTTGAGCCCCGCTCGGCTTGCACCAATTCCACGAATATGGCCGCTACTCCCTCTTCGGGAAGTTGCTCAACAGAAGCCAGGTCATTTTGATCGATGAACCGAACCCCGGGTAATAGCGGATGGTACTTTTGGTTGTAATACTCATGGCTCATGAGGCTCAATGGCCCGTGGGTAGATCCATGATAGGCGTCTGTTTGGGCAACAAATGCCGAACGTCCTGTACAGCGCTTGGCCAATTTCATGGCCCCTTCTACGGCCTCAGATCCGCTATTGGTCAAAAAGGTCATCGACAGGGAGGCCGGCAAAGCGGAAGCCAGACGAGCTCCCAATTCAGAAGAAGGCGCTTGAATCGTTTCTCCGTACACCATAGTATGCAAAAAACGATCGGCCTGATCCTTGATGCGCTGAACAATGCGCGGATGATTATGCCCGAGAGAACTGACCGAAATACCGGAAATCAAATCCAAGTAGGCGTTTCCAGCCGGGTCATACAGATAATGCCCCTCGGCTCTGGCAATTTCCAAACCCAGCGGCGAAGGGCTGGTTTGGGCCAAATGCGCAAAAAAAGCTTCTCTTGGACTCAAGTGCATGCCACAAAGGTACTAGGCATATAAACAAAAAAACCCCGCCGAGGCGGGGTTTTTGGAGTAGTAATGAATTACTTCATGCTACTGCTCAACTCAGCACCGGCTTTGAAACGTACCACTGTTTTAGCAGCGATGGTAATTTCTTTACCAGTCTGGGGGTTACGGCCCTTACGAGCGCCACGGCTAGAAGTAGAGAAAGTTCCGAATCCTACGAGGATTACTTTGTCTCCACCTTTCAATGCGCCGGTGATAGAACCTGTTACGCTGTTTAAAGCAGCAGTAGCTTGAGCTTTGGTGATTCCAGCATCGCTGGCAATCTTTCCAATCAAATCTGATTTGTTCATATAAGTAGTTATTATAGATTGTTAACTTTCCAAAAGTAAACATCCCTCACAGATACGCAAGTACTTGACGGTGCTAGTACCTACGAACTTATTCACGAGAAATTCACAATTGGAAGACCCTGGGAAGACAAGGGGAGGTCTACGTGCTAACTAATTGATTAACAGCAAAATATAGCTTTTCGTTTGGCTCTGATCGATTCCACACCAACTTGGCTTGACTGTAATACACACCCCTAGATTCCAATATATCGGTCAATTTCTCTTGAATTTGCTCACGGTCAAGCCCCAAAAACATGGGGCGCTCATGGCGAGATTCTGCAATTCGGTCGACCAAAAGGGTTCGTTCGGTGTTCAAATACACGGTCAAACCTCGGCTTGTCATGTACGACATATTGTCGTGAAAAGCAGCCGTTCCACCCCCGCATCCCAACACAATGTTGTTTTGGGAACTGACTTCTCTTAATACTTGGGCTTCAATTTCCCGAAACTCAGCTTCTCCTTTTTCCATGAAAAGCTGGGGAACCGACGAACCTGTATGCTCCATGATGGCATGATCGAGATCTACAAATGTCCAACCAAGGCGTTCTGCCAACCATACCGCTACGGTGCTTTTCCCAGCGGCGGGGAGTCCAACTAAAAAAATCTTGTTCATGCCGTTCACTTGTCCTGCCCTCGCAATCTAGGGTCCATCCAAACATACAACCGCTCTGTAAGGCTATGCATGAGGAAAAACACACAGGCTGTGAATAACACCGCTCCCATGATCACCGGTAAATCACTCTGTTGAAGAGCATCAATGGTCACTTTTCCTAAGCCCTTCCACTGAAAAATATACTCCGTAAAAAAGGAGCCTGCTAACAAGCTCGAGAACCATCCGCCGATGCTTGTAACCAAAGGGTTCAACGCATTGGGCAAGGCATGTCGCCACACTACTTGAGCCTCGGTCAAGCCCTTGGCACGGGCCAGGCGAACATAGTCTTGAGAGAGCACATCAACCAAGGTATTGCGGGTCAATTGCACGAATACCGCCAGTGGACGAACGCCCAAGGCTATCGCTGGCAAAATCAAGTGATCCAAGCGCAAATGAAGCGATTCTCCAAGGCTATCCAACTCATAAAGAGAGCCTGTCATGCTCAAGCCCGTTTGCTGACTGTACACAAATCCGAACAGCCAAGAAATAACCATAGCCGAAAAGAAACTGGGCACCGAAATCCCCAATGCGGAACCCGCTGTCAAGGCATGGTCGATCCAGGTTCCTTTTTTCAAGGCTGCCAGAACGCCCATGGGCACTCCCAGTAGCAAGGCAATTACCATGGCACTCAAGGCCAAGACCGCCGTGCCCAATAAAGCTTCCAACAACAAACGAGCCACCGGCTGTTGATTGACAAAGGACTTTCTCAAATAGGGCCATTTGAGCCACAGAGAAACCGAACCCATAGGAATGGCTATACCCGAGAGATAGGCCGTTTTATCGGCTTGATTGGAATAGACCGAGATGGGGCTCAGATCATTGGCATACAGGAGAAATTGAGTGGGCAATGGTTGGTCCAAACCCAAATC
This sequence comes from Bacteroidota bacterium, assembly GCA_027621365.1. Classification (GTDB taxonomy): domain Bacteria; phylum Bacteroidota; class Bacteroidia; order NS11-12g; family UBA955; genus JALRLA01. The sequence goes on along the minus strand of JAQCBH010000003.1, from coordinate 35,779 downwards.
AGCCACGATGGCTTGTGTGGTGGCCGCGTCTGAACGCTGCCCGGTGAGCAATTGATCAGCGCTGGGCAAGGCTTGAAACAAGCTGAACACGATGGCCAAAAGCCCCATCATGACAGCTAGAAAAAAGCCCAAGCTCTTCATCAGTCTTTCATGAGTTTGGAATCAAACACAGATGGACTGGGCAAATGGCGGCCGCTCCATTTTTTTACCACAACCGGCCCTTTGAACAAGTACAAATTCGGGTTGTAACGCGCCATGGTCATCAAGGTTTTTTGATCGGTCGAATGGAAAGAGAATCCCAGATCATTGGCCTGAGCAAATTCAGCGGCTATGTCTGAAGAAGTAGAACTCAAGGCATAGAAGGGTTGCCCCTTTGAAGCGGCTAGTTTGGCCAAGGGCTTCACCGATTCAAATGCGGGTTTGTAAGCGCTCTCCAAGAAGGTGGCCACAAAAACCCACTGATAACCCTGGTGATGGAGGAAATCTTCGGTTTTATCGATGCCCTTTTCGATGTCCATGATGCTAAAATCGTGAATGGGCCATTGGTAACCCTTGGCAATGACTTCCTCCAATCGATCGCTGTACTCGAAACCTTTTTCGGCCCATGCGGCATAGCCTTTGGCGTCGGTATGAACCGTATCCTCCCCTTTTTTCAGAACAAAGGTGATTCGCATACTGTCAGACGCCCGCTCACCTGGAGGCAGGGTTTCCATGATGGCCTTGATATCATTGCCCTCTTTGTAGGGCAAGAAATCCCAAACAGGCAAATAGAGGTAACAGACAAAGGCAAAAACGCTCAAACCGGCTGCTGTTGTAGCCATCAACTTGTGACCAAACGGGCGGCTGAACCAAGCCACATTGTGCCGCAGTCCTGCAATCAGTATAGCTACCATACCGCTGAGCACGAGGTCTTTCTTGAACGAGGTCCAAGGCTCTAGCTTGAGGAAATCACCAAAGCAACCACAGTCGGTTACTTTGTTGAAGTAAGCCGAATACCCGGTTAAAAAAGTAAAGAAGACGATGATAACAGCGGTCAAGGCCACGGTGATCTTCATTTCGTATCCGATGAGCATGGCCACACCGAGCAATACCTCCAAAGCACAAAAGAAGCCGCTCAACCACAGGCTGTAATCTTTCAAGCCTTTGAAGAAACCCCTGAGGGCCGACTCTGGCTTGACCCATTGTTTGACGTCAAAGGAGGGACTGTAGTCTGGGGTTGCGGCCAGCTCGCTGGCCGCCAGCAATTGGGATTGGGTTTCGCTTCCGTTTGACAGTGTCAATTTCACCGAATGGGCCGACACGGCCGTATCATGAACATCGAGCTGGCCCTTGGTCATGCCCGATTCTTGCAAGGTGTAGCGAAAATCGAGACCATCTGATTCCGATTGAATGGAAAACTCCTTGGTCCCGTCAAAGGAGTAGAGCTGAACAAATTCAACCTCTGAACGGGCGAGGGTTTCCCCCATTGAACCAATGGCTTCCATGCTCACAAACAGCGAATCCTGCTGAGTGGAAACATCTTCGGCGAAGACATCAAAGTACTCATTTAACTTGATACTAAAGCCACTGGGATCATTCAGTTTGACCATCCCAGAAAAGACAAACAACAAGGCTGTCAGGTATCGAACAACAATAAAAGCGTATTTCATAATTTAACGCGGCAACATGATGAGCGCAAAAATGGCGTAATTGATGATATCTTGGTAATTGGCATCAGCCCCTTCTGACACTTCGGTTTTCCCCTTGTTGTCTTCTATTTGTTTGATGCGTGCAATTTTCACCAAGATCATGTCGGTGAAACTGCTCGGGCGCATGGCTCTCCAAACTTCGCCGTAGTCGGTGTTTTTCAAGACCATGAGATCATAGGTCTTTTTGGACCACAGATCATAGGTCTGAAGGATTTCATCCAGGGAACCCGGCTCTTTGCCTTGGGCGGCGTAATGCAATTGAACCAAAGCGATCAGGCCGTAGTTGACCAAGCCCATGAATTCACCGCGCAAATCATCCCCCACCGCATTTTGACCACTTTCTTCAATGTTTCGAATGCGCTGAGCTTTGATGTAGAGTTGATCGGTCAAACTACTGGGGCGAAACAAGCGCCAAGAGGTACCATAGTCGGCATTCTTTTTGACGAATATGGCTCGGCAGTCGGCCGTGATTTCTTGGTATTCTTGTTGGGTCAGGTTCATGGATTTCAGAAGTTCAGCTCTCAAACAAATATCGCATTAATTTATCTAACAGACCCTCTTGAACCCTGCAAGTTGTGTAAATTGAACCAGCAATGAATGCCTCCTTCGAAGATTTGTACAACAAGTTGAATCCGTCTCAAAAACGAGCCGTCGACGAAATTTATGGGCCTGTTATGGTCATCGCTGGACCCGGCACGGGTAAAACGCAAATCTTGGCGGCGCGCATTTTGAATATTCTTCAAAAAACCGACGCCCTGCCCAGCAACATTTTGTGCCTGACCTACACAGAAGCTGGCGCGGCCGCTATGCATCAACGCTTGAGCCAATTCATGGGTTCAGATGCTTACAAAGTCAACGTTCACACCTTTCACGGTCTATGCAATCGAGTCATTCAGGAGAATCCGCAGAGATTTTCCAAACGCGAATTGCGGGTCATGGATGATTTGGAGAGGGTGCAACTGATTCAGGACATCATTGACGAGCTCCCCAGCGACTCTCCCATCAAATCTTATTCGGAAAACCCGGTGCATCTGCGTAGAAGCTTGAAACAGCTATGGGACATCATGCAGGGAGAGCAACTCCATCCTAGCCAAATTGAAAGTTGGGTCGAGGCTTTGAAAGACCACGAGACCTACAAAACAGCCTTCCCCGACGAAGTCTACAAAAGGCGAAGTGGCAATTTCATGCCCGGCGATTTGAAGTTGCCGAAGTACGAAACCAAACACGAGAATTGGCAGCGCCTGATTCAAGCCTCTCAGCTATTCAGTCGATACCAGTCGCTCAAGCAAGAAAGAGGCGTTTATGAATTCGCCGACATGATTGATTGGGTCGTCGAGGCCTGGGCCGAAGGCGGTGATTTGTTGTTGGATTACAAAGAACAATTCCATTTTGTATTGGTCGATGAGTACCAAGACACCTCTGGGCAACAAAACCAACTGCTTTTCTCCTTGATTGAAGACGACGACCAGAAGCCGAATTGCTTTGTGGTAGGCGACGACGACCAGAGCATTTACGCTTTTCAAGGTGCGGAAGTCTCCAACATGCAACAATTTGTTAGTCGATACCACCAAGCGAGAACCTTGACTACCGTGATGTTGACAGACAATTACCGCAGTAGCCAAAGCATACTCGACTGCTCCCGCAAGCTCATTGAGCACAACCAACAGCGATTGGTCAATCAAAATCAGAATTTGAGTAAAATTTTAACGGCGGCGGGGCCAAATGCAAAATATGACAACATCGAACCCGATGTACAGCGCTACCAAAACGAATTCCAAGAAGCTTGCGGTATCGCCCATGCCATTCAACAATTGAAGGAGCAAGGCGTACCCTTGAAGGAAATTGCGGTACTCTACGCCCAACACAAACACGCCAACGCCCTGTTGGACTTATTCCCCACCTTGGACATCGATGCGGTGCAAACCCGTTCGATGGATGCGCTAGCTGAGCCCATTGTGGAACACCTGCTGCAATGGTTGGAGTATATCGCTTGCGAATCAGAACTGGCCAATTCAGCCGATCACATGGTGTATCGCCTGTTGCTGAGCCCCTTGTACAAGGTTTCGCCCTATGAACTCAATGTGCTAGCCATGGAATTGTCTGAGCACAACCGAACCCCTCAGAACAAAACCAAGTACTGGAGAGACTGCTTGTACGAAGCGGCCCAAAATCAGCCTGATTCTGCCTTGGCGAAGTTGCACAAGAACATCGAAGATTGGATCAAAGCGAGCACCATGGGCACCGTACCTCAACTGATTCAATCGCTATACAACGAGGGTCAGTTCATTTCACAGGCCTTCCAATTGGGCAATCCCGAATGGGCTTTGGAAGTTCTGGAGTCCTTTTTGGAATTCGCATCCAACCAAACTCGTCGTCAGCCCTTTCAGCGATTGTCTGATTTCCTCGGCACCGTAAAGACGATGAAGGAAAACGAAATTCGGGTGTCCATTCAAAAGCGAATTGGAACACAAGACGGGGTGCAATTGCTGACGGCACACGGCTCCAAAGGATTGGAATTTGACCATGTCTTTTTGATCAGGGCCAATGAGTCTTCTTGGGAAAAAGAGCGAAACCGCGTGATGCCTTACGACTTGGGCAAACTCCTAGATGGACACCAACGAAGCCTTCAAAGCCAATCGGTTCCAGAAGAAGCATTTGAGGAGCGCAGGCGACTGTTCTTCGTGGCCATGACAAGGGCCCGCAAACAGTTCCAATGCAGCTTCATTGACCAATCAGCTACAGGAAGTGAAAAGGCGCAAAAACCCAGCCTATTTGTCTATGACGCCTTGAACTCAGTCCCAGAAAAACCGGTGGCTCTTCCTGTTAGTCTGAACCGATGGGCGGCAGAGCAACGACTAATGCGCCAAAGCAAACCCCGATTGGATGCGGAGAAATTGGATTGGATACAAAACCGCATGTCCCAATTTCGCTATTCTCCAAGCTCGCTGCACCAACTGCTAGAATGCGGAATTTCTTTTTATTTCAATCGAGTGGTTCGAGTGCCTAGCGCTCCCATCGAAGTCGCCTCATTTGGAACCGCCATTCACAATGCATTTTCCGAATGGGTTCGAATGGGCCAAGCGGGAATTTGGTGGAACGAAGACGAACTCGTCAAGCAATTCGAAAGGGAGATGTTCTATGAGCGACACGCTTTCTCCAAAAAACAATTCGACAAGCGATTGGACCAAGGGCGCACACAACTCCCCCTCTACCATCGCGCTCATCGAGCCGAAGTAGAATCAGAAGGATTGGCCTTGACCGAAAAAAGCCTACAAGCCGTCATAGAAGGCGTACCTGTTTCGGGAAAATCAGATAAGTTGGTATTTCGAGGCAACAAAGTAACCATCGTGGATTACAAAACGGGGGCAGCCAAAAACCTTGGCAACAAAAGCAAAGCTCCGGCATCGCTTGACTTGGACAAGATACCCAACAGTCATTGGTTCCAATTGGGGGTTTACACTTTACTCGTGAATGCCCAGGTTCAAAAGGATTGGCAGGCCGAGATGGCCATATTGGAAGGTGTTTTGCCCGATGAATGGGGAAACTTCAAACGGGTGAAAATTCATTACAGCGAAGAAGAACTCAATTGGATCAAAGCTTGGATTGCCCATGCAAAATCAAAAGTAGATTCGATGGAATTCCTGACGGGATGTGGCAAATGCGCCTGGTGTGAATTCGCCAAAACCAGCGGGCAATCGGCCCTTCCCCAATTGAAAGACGATTCTGAACTGTAAAGATTAGATGGAGTTCGCTAAAACCAGCGGGCAATCGGCCCTTCCCCAATTGGAAGACGATTCTGAACTGTAAAACGTTGCTGGTTTCCTAACTCCGATCAAGAGGATGTAGGCAAATTGAGCTTTCTCACGGCCTTTTCGCAGCACAATTCTTCTGCTTTTTTGCGGTTGGCGTTTCGCTCGGTGAACCACTCGACTCCATCCACAAGCAAGGTGACATTTTTCAAGTCAGCTTTTTCCGCATCGTTGCTCACGACAAATTCGAAGGTCTTCTTGTTCTTTTGAACCCACTTGAGGAGTATGGCTTTGTGGCTCACGGTGGTTTCCATCAATTTTTCGACATCGAGGTATTGATCCACCAATCGCTCTCGAACAAATCGATCAGCAACACCATAGCCTTTGTCAACGAAAAGAGCCCCGATCAAGGCTTCGAGCGCATTCCCCCCAATGTTTTTCAAGGCAGCTCTGTTGCAACGCAAATCGGCATTGATATCCATCAAATCAGTCAAGCCCAAGCGAGAGGCCAGCTGCCCCAACTGGTCTCTGTTGACTATTCGAGTTCGCATTTCGGTCAAATACCCTTCGTCTTTGTACGGGAAACGCAAAAACAGGAGGTGTGCAATGGAGGCATCCAACACAGCATCGCCTAGAAATTCGAGTCGCTCATTGTCAAATACTTTGTTGGACGATTTCAACCCATTCACCTCTGCCGAGGAACTATGACGCAGGGCTTCTTTATACACAGACAAGCGCCTCGGCCGAACACCGGTGATGCGAAATAGTTGGTCTGAAAGAACCTTATTGGGTCCTAATCGGAGAGAAAATCTCAATGGCTTAATCTTGGAATCGCTTGAAAATCACGGAAGCGTTATGGCCTCCAAAACCGAATGTGTTGCTCAATGCGGCTTGAATGTCGCGGCGTTGAGGCTGGTTCAAAGTGAGGTTCAAATTGGAATCCAACTCGGGATCCACGTGGGTGTGGTTGATGGTCGGAGGAATGATACCGTCGTTGACCGCCATGATACAGGCCACCGCTTCAACGGCTCCAGCACCTCCCAACAAATGACCCGTCATACTCTTAGTGCTGGAAATGTTCAATTTGTAGGCCTCCTCACCAAAAACGCTCAAAATGGCTTTGGTTTCAGCTATGTCTCCCAAGGGAGTTGAAGTTCCGTGCACGTTGATGTAATCAATGTCAGAGGCTTGCATTCCGGCATCAGCCAGCGCTTGAAGCATGACATTGCTTGCACCCAATCCCTCAGGATGGGGCGCTGTCAGGTGGTAGGCATCAGCGGTCATACCGCCACCTACCATCTCGGCATAAATTTTGGCTCCACGAGCCTTGGCATGTTCGTAATCTTCTAAGATCAAACAAGCCCCGCCCTCTCCCATTACGAAACCATCTCTGGTTTGGTCGAAGGGTCGAGAAGCAGTCATGTAATCATCGTTTCGCTCGGAAAGGGCCTTCATATTTGAAAATCCTCCCATGGCGGGTTCGTTTACACAAGCCTCAGAACCACCTGCAACAATGGCATCAGCTTTGCCCAAACGAATCAAATTAAAGGCATCAATCAGAGCATGCGTTGAAGAAGCACATGCGCTGACGGTGCCGAAATTCGGACCTCGGAACCCGTATTTCATGGAAATGAAACCCGGGGCGATGTCGATGATCATTTTAGGAATAAAAAAGGGCGAGAAACGGGGAGTTCCATCGCCCTTAGCATAATCACATACTTCGTTGAAGAAGGTAGTCAAACCTCCAATTCCTGCACCCCATATAACCCCAATGCGATCGGGATCATACGATTGTTCCAACAAGCCACTGTCAATGACAGCTTCATCGGCACATACGACACCAAATTGAGTAAAGGGATCCATCTTTCGCGATTCCTTGCGGTCCACAAAATTCAATATATCAAAGTTCTTCACTTCGTGAGCGAACTTGACTTTGAAATGCGTGGTATCAAAGCGCGTAATGAGGCCTGCACCCGATTTCCCGGATTTTAAACCTTCCCAATACTCTGGAAGCGTAATGCCAATGGGAGTCAGAGCTCCCATGCCCGTTACAACAACCCGGTGGAGTTGCATGAAATTAAGCTTTGGCTTCTTCGATGTAACGTACAGCTTCGCCTACAGTGCCAATCTTTTCAGCTTGGTCATCTGGAATGCTGATATCAAATTCCTTTTCGAATTCCATGATCAACTCAACGGTATCCAAGGAATCAGCACCCAAGTCGTTCGTGAAGCTAGCTTCAGCATTAACTTCAGACTCATCTACGCCCAACTTATCAACGATAATGGCTTTTACTTTTTCTGCAATTTCTGACATGTTTTTTGTGTTTGATTTGCCATGCAAAGAAAGTTCTTTTTCCGAATACAAGACTGAAAAAAAAAATCTAGTTTTGTTTTGCATGTCTGCTAAAAAGCACAAATCGTATTTAAGCACCTCTTCTCTAGACCTAGAAGTAGTGGCCATTCACAGCGATTTGAGCCCTCATCGCATGGCATGGTGTCTAGATGACACTTTTTCTTCTCGATTTGTATGCGAGGCCCATCCATTTGAGGTAACTTTGTCTTCGAATCAAGTTTCCTTCCACGTGGAGTTTCACTTTGAAGGCAATGAGACATGCAGCCCAATGAGCCTATTGGAAAATAAGGGCAGTAGCCAGGCCCTGTATACAGGACGGCCTACTCCAGACTTCTGGCTCGTTGTGCAAGAATCGGAATCCATGGGTGGTTTGAGCGAGTGGCTTGAACAACTCAAGAGAATCAACAACGTTCAAACAGCATATCTCTTTCCCTCAGAAAACCATTCGAAGTTGACTTGGTTGCATCATTTGAGGCATTTGTAGAAAGATTTATGTTTAAGGAGAACTTTAACAAAACCAAAATTATAGCCACTATTGGCCCAGCTACCAGCAGCTCAGAAATGCTGGAAAGCATCATTCGCCTTGGTGTCGATGTTTGCCGTTTGAATTTCTCTCATGGAAGCCACAGCGTCCATGCAGAATCTGTCAAACGCATTCGCGAAGTCAACGAGAAATTGGGCAGCCACGTGGCCATTTTGCAGGATTTGCAAGGTCCTAAACTTCGCATTGGAAAAGTAGATGGTGAAATCAACCTCGTAACAGGAGAAGAATTGATCGTCACCACAGAAGAGTGCATGTGTAGCGCTGATCGACTTTTCGTGAGCTACAAACGTTTGGCGCTCGATGCAAAACCTGGAGAACAAATCTTGTTGAACGACGGAAAATCTGCCTTGGAAATCACAGCCATTCTCAGCGAAACGGAATTGAAGGCCAAGGTTACGGTAGGAGGAGTGTTGACTTCCAACAAAGGCTTCAACTTGCCCAACACCGCTTTGAACATTCCGAGCATGACCGAGAAAGACTTGGAAGACCTTCATTACGGTCTTGAGTTGGGTGTAGATTGGATCGCCTTGAGTTTTGTTCGAAAGGCCGAAGACATCATTGCTCTCAAAGACATCATTCGCAGCAAAGGAAGCCAAGCCAAGGTCATTGCCAAGATTGAGAAGCCCGAAGCCGTCACCAACTTGGACGACATTATCAAAGTAACCGATGGCGTCATGGTGGCTCGCGGAGATTTGGGTGTAGAGATTCCACTTCAGCGCGTTCCCTTGATTCAAAAATCGATCGTAGAGAAGTGTTTGCAAGCGGCCAAGCCCGTTATCATCGCCACTCAGATGATGGAAAGCATGATTACAGATAGCATGCCAACACGTGCCGAAATCACAGACGTCGCCAATGCGGTGTTGGATGGAGCCGATGCAGTCATGCTTTCAGCTGAAACCTCAGTGGGCAAATATCCGGAGCGTGTTATTGAAGTAATGGGCAAAATCATCACCGACATCGAATCTGACCGCCGGGCCTATTACAAAGGAGAAAAGCCTACATCTGATTCACCTTCATTCGTCAGTGACGAGGTTTGCTTTACGGCAGTAAAAATGAGTGACCATTTGAGAGCCAAAGCCATTGTCGCCATGACCAAAAGTGGTTTCACCGCTTTCAAAGTAGCCAGTTACCGTCCAGAAGCTCCCATCTATATCTTTACCAATAACCGAAGCCTCATGTCAGCCTTGAGTTTGGTATGGGGAGTTCGAGTGCTCTATTATGATAAGTTTGAATCGACCGATCAAACCTTTGACGATGTCATGGAAATTCTCAAGGAGCAGTCATTGGTCAAGCCCGGCGAATACATCATCAATACCGCCAGCATGCCCTTGCACCGCAAGCAGCGCACAAATGCCATCAAGGTAACTCGGGTTGAATAATTCCGACATCGTACCTTTGTTCTATGGAGGAGGCCTTTGTCAACCGAGTAGCCGCCAGTGGGCTCATTACCTTGAACCTGGAACAGCACTTCCCTTTTGGGGAACGCAAATGCATCGACATTAGTCAAGGCTTGTTCAAAGGATTGGTCCTAAAGGAAAAAGATTTCCGTGCCTGGATCAAGGAATTGGACATCGAAGCCTATACCGAGGCCCATGTTGCCGTTTATTGCAGCAGCGATGCCATCGTACCCACTTGGGCTTACATGTTGGTGGCCACCAAACTGACTCCTGTAGTCAAAACCCTAGTTTTTGGAACCTTGGAGACTTTGGAAACCGTCTTGTGGGAACAAACCCTATCCAAGTTAAACCTAGACGAATACCGAGACCAGAAAATGGTCATCAAGGGTTGCGGTGACTTACCCGTTGGCCCTGCGGCCTACACCGCCATCACGCGATTGTTGACTCCGCTCGCCAAAAGCATTATGTACGGAGAACCCTGTAGCACCGTTCCCGTTTTCAAAAAGAAATAAGTTCATGCGTATCGCCATTATTGCCTTCTTAACATCTGTTATGAGCCTTTCTGCCAAACCGGCCCACTATACATTGGACATTCGATTCCCTCATCACACCCAACACATGGTAGATATAGAACTGAGTTTTGATCAAACCCAAAAGCAAGCCAGCATCATCAGCATGCCCGTTTGGACCCCAGGAAGTTACTTGGTGCGTGAATTTGCCAAAAGCGTGGAAGGTGTGCAATGGAGCATCGACGGTCAATTGTGGAACAAGGCCACAAAAACCGCTAAGCACAGCTGGTCCATTCCGGCTCCAAAGGGCAGTCGTGTCCGAGTCAAATACCAAGTTTATGCCCGTGAATTATCGGTTCGCACCTCTTACGTAGATGCTGATCAGGCATTGTTGAACATGGCCTCCATCGCCATGTTCTTGCAACACGACCCTCAGGCATCCGGCCAAATTCACTTGCACCTGCCCGAAGCGTGGACGCGAAGCTCGACCGCGCTAAAGGCGATGCCAACAGGGCCTGAAACTAGCAGCCGAACACATAGTTTCCAATTTGAAAGATTTGACCAATTGGTGGACTGCCCTATTCAAATCGGGCACCACGATGAGTTCTCCTTCGAGGTTCGCGGAATTCAACACCGGGTCGCCATGGTGGGTCAACACAATGCCGATTTGGAACAATTGGCCCTTGACATGCAGCGCATTTGCGAAACCATGACAGCCATCATTGACGAACACCCCTGTGAAGATTATTTGTTCATTGTGCAACATGTACCTAGCGGTGGCGGCGGTTTGGAGCACGCGAGTTCCACCTGCTTGATGATGCAAAAAGATGGATACAGCGATGCCGATCGCTACAAACGCTTTTTGGGCTTGGTCGCCCATGAATATTTCCACCTTTGGAATGTCAAGCGCATTCGCCCCATTGAACTAGGGCCCTTTGATTACCTGCAAGAAAACTACACCGATCTATTGTGGGTGGCTGAAGGCATTACCTCCTATTACGACGAACTCGCTTTGGTTCGCGCCGGCTACGCAGACGCTCAAACCTTTTTGACGACGTTGACATCCTACATCGATGCAGTCGAAAATCGCCCTGGATCGTATGTTCACAGCCTAGCCGAAGTGAGCCGCGAAGCCTGGATTCGCGAATACCGCCCCAATGAAAACAGCGCCAACACCTCCGTGAGTTATTACAGCAAAGGCTTGGTGGTTGCCGCCTATTTGGACGCTGAAATTCGCAGCAAAAGCTCAGGAGGATCGAGCCTTGACTCGTTGATGCGCTATTTGTATAAAACCTACTATTTGGACCAAAACCGCGGATTCACACCCGCCGAATTTGAGGCCGCTGTTGTCCATGTTTCCGGAGCTCAGGCTGAGCATTGGAAAGCCTTTTTCGATCACTGCCTCTGGGGAACTGCATCCGTAAGCTCTGCTTATTCCTTTGAATCACTGGGCCTTAGCCAATCCCAAACGGCTGTAGCAGACCCCAGTTTGGGTATAACATGGGCTAAAGACAAAAAAGCATTGGAAATTGCCAGCGTCAAAAGAGGCTCTACCGCCTATGATTTGGGCCTGAATGTAGGAGACCAAATTCTCCAAGCGCAATGCGGATTGTCGACTTACCAAGACGGCAAGAATTGGACTGAATTTACCCAAAGTTGCACGGAGAAAGGCCTTCCCCTCACCTTCCAAATCATTCGCAACGGCGAACCGAGAACTCTTCAGGGGCTGAGCAATGGCGATATCTTGCAAAAGACCCAATTGACATTACCCAACAACTGGGAAGTAAACCAAATGCTCACCCAGTGGCTGAACCCATAAATTCATGACAACCATTAGTTACGAAACCTTCCCCGCCGAGCGGCTGAAAAATTTTGTTCAGGCCGTCTTTGAACATCAATGCTTTTCTACGCAACACGCACAAACTTGCGCCGATGTTTTGGTTTCTGCCGACGCACGGGGAATTGACAGCCATGGAGTTGCTCGTCTATCGGGCTATGTCAGGCTCATTGAGAAAGGCCGCATCAATCCCAAGCCTCAGATGCAGTTTTCTCAGAGTAAAAAAGCCGTAGCTCAACTGAATGCCGATGGGGCTATTGGCTTGGTTTCTGCACCTTTGGCCATGCAGCGAGCCATTGACATCACCCAGGACCTCGGTTCGGGCTGGTGCGGAATTCACCACTCCAATCATTTTGGCATAGCAGGCTACCACGCCCTAATGGCTGTGCAACACGATTTCATTGGCATGGCCATGACCAATGCTAGCCCACTGGTCAGTCCCGCTAGAGGCAAAGAACGAATGCTGGGCACCAACCCCATTGCCGTAGCAATTCCAGCCGGAGAAGAAGAACCCTTCGTATTGGACATGGCGACTTCGGCCGCCGCAAATGGAAAGTTGGAAATCGCTCAGCGCCATGGGAAAAGCATTCCTGAAGGATGGGTCATGAATGCCGACGGAACCAGCAGCAAAGACCCATTGGCTCTCAAAGACGGCGGCATGCTGCTGGGCTTAGGAAGTGACACCGACCACGGATACCACAAGGGATATGGACTGGGTGCCTGGGTCGATATTTTTTCAGGCGTATTGAATGGTGGTAGTTTTGGCCCCTGGGCCCCTCCATTTGTCGCCTTCTTGGATCCTGTGACCAACCAACCGGGCCAGGGATTGGGGCATTTTGTGGGCTGCTGGGACCCAGCTGCTTTCCGCGACATATCAGAGTTCAAATCCAACATGGATCTCTGGATCAGACGCTTTAGAGAAACCACTCCCATTGATCCTCATCGACCTGTACTGGTACCCGGTGATCCTGAGCGACTTTTGGAACAGGAGCGCATTCATACAGGAATTCCCATCGTCAATGCCGTTGTAAACGACTTGGAGCAATTGGGAGAAAAATTGGGACTTCAACTTTAATCATGAACAAACAACAGCGAGCAAAATTGGCCGTCGGCTTGACGTTTATTGCCTTGATTACGGGAATTTCCATTTGGGCACATTTTAGCATTCTCAAACCCATTCGGGAAAACCGAACCCAGCGAGAAGGAAAACACACGCTGAAACGGGGTTATAAAACCCAATACAACCCTGACTTCATTGATTCTGTCATGGAAGCCAAACAATCTGAAAAAGGCTTAGACTAGGTACACCGACATCAAAGCCCTCATTTTGGGCTCGTTGTCCAATTCAGCCTCTAATCCCTCTTGAATGATGTGGTTCAACAAGGCATCGTTCACACTGCCCATTCTCAAAGCCTCTGCATAATCTTCGTTGGAGAAGGTTACGCGCTCGTACTGGCTTTTGAAAGCATCGGGATAACGCTCAGAAAGGGCATGCTCGATTTTCTTTTTGTGCAAAAAGCTAGGCTGCCCCACTAAATCGCGCATTTCTATGAAATTCTGAATGGCCAAATTTGCAATCGCATCCGCATTGGGCTTGCGTTTTTCTTGGTATACGGCCAAACTCTGAATCCAATCGCCACCAAAGGCCTCTAAACAATCATCCAATACCACGCAGTCCTCAAAGGAGCAATTCATGCCTTGTCCATAAAAGGGAACTACGGCGTGAGCCGAGTCACCCATCAAGGCTGCTTTCCCTTTGACCCAGGGATAGCAACGCATGGTCACCAGTGAACCCGTGGGGTTGTTAAAGAAATCTTCCACCAAATTTGGCATCATGGGAATGGCATCGGGAAATTCCGCTTCAAACAGCGCCATCACCTTTTCAGGAGTATCCAGCGATTGAATGGTCTGCTCGTCCATGAACAAGGTACAGGTAAAGTTCCCGCCAGGGTTGGGCAAAGCAATCATCATAAAACTAGCTCTGGGCCAAATGTGCAAGGCTTCCTCTTCCATCTGGAACTCACCGCCCGCTCCCGGCACAATCTCCAATTCTTTGTATCCATGCGATTCGTAGCTCTGGGAATAATTGAAGCCAGTAGTACGCATCATGGCATCCCTGACTGCTGAGAAAGCGCCGTCGGTGGCCAACACCACATCAGCCTTATCCGTAAATTCAAATCCATCTGAATCGATGTAGCTTGTTTCCCCCGTTTGAAAATTGCAATGGGTGCATCGCGTATCAAACTGCATGTGAATATTGGGATACTGATCGGCCAATTGCAACAAACGAATGTTCAACTCCCCTCTTGAAACCGAATAAATCGCTTGGTCGTCATGTCCGTAGGGCTGATAATTCAACTGGCCTTGACGGTTGTGCATTTGTCGACCCTTCATGGGAATGGCAATCTTCAATATATCGTCGACCAACCCTACCCGACTCAGGGCATTGATCCCTCGGGTTGACAGAGCCAAATTGATGCTTCGACCGCCTTCGTATTGACCGCCGCGCATGTCAGCTCGGCGCTCAAATACGTGCACATCGTAACCCCGCTTGGCCAAATAGATGGACATGAGACTGCCTGCTAATCCGCCGCCAACCAAAGTGATTTTTTCTGCCATGTCACAAATTTAAGACTACAAAAGCCCGAAAGCCTGATAAAAATCAGCCAACTTTGCCCTTGATGCACGTTTTTCGAGTTCCCTCTTGGATTCAGGCCCTATTTCCCCAAGCCATTTGGAGATTGCCGAGCCCAGAGGCCTGCGTGTATCTCACCTTTGACGATGGCCCCCATGCCGAAATCACCACGTGGGTATTGAATCTATTGGACCAATACCAGGCAAAGGCCCATTTTTTTGTCGTCGGCAACAATGCCCGTCAATGGCCTGAGCTGTGTCAAGACATTCTGGACCGCGGTCACGGATTGGGCAGCCACACCTTTCATCACCGCAATGGATGGAGATCCGAGACTTCCCAATTTTACGCGGACATTCTCGAAGGGCATCGGTCACATCCGAAAATGGGTTCCTACTTTCGACCTCCACACGGGCGCATCAAGCCCAAACAAGCGCGATGGCTGCGCCAAAACGGCTTCCAACTGGTCATGTGGGACCTGCTCAGCGGGGACTACAATTCCAAGCTATCGTCTGATCGAATTTTATGGCAATTGAAACGCAAAACTCGCAGCGGCAGCTTAGTAGTATTTCACGACAGCAGCAAGGCCGAAGCCCATCTGCGTGAAGTATTGCCGGCTTACTTAACTTGGCTGACCCAACAAGGCTATACTTGCTTGCCCCTTCCCCATGACCGAGATTGATTTGATGACCGCCCTTCTTCTGAGCCCCTTAGTGGCCTACCTCGGCTTGCAACTATGGCAATCGGGCATTCTGTTGCGTTACAAACACCAGTATCAGCCCGAACCAACCCATTGGCCAAAAATTTCCATCTGGATTGCTGCCCGCAATGAAGAGACCAACATTGAGGCCTGTTTGCGCGCCATACAAGCCATGGATTACCCGGCCGATGCCATTCAGATTTTGGTGGGCAACGACCAAAGCACAGACCGAACGAGTGAAATCGTTCGATCAATCGCCCTCAAAGACCCTCGCATTCAGCTCATTGAGATCGAAGACCGCCCAGACGGTCTCAAGGCCAAAGCCCGCGTCATGGCTCAATTGGACGAACATGCTCAAGGCGATTTCTATTTGATCACCGACGCCGATGTTTGCGTTGCTCCCTCTTGGGCCAAAGGCCTTTTGCAAAGTTTCAAGCCCGAGACAGGAGTCGTCAGCGGCACAACCGTAGTGAGCGGCAAAGACGCGAATGCTGCGTTGCAAGGATTGGATTGGTGCTATTTCATGGGCATGTTGAATACCATCAGTTATTCCGGAGTACCGGCTACCGCCGTTGGGAACAACATGGCGATTCGAAAAGAGGCCTACTGGCAAACAGGCGGATACCGAAGCATTCAATTCAGCATTACCGAAGACTACAAATTGTACAGCGAGGTGTGCCAATATGGCTGGAAATGGGACAACATCATGCAGCCCGAAGTACTGGCCACATCGACTGAGATAAAAGGATTCATCCCTCTGTTGCACCAACGAAAACGCTGGTTGTCGGGCGGGCGAGAATTGCCATGGTACTGGTGGATTTTATTTGGGGTATTCGCCGCCTTCTATTTTGCCTTACCCGGCCTGCTGTTTTTGGGCGTTACCCCAGCCCTGGCCTTTTGGTTCATCAAATGGATTTTGCAATCTAGGCAAATTCGGCGCATCCACTCCTTGCTAGGCCTCTCAAAACCCAGTTGGATTTACCTGTTAGCCTACGAACCCTACCTATGGGTCCTGACTGTTAGCACCGCGATCTTCTTTGTACTTCCCATAAAAACGAATTGGAAATCGCGCCGATACTGAGCTTATTTAGAATTCTTCAATTCTTTATTTGTATTCTTTCTAAATAAGGATTACATTTGCGCCATCATGCGCCGAATTTCCCTTGTTGCCTTGTGTTTTTCCCTATTGCCATCAGACGGTTTTGCCCAGCTTGACAGCAACCAACACGTTGAATATTTGCAAGAAATCAACTTGGTCGGAAAAGGCAACCACAGGGACCACAATTTCCTACCGGAAATTGTAGGGACGCAGATTCAAGCGGGCAAGAAAAACTGCCTGATTGTTGTTGATAAAGTCAATGCCGTTGTCGCCAACAACTCCATGCGCCAAATCTTGGCCAAGGTACCCGGCATTCACATTTGGGAAAGCGATGGCAGCGGTATCCAAATTGGCATTGCCCACAGAGGGCTTTCACCCAACAGAAGTTGGGAATTCAATGTTCGTCAGAACGGAATGGACATCGCTGCTGACCCCTATGGGTACCCCGAAGCCTATTACAATCCGCAAATGCAATCGGTTCAGCGTATCCAAATCATCAAAGGAGCCGGAGCCCTGCAATACGGCCCTCAATTCGGTGGTTTGATCAATTATGTAGTGAAAGATGGCAGTGATATTCACAAACCCCTGGCCATTGAGAGCGAACAAACCCTGGGAAGTTTTGGACTGAACAATCAATACATCGCTTTGGGTGGCCAAAAAGGGCAGATTCACTACTACGCTTTTTACGATGCACGCCGCGGAGATGGGTTTCGCAAGAATAGCCCGTATAACACCCAAACGGCCATGGCTTCCATCAACTGGAGCCCGTCGACCCGTTGGAAAATGGGAGTTGAGGTCATGCAGTTTGACATGTTGTCTCAACAGCCAGGAGGTCTCCTAGACAGCCTACTGTATATAGACCCCCGTGAAAGCCTGCGGGCTCGAAATTGGTTTTCTACTACTTGGAAGACGGGACAGTGGAAGACCACATACACTTTCAACAAAAACACCCAAATTCAAAGTTCAGTTTTCGGCATGGATGCCTACAGAAAAAGTGTAGGTTTCATGAGTCCCATTACCGTACCCGATCCAGGCACAGATGCTGCCCGCGAGGCTGCGACTGATCGCTACCGCAATTACGGCTCGGAATGGACCCTGCTTCACCGTTATAGCTTGGGTGGAAAAACTCAATCCTTGAGCGCCGGCATTCGGTATTTCCATGGCCAAACCGATCGCCTCCAAAAGGGGGTAATCGCCTCGGGTTCTGATCCCAATTTTGACCCTATTGACCCCTATCCCGTTCAATTGACCTTTTTGACCCAAAACAAGGCGGCTTTCGTTCAACAATTATTCAAAATCAGCCCTCGTTTGTCCTTGATCCCCGGTTTGCGTTGGGAGCAAATACAATCGACCGCCACCGGTCAAACAGGTTGGCTCAGCAATGGAGAGCCCAAGGCTATTGGTCAAAGCGAACAAAACCGGCAGTTTGTTTTAGGGGCTATTTCAGCTGAATACCACTTGAATCACTCCACTGAGGTTTACCTGAACTACAGCCAGGCCTACAGACCTGTGTTGTTCTCTGACATGATCAACAACCCCGGAGCCGTGTTGGTTGATCCCAACATCCAAGACGCCAAAGGCACCAACGCTGATTTAGGCATTCGAAGCAACTTCAGCTCTTTCCTGCAATTCGATTTTAGCCTATTCTCTCTTCAGTACAACAACCGAATTGGCTCCATCAGTCAACTCGATAGCCAAGGCAATGTCTACACCTTCAAGACCAACGTAGGCAATAGCCAATCAACGGGCGTGGAAGGCATGGTTCAATTCGATCCGTTGGAAGCCCTCAAACCCAAATCCGCCCTAAAGATGCCATTGTTCGTTAGTTATGCGTACACCCAAGCCCTGTATGGCGATTATCGGTATACGGTCAAAACAGGCAGCGAAATACAAGAGCGCAATTTGAGTGGAAATCAGGTAGAGAACGCACCCAAACACTTGTTGCGCAGCGGTTTGCAAACCGAATGGGAGGCGGCATCTGATCGCATCAAGAACCTTCAAATGGGCCTGCAATACTCGTATGTTTCGTCGGTATTTGCAGATGCCAACAACACACAAGAAGCGGCAACCAATGCCCAGAACGGCTTGATTCCCTCGTATGGCATTTGGGATTGGAATGCACAAATCCAGTTCCAAAACGGCTCTTACATCAAAGCCTCAATCAACAACTTGAGCAATGAGATTTACTTTACTCGTCGCGCCGGCGGATACCCCGGTCCTGGAGCCATGCCCGCTGATGGACGCAGTCTCCTAATCTCCATTGGTGTGGAATTATAAATGTTGCGAACTCACAGCGATACACCTGTGGAATTGGGGATTAATCGGCCATAAACAATGGCACTTGGGTTGTAATTTGGCTGCATGAATCTCTTGCAGGATGATTACAACACCCAGCGACACTCTTTGGTCAATTCCGAGCTCGGACGCAACGTCCAAGAGTACTTGGAACACATACAGGCAATCAGCGACAAATCAGAGCGAAGCAAGTGGGCCAACCAACTGGTTCAGATCATCGCTCATTTGAACCCTGAACTCAAGAAGCAAAACAACTTCGAGGAAAAGATATGGGGCCATTTGTACCAAATCACCGATTATTCGCTCGATGTGGATTGCCCTTACCCCTTGCCTACCCGTGAGCAGCACCAAGCCAAACCCACTCATTTGGGATACAATACCCAAGGCATTCGCTTTCGCTTCTACGGCCGCAACCTCCAATTGATGATTGATCGTGTTTGCGAAATGGAAGATGGAGATCTCAAACAAGATACCGTCAACATGATTGCCAGTTTCATGTTCAACAGCTGCAAAATGTGGAACAATGAAAACCTGTCCAATGAGGTCATCGCCGATCACCTAAAGATCCTCTCCAACAACAAGCTGGTTCTAGCTGGAGACGATTTGGTGGTATCGCAAGACAAGACCATCAAACCCATGCGCACTCCTATTCAAAGCATGGACCCCAGAAAAAACTTCAACAAGAACAAAAAGAAAAAATTCGGCAACAAACCTCGCCGCTACTGATATGGCTCAATTTGAAATCGAAGGAGGTCACACTCTTCACGGTGAACTCACACCCCAAGGCGCCAAAAACGAAGCCCTTCAAATCTTGTGTGCCGTCTTATTGACAGATGGCGTATGCGAAATTGAGAACATTCCCGAAATCAGGGATGTACTCAAGCTGATTGAATTGCTCCAAAAACTAGGGGTCAAATGCACCCGTTTGGCCCGAGGTCATTACCAGTTTCAAGCCGATGCCGTAGACTTGGACTTCTTGGAAAGCCCTGAATTCAAGAAACTGGGCGCTGCCTTGAGAGGCTCCATCATGATCGTAGGGCCTTTGTTGGCGCGATTTGGACGCGGTTTTATTCCCAGCCCAGGCGGGGACAAAATTGGCCGACGCCGATTGGACACCCACTTTGATGGCTTTATCGCTCTAGGTGCAGAATTCCAATACTTGCCCGAAGAGAGCTTCTACAAAGTTCACTCACCCAAACTAAAAGGGGCCTTCATGCACTTGGACGAAGCCTCTGTGACGGGAACAGCCAACATTGTCATGGCAGCCGTTTTGGCCCAGGGCACCACCACCATTTACAACGCGGCCTGCGAACCCTATGTCCAGCAAACCTGCCGCATGTTGCAAGGAATGGGTGCTGACATTCAAGGAATTGGCTCCAACCAACTTGTCATCAAAGGCGTAGACAAACTTCAGGGCACCCAGCACCGCTGCTTGCCTGATATGATTGAAATTGGCTCCTTCATGGGCATGGCGGCCATTACTCAATCTGACATCACCTTGAAAAATTGCCGAATCGACCAATTGGGCATCATACCACGCACCTTCAAGCGATTGGGGGTCAACATGGAGTTCATCGGTGATGACATTCGCATTTTCGGCAATGACCATTACGAGATTGACAGCTTCATTGACGGTTCCATACTGACCGTAGCCGATCAAATTTGGCCCGGCTTTACCCCTGATTTGATCTCCATTGCACTGGTTACTGCCATTCAAGCTCGCGGAACAGTCTTGATCCATCAAAAGATGTTCGAAAGCCGCTTGTTCTTCGTAGACAACTTGATTGACATGGGTGCGCAGATCATTTTATGTGATCCACACCGTGCGACCGTCATTGGCTTGGATCGAAAAACCAAACTCAAGGGCATCACCATGTCTTCTCCTGACATTCGAGCGGGTGTGGCCTTGTTGATTGCCGCCATGAGCGCCAAAGGCAAGAGCACCATCAAGAACATTGAGCAAATTGACCGCGGATACGAACGCATCGAAGAGCGCTTAAACCCGCTTGGTGCGCGTATCGTTCGCGTTGATTGATCTATTCTTTAGTTTTTCTTGCTCGAATCGCCCAGTTTCCAGCCTAAGCTGATTCCGGCATAGAGGTCCAAGTCGCTCTTCTTGTTTTGAAACAAGGAGCTGAACAATTTATCTGACCCCAACCAAACAGGCCCGATTCTCAAGAATGCTCCTGCTCCAAAATCCCTGTATCCCGCTTGCAGAGCCAAGGGGGTTCCAAGCTCAAACCACTTGCTTTCGAAGCGCGGCACTACCCGAACCGAAGAAAGAGCCAAGGCTTGGTTGTTGTGTTTCCACTGCACACCCAGCTGCAACCAGCGATTGAACCGGTAATTGCCCTGCATCACCCAAGTGGCCGGAAGTCGTACCGATCTCTTCTGTGCCGTTTTGGAATAATTCAATTCCGATTGGGCAAAAGACTCCAAGCTCGTAAAGAGAGCATTCTGTCCTTGAGCCAAAGCCGCCCAAACGGCGGTATCCCAGACCAGAGTTTTGGGCTGATCATTGAAAATATTGACGGAGGTCAATTCGTTTCCATAGCGTATGCCACCCATATCCAGGAAAGAAAAGGCCAACTGTGCGCGATAGGGATTGGCACCAAAACTGGGCTTTCCGTCAAGCGCGGCCTTCCATTTGGCGTCACCCATTCTTCCAAATTCCACCACTGCGCCCCAATCAAATCCTAGGCCAATACCAGAGATGGAACCCAAACTGGGTCGAGCCCCGCTGAGAATGGAACCGGTTAGAGCCTGAATGGCTCGAGGCGAGGAATAGGACCATTGCATGTCACTGTTGAACACTGTTAATGAGTCCTGCCCATACAACTTGAATCGAGTACCCGCGCTTTTGGCTTCAACATAACCCAATCCCATGTACAACTTGGCCGTTGCGCCCAAACGAATTCGAAGGGAGCCGTTGCTCACCGGCACAGCAGCTAGAGATCCGGCCCACTCCTGCCAAGCACTAGACTGCAAATGAAAAGCTGAACCCAAATTCACCCCAGAGGCCTGAGATTGACCAGAACCAGCGGTCTCGGCCCACTTCAACAAAGAAGGGTCTGCCTCCAATACCTGCAAGTAGGACCTTGTTCGCGTTTGAGTTGACCAGGCCAATCGAGTACCCAATTGCTTGGCAAAGGCTGGGCCCCGAAATTCCACCTGAGTCGAAAGACGAACCGATGCGGCCCCATCGTTTCGAGTCAACCAGTCAGGCTGCCATTGAATTTTCCCGTTGGCATTTTTGTATTGAGGATCGACCGTACCCGTCAGCAATTGCCATGGAGTAAAGGGCGCTTCCAAGGCCCAATAGTCGTTGTCAAACGATGCACCCACGGCTCCCAGTTGACTCTGCCTGGCGTAAGGACTGGCTGCTATCCAACAAGGGTTCGCATATACAGCAGATAATCCCATGTACTGGCTAAAATCAGCCGCTGTGAAACTTTGGGCTCTTGCATTAGAGACCAACAATCCTAGTATCCAAGCATATTTCGAGATCCTCATACTACATTAACAAACAAAAAGGGGGCCACCATAGGCCCCCTTCTCATCATTTTATCAAAGTGATTACTGAATGCACAAAGCAGCAGACTGACGACCAGCAGCGCTTTCCAATACAACTTGGTATACACCGCTATTCAAACCAGCCGTCTCGATGTTCAAACCTTGAACACCAGCAGCATAGTGCTGAGCAGGAATTTGCTTAACAGTGCGGCCGTTCATATCTATTACACGAACAGAAACTTCAGCAGCTTGACCCAATTGGAAAGCCACGCCCACTTGAGCATTGCCGTTGCTAGGGTTAGGATACACGCGAATACCGTTCAATCCAGACTCAGTCAATGCACCGTTGCTCAAGGTCTCCGTAGTGATATGAGCAAAGAAGGGGAAGAAACGAGTGCTGGTGAACAAGGTACCAGGGATGTAACCGCGCAAGAAGCCGAACAACGTGCTTCCATCCAATACTTGGAAGTTGGTTACAAACGAAACGTTCAAGCGGTAGGGAGAAGTAATGGTCTGGGCATGGTCTTGCAAAGAAGCGTTGCGCACTCCGTACATGTTGTACTTCTTGGACCACTCAGAACCGTCATAGGCGATCAAAGTGTCGCCGTCCATAGGCTTTACCATGGGTTTGAACACAAGGTTGAAAGCAGTAATGTTCTGCTCCACCTTAGCATCGTTGGTGCTCTTGCTCTGAATGCCTACGGGGATTTGAATTCCGCGACCGAAGAAGCTAGTTTCAGCACCATTGAAAGACACACTATCAGCCCAATCTTTGGTCAAGAACAAAGTATCGGTCTTAGCAGCAGCCGTGTTCAACAAAGAAGAAGCTTGGTAGTTCTCTTTCTTGGGGCAAGCATACAAGTAACGGGTATTGGGGTCTGACTGGTAGTTGTAACCACCTACAGTGATACCATCGATGTTGAAATACTGGATGTAAAGCGTATCAACAACGTCAACCATAGAGCCTCCGATTTCTACCTGGTCCAATTGACGAACGTAGAACTGAGTGAAGGCAATGGAATCAAGCGTGTAAGCCATGAAACGGCTGAACACTTCTTCGCCAGTGAAAGCAAAGTTCGAATCTTTGGGATCGAAAGAAGTACCCACACCATGAATACCGCTTTGGATCTTTTGACCATCAGAATAAACCGTGTGGCCCAAAGTATCAGGAGCGATGAAACTCACGAAACCGCTCATTTGCTGTCCCAACAATTCTCCCTCTTCATATGAAGAAGTGAAATTGTACCAGTTGCTGTAAGTCTCTGCGCGGCGAGTAACAGGAGTCAAGCTCTTGCCCGCAACACGATACATACCCTTGGAGTAAATGTTGTGCTGAGCCGCAGGAACGGGTTGATTCAGCGTCTGTGCCACCCCGAGTGATGCGAAGGCAAACAAGGCAGCGGTAAGTACAGATTTTTTCATGGAATCTTGATGTATAGTTTTTACAAATATAGTTCTAAAAAGAGATTGTCAGCGGCCTTAGGAATTGCTGACAATTATATGTCACCCAACAAAGGGCGAAGGGTAATGTCTTCGATCACGGCACTTTGATTCAACTGCCAAATTTGCCGAACCACCGCACCCACATCGCTGGCCTTCATGAATCGCTCTTCCGGCAAATCAACACCAGCCCAAGAATCGGTCAAGGCCGCTCCCGGAAGAACCGAACTGACCCGAATGCCCAATGGTCTGCCCTCCAATCTCAAAGACTCGCTAAATCCCAAGAGGGCATGTTTGGTTACGGCGTAAGATCCGCCAGCCGGATATCCCATTCGGCTAGCCGTGCTGCAAATGTTCACGACATGTGCGCGTGGACTTTGAACCAATGCAGGCCACAAACGCTTGGTGATGGTGTAGGCGGCTTTCACATTGACGGACCACAAGTCATCCAACTGAGACTCCGACTCCTCCATCATGGCTCCAGGCAAGAAATTCCCGGCGTTGTTGACCAAAAGATCGACTGTACTACCTTGATCCAACAGGGACTGGCAAGCCTGATCAATTTGTTCTTGATTGGACAGATCCAGGGCTGTGACGTTCACAGAAATTCCGTACGACTGAGCCAAACGAGTGGAATTCTCCTTCAACAAGGTTTCATTTCGGGACCACAAAATCAGATCCAAGCCTTCCTGAGCCAGAGCTTCAGCAATGGCCAATCCCAGGCCTCTAGAGGCACCCGTAATAAGCGCTACCATGTTTCAAAGGTAAGAATACCTACATGGTTTGGCTTTCAGAAATTGGGAATAGAACATGCAGGCGATCAATCGTCGTCCTCTTCGACTTCGGGCTTGTCGGAATTGTCCTCTTTATCGTCTGAAGACTCAACTTCAATGTCGTCGTCATCATTCTTGCTCAAAGACTTTCCGATCAAATCGTCCAATTCTTCATCCGAGAGCGACTGCTGCTGAGAAACGCTCAACTTCACCAAATAGATTTTATCGTCTGTCTCCAACATAACCGCCGTCACGGTTTCCCCTTTTGCATTGGGAAAACGCACGGTCTGACCGGCAACTCCGTATGGATAGGTAGCGTTAAACAACTCGAGCAAATCTCCGCTCAGCTTGCTGTAATCGATGACAACTTTCAACTTGGCCATGGCTGTATTTCAGGGCACTAAATTATATCGGGAACCAAATACGAAAATCGCGTGATTCTCCACACAGATATCAACAGCCAAGCCCAAAAAATATCGACCTTTGAAGTCTCCGATTTGCAACATTGATGCGCATTCCCGATATAACGCCCACCTTGAATATGTGCCCGGAAATGTGCCTACACATGCCCGAACAAGGACTGTTGGTCATTAGCGATGTTCACATGGGACGGGTGCAGCACATGAGAAGGAATGGATTGGCCATTCCCACTGCTGCTGCCCAAAAAGATTTGAATAACCTGATACAGGTTATTAGCGCCTATCAACCCCAATGCTGCCTGTTCTTGGGAGACCTGTTTCACAGCCTACCGAATTCAGAATGGCCCCAACTCTTCCAGGCACTTGAATCGTTCCCTCACACCCAATTTCTGTTGATCACGGGCAACCACGACCGGTTTGTAACCCATCATTTGCCCCCCAATTGGGAGCAGCACAGCGAATGGGAAATAGACGGCATTCGTTTTTGCCACGAACCCAGTGAACAGGCAGGTTTTGAAATATGCGGGCACCTGCACCCGAGCTACTCGCTTCGCGGGAAGGGCCGTCAATCGCTGCGATTGCCCTGTTTTTGGCTAAGCGACCAGCGCTTGGTCATGCCTGCGTTCAGTTCTCTTGCCGGCGGATACAGCATCACCCCTGAACCCGGGCAACGCATTTTCATCAGCAACGGAAAAATTGTCTCAGAAGTAAAAATCCCTTAACCGTTCATGCTAACCAAGAACTCGGTATTGTCTTGGGTATTCTGCATGTACTTCAAGAAGGTATTCATCGCCTCTTCCGGATTCATATCAGCCAAGTGATTGCGAAGCACCCACATGCGCTGATTGGTCGTTTTGTCAACCAACAAGTCGTCGCGGCGAGTACTGGAAGACAGGATATCGATGGCCGGATAGATGCGCTTATTGGACAAGCGGCGATCCAGTTGCAATTCCATATTGCCGGTACCCTTGAATTCTTCGAAGATCACCTCGTCCATCTTTGAACCTGTATCGGTCAAGGCCGTGGCCAAAATGGTCAAAGAACCCCCATTTTCAATGTTTCGAGCCGCACCAAAAAAGCGCTTGGGCTTTTGAAGGGCATTGGCATCTACACCACCTGACAAAATCTTACCTGAAGCGGGTTGAACCGTGTTGAACGCACGAGCCAAACGCGTAATGGAATCCAACAAAATCACGACATCGTGACCACACTCCACCAATCGCTTGGCTTTCTCCAATACGATATTGGTCAAACGAACGTGCTTGTCAGCGGGCTCATCAAAGGTGGACGCAACCACTTCGGCTCGAACGCTGCGAGACATGTCGGTTACCTCTTCAGGGCGCTCATCGATCAGCAAAATGATCATGTACACCTCTGGGTGGTTTTTGGCAATGGCGTTGGCAATTCCTTTGAGCAACCAAGTTTTACCGGTTTTGGGCTGGGCCACAATCAAACCTCGCTGTCCCTTACCAATGGGAGAAATCATGTCGATGATACGGTTGCTGTAGTGCTTCGGATGATCGCACAAATTCAACTTCTCATCCGGGAACAAGGGAGTCAAATGCTCAAATGCCACGCGGTCTTTGACCTCATCTGGCGTACGGCCGTTGACCGAATCTATGCGCACCAAACAGAAATATTTCTCGCTCTCCTTGGGAGGACGAATGGGGCCTCGCAGGGTATCGCCGGTTTTCAAACCGTTTTGTTTGATCATGTAACCCGGCACATACACGTCATCAGGAGAAGCCATGTAGTGGTAATCGGGAGAACGCAAGAAACCGTATCCATCAGGAACCAGCTCCAAAACTCCTTGGGTGCTGACCACACCTTCCATTTCGGTAAAGTATTGCAACTGCTCTTTGCGTTTGCGCTCTTCAGCCGACATGGTTTCACGGGGTTCGCGCCCTTCTCTGGGCTCTCTTCCTTCGCGGGGCTCTCTTCCTTCACGAGGTTGACGAGGCTCACGTTCTTCTCGGGGCTTGCGTCCTTCACGGACTTCTCTTCCATCTCGCTCAGAATGGGCATCGCGTGAACCGCGGCGCTCTCTTCTAGGCTCTTCACTACCATCGGCAGATGAATCTTCTGTTTCTGAAGCCCCTTCTGATTCTTCAGAAGATGGACGTTTGCGTCGCTCGCGCAAACGGCGCCCTTCAACCGGTGTCTCTTGTTCAGCCGCAGCTTCTGCATTGGCTTCTGTCTGCTGCTGAGAAGCATCAACTGGCTGTTCTGCCTCAACCTCTTTGCGCTTACGGCCTCGAGTTTCAGCTGCCGCAGCAGGCTTTTTCTCTGGTCCTTGAGCGATTTCCATCAGTGCATCGATCAATTCGCTCTTCTTCATTTTGGATGAACCTTTGACATCCAACGTATCTGCTAAGGCGCGCAATTCGCCCACGCCCATGTTTCCGAAATCTGGAAATTCTGCCATGAATTGTGTATTGGAAAGAGGTCTAAGCCTCTGCGATTAAAATCATTAAAATAGGGGGATGAATTTCAGGCATTGGCCGTCGATTCGGTTGCAAGTATACGGGACAAGTCATTGAATTACCAAATTTTAAGCCTAGATCGCCAAGGGCCGCAATCCCTGCTCCGCTGTTCAAGTCCCAGCTTTGGCTCAATCGTAGGCTTCAATGCGATAATCGCGACGTGTAAACCCTGCCTGCTTGAGTCGATCTCGGCATTCGTTGAGCATGGCTTTCCATCCGCAGGCGTAGAAGCGAATGGGCTGAGGCGTCAAGTGCTGTTCGTACAAGGCGTGAACATAACCCTGCTGGCCCCGAATGGGCTCTCGGCTACCGGTGGCTACGTACTCGAATTGGGGAAATTCGGCTTGCAGATTCTGCAATTCTTTTGCAAATAATTCGTCTTCAGTGAAGCGATGACCGGCGTACAAGTGAACCTGTTGATGGCCGCGCTTCAAGGCCTGCTCTACCATGGGAATCAAGGGTGCCAACCCCGTTCCTGTCGCGATGAAGACCAGCCGCGTGTCAAGTGAATCTTCTTCTAATACGAAGCGACCCAGGGGCGGGGTACAGTCCAACACAGCACCGGCTTTTTGCTCAAACAACCAGCGGGTAAATGCTCCCTCTTGGTTTAAGACGATGCACAATTCGAATTCGAGATGGGGCCACCACTGGCAGATGCTGTACGATCGGGCATGTTCAAAAACGCCTTCTGCCAGCAAACTGACGTATTGACCCGGTCGATAGATAGGATCTGAGGCGGGCAATCCGGCGTATTGGCGGTAGGCAGCGACCCCTTCTTCAAAGGCTTCTGGCTCCAATTCGTAACGAAAGCGAAAACGCCGAACGCGGGGACTTTCGTCGAAGAAGGAGACCAATTGCACTTTCACAGCACAAATTTAGGTGTAATTTCACGGCATGAGCCTATTGAATGCTGTAGGAATTGGACTCGCCGGAGGGCTGGGAAGTTTAAGCCGCTGGGCTTTGGGGCAACGCCTACCCTTCTCGGTGCAAGAGTTTGCATGGGCCACCTTCACCGCCAACTTGCTGGGCTGTTTGCTGATGGGGTTTTGCTGGTCCCGCATTCAACCCGAAGGGCTGAGATTGGCGGTAACGGTTGGGTTTCTGGGCGGGTTCACAACCTTCTCTGGATTTGGATTGGAAATCTTGCGCTACCTGCAAGCAGGAGAATGGAAATTGGGAATGACCTATGGGGCGGCTTCGCTCATAATTGGAGTAGCACTGGTATGGCTAGGTCAAAAAATTTCATTCTAACGGGTCTTTGCCTGCTGGCGACCCTGTCGACGGCATGGGCGAGCCGCATCCTCATCCCGATGGATGATACCCAGCTCAACCACCTCAAATCGTATGGACTAACTTATTGGTGGCTCAATCAAGGAGGCGAAGCCAACTGGGTTTTGAATTACCGCGGCGGAAGCTTCCTCTTTCCCCACGAAACCAGCATTGAAGAGGCCTGCAAATTGCGTGGCATTCGATACGAGGTCATCAGCGAGGCCGATGCCAACGCTTTGTTCAGCACTGTGGCCAACCCCGAGGTCAACATGAACGCCATCAAACTGCTGAGCGCTCCCAAAATTGCCGTCTACTCTCCCAAAACCAAGCAACCCTGGGACGACGCAGTAACCTTGGTATTGACCTATGCCGAAATACCCTACGATGTGGTTTTTGATGACGAAGTTCTAGACGGGAAATTGGCCGAATACGATTGGCTGCATCTGCACCACGAAGATTTCACCGGCCAGTACGGAAAGTTTTGGGCCTCTTATTCTTCGGCCCCCTGGTACCAAGCCGAGGTCGCGGAATCGGAAGCCATGGCCGCCAAACATGGATACGGCAGCACCCGCGAGCTCAAGCGAGCGGTGGCCCAACACATTCGAGATTTTTGCCTAGGCGGTGGTTTTCTGTTTGCCATGTGCAGCGCCACTGACACTTATGATATCGCCTTGGCCGCTCAGGGCACAGACGTCTGTGAATCGGTATTCGATGGCACACCTATGGATCCCCTGGCCCAGCAAAAGCTCGATTATAACGCCTGTTTTGCCTTTAAAGATTTTCGCTTGGAAACCAGCCCTTACGTGTACGAATACAGCGACATCGATGTAGACCCCAATGCGCGGGGTGTCACGGAAGAAAATGACCTGTTTACCCTGTTTGAATATTCAGCCAAATGGGATGTCATACCCAGCATTCTGTGCCAAAACCACACGCGAACTATTCAAGGATTCATGGGCCAAACCACCGCCTTTCGCAAAGAGCTGGTTCGAAGCGATGTGCTGATCATGGGTGAAAATGCTCTACTGAACGAAGCCCGTTACATTCACGGAGAAATGGGAAAAGGCACCTTTACCTTTTATGGAGGTCACGACCCTGAAGATTACCAACACTTGGTAGGCGAACCTCCTACC
The DNA here is from genome assembly GCA_027621365.1 of Bacteroidota bacterium. Classification (GTDB taxonomy): domain Bacteria; phylum Bacteroidota; class Bacteroidia; order NS11-12g; family UBA955; genus JALRLA01. Next base: position 5,946 of record JAQCBH010000003.1, on the reverse strand, counting down.
GATTTGAATTTGCACCCCAATTCTGCGGGATACAGACTTATTCTCAACAACATCTTATTTCCTTCGGCTCAGAAAGAAAAACAGAAGACTTAATCGCGGGGATCAATCAAGGTAAACACCCGGCTCATATTGAAGCCAAAGCGAATGCCCGCATTGTTCCACTGAGTGGTATTGCGCGTCAGGAATAGGTTTTCGCTCAGACCAATGGAATTGGTGAATCCCATTTGGAACACGTGGCCACCCGTTTCCACATCCATTCCGATGGAAAAACTGTTGTAGAACGTTCCTTTGTCAGACAAAACGGGAATCCACTCCAGGTTCAAGGAGCTGCGCATGGTTAATTTTCTTCGCATGCCCAAGCCCAAGGCAAATTGGGTATTGGGAACCGCTACATTGACCCAGTTGTAATGCACCACAGAAGGGACCACTTGCACGCTCAATTTCTCGCTAAATTTTCGACCCACGATGACTTGACCTACATAGGCTAGTCGTTCCACGGTAGAGGGATCTGCTGTGTAGTTTTGGTTTCGGTAGGCGGCTGAAGCGACGGTCAACACGGAAATGGGAGACCCGCCACCGCGCATTTGTTGAACCCATTTGATCTTGGCGTAACCGTCTACGGTTTTTTCTACGGGACTTCGTCCTAAACCCAAGGTAACCTTTGGGGTCAAACCGTATTCCCCCCCGATGCGAATGGTAGCCAAGTCCAATCCAAAGGCGTTGGAGGCACCCGAATTCAAAGCACCAAATCGGTGTTGAATCTTAAAATCAAAGACTCCCATACCCAAGGTTTCTACACTCTGCAAATTCACCACTCGGGTGGTTTTGAAGGCAAAATTCACGGGAGTTTTCAGGGGCTCAGAGGGCATGTCGCCCAACAAATCATCTTGTGCCGACAAGGAAGACGCCGCCAAAAGGCTGATTCCCACTATCCAATGCTTTACCATCTTCTAACGATATTAAAACCCAATCTCAGGTGGGAAGCATCCCAAGGCCCTTGATCGGAAGTGACGAGGTAAGCCTCATTCATGCTCAATGCATTTCCAAGGCTAAGTTGAAAAATATGCAGGCCTTCGAGGAATTCGATTCCTAGGGCCATAGGTGGGCTAGTCAGGGCTTTGGACGCACCAACAGCCAGACTATTTTGGGCTTCCCAAGTCAAATTCATCTTGGGTTTCACCGAGTACCGAGCAAATGCTCCAAGGGTTGGAATGTCATTGGGATCATTGGCTGTTTCCACCAAATTGATGTGCACGACACCTGGAACAATCCCGGCATAAAACCGCGAAGTCCACTCACGACCCAGTATCAACTGATGCACGAATCGAAGGCGGTGTGAGGGGTAAAAGGGGTCCAAACCCCAAACATTGCTCTGCTCCCCATTCACGCTGACATCGCTCAGCCATGCGAGATCCCAGCGGCTTGATTCTTTCAACCCCGCCAATTGGTACTTGACATAAGCGTTGGAGGTTTTGCCCCAGCTCGAGCGAGCTATGCCGGTCGTCAAACGATCGGAAATTCCATAATCCAGACCCAATCGAATTTGGCTTTGGTCAAACCCAAAGGCATTGTAGCCCCCTTGAGCAATGTCCCCAAATCGATGTTGAATGAAAAATTCCAGATGCCCGTCTCCTGGCCCTGTGGCCGTTTGCTGATTGACAATGCGCAAACTCTGATGACCCAAATCGGCACCCAAGGGGTTAGCCGATTCTTGTGCCTTGGTCACTCCTGCGGCTAACAGCCCAGCGACTAAAATGAATTTTCTCATTGCGGCATTCCATTGTGGTACCAAGTCAGCAATTGCTGAATTTGACATGGAGTCCATTTCGATCCTCCTTTGGGCATGGGAGAATACCCCACGTCCCAGCGAACGGAACCAATGAATCTCCCGCTAGTGACCGATGCTTTAACCGCAGCATAATCGTGCAGAGAAATTCCCGCAGACGGTGCCGTAGCTCCGTGACATCCCACACATTGTTGATCCATCAAAGGCTTGATGTGCGTGGTATACGATACATTCGACGTATCGCAAGGGCCTGAGGCTCCATACATATCTTCCTTGTTGTCGTAGTAACAACTACCCAAAGACAAGGCCAACAGTATACCTAAAACGGGTTTAATCATTGGGAGTTCCAGCGTCGATCCATTTGCGAATTTGGGCTATCTCGCAATCACTCAAAGAATTTCCGCCTTGGGGCATGAATTTCCAGGGCGCCTTGCCTTGAATGCTACCCATGAGGGCGCCTCGAGTGGCTTGTGTCTTCACGGATGCATGAGAACTCAAATCAATTCCACCTGAAGCATTGGTAGCCGAGTGGCAACCCACACAGCGTTGAGCCATGATTTTGGAAACCGCGCCACTGTAGGTAAAGGAATTCGAATCACAAGTACTGGGACAGCCCACTCCATTTTTGGCGCCTTCGGCGATCCATTGATACAGGAGATCCTTTTGGGCCTGACTCAAGGGTGTGTAACCATACGGAGGCATCTTCCCATCGATAATTTCCTCGTAAGCCTCTGACTTATTTGGTTTACCGGGCTCAATCTCACCCGTATTCATGATGGTAGAATACGAGGTCAACTGAACACCGTCAGCTTGAGTGGTGGCATCGTGACACCCGCTCATGGCACAATTCGATTGAAAAATGGGCAGAATGTCGCGCTCAAAACAAATGTCATCGACCGTTCCTACCGGCGGATCCGGCTGTTGACTCCCGTGTTTGCAGGAGGCCACCGTCAGTAAAGCTGTGACAACGATAAAGATTCTCATGCTCGTGGAGTTAAGGCGCAATTCACAGAAATGGCCACTTTGTCTGAAACGGCAGAAGCGTTGTTTCGCGGAATATTGATGCTGTAATCGCTGCACAAAATATCGAAATTGGCTTTGAGCGTTACACCGGTAGCGCTGACTACAATTTGACCAGGAACTTCGATGACTTTGGTGACTCCGTGCATGGTCATATCGCCTTTTACCTTGACGTTGTATGTACCTGGAGTTTGAAAGTTCACCCCCGATGCATTCACCAACTTACCAGAAAATGAAGCATTTGGAAAGGTAGCCGACTCCATGTAATTCTCCTGAAAATGCTGCTGCATCAATTCTTTCTTGAACTGAAAGGAGTTGACAGGAACGCGAAATTGAACCGTTCCATTTTCAGTTGATAAGGCTGCAATGACTTGATTGTTTTGTGCGTCAAAACTTCCGGTCGCCGCGGTATTCACGAATGAAATGTTTCCAGTTTTGGTCTGGTACACTTGGGCGGTCAAGCTGCTGGCCACTGCCAACAATGAGCCTAAAAAGGAGATATCGGTTTTCATCATATTAATTTTCAGTTTTTTTCCAATTCAAAGGATTGCAGCGTGTCAGCTGAATCGCGATTTCAGAGCCCAACAAATCAAACTCGGGGTCGGGCATGGTAATGCCACATGAACACAAGAGATGCAGAGAATCGCCAGCCACAACCCCAGCCAATTCCTCTTTCAATGAGGCATCAAAAGCGGCTTGCACCAACACATTTTCAGGGCTGCTCAGCACGAATATTTGGGCTGTGTCGCTGGCTGCAGGTACTTGAGCTACGGCTGCAGTGAATTCTACCTTTTTGGTTTGGTAGCGATTGGCGGCCGTATCTCCTTGGTTCTGATTCAACTCAGAAAGCCAATTGGCGTAGTTCAATTCAAAATCGGCCTTGCCTGTGGTTTTGACCTCGGCTGGCTTCATGTACAAATAAGCACCTATTCCTACCGCCGTCAAAACAAGCAAGAGGGCAAGAAGAAAGTAAGGTTTTTGATAAAATTTCACTTGTGTCATTCAAAGGGTTTTGGGCATCAATCGTTTTTCAGACTTTTGTTGCTCCGTGTTTCGACTATTTAACAATTTTAATGCCATTATCCCTAAAGCTATAGGGCTATTTTTTTTACTGAGTCTAGTAAGCCTGAATGTTGGTGCCCAAACTAGGCCCATTCAAATCATCACAGCCAAGCAGATTTACACCGCTGACACTTCCCAGTGGGCCGCTGAAGCGATGGTCATCGAAAACGGTCAAATTGCCTATGTAGGTAGCCGAGACTCTGCCCTTTTCAAATTCCCGGAGGCCTCCATAACCGATTACGGGAACGCGGTAGTGTACCCCGGATTCATAGACGCCCACTGCCATTTCCTGGGATACGCTCAAGGACTTAATGAGGCTCAACTGTATGCCTGCGAATCGATTCAAGCCGTTTTGAAGGAACTTAAAAAACAAGCCAAGAAGCAGAAGAAGTTGGATCAGCCATTGCGCCCAGACCATTGGATCATTGGCCGCGGATGGGACCAAAATCTTTGGGGCGGGCAATTTCCCACTCGAACCGATTTGGATGCTCAGTTTCCTCAAACACCCATCTGCCTTTCTCGCGTAGATGGACATGCTGTATGGCTCAACGGCGCCGCCGAGCGCCTGTTGAAGATCGACACTTCCATGGTCATAGAAGGTGGAGAACAGTTCTCTGGCATTTACGTCGACGCTTGGGCCGACTGGATCAAAGACAGGATTCCTCCTATGAACGAGCTTGCCTTGGCTCGAAGTGTTCAACAAGCCCAACAGCTGGCATTGGCCTCTGGGTTGACCAGTTTGCACGAGGCTGGACTGAGTGTCGAACAAGCCCAATGGTTGCAGTCTTTGCAGAACCAACAGAAGCTGCATCTTCGCTTGAATGTCATGTTGTCAGCCGGCGAATCGACCTTTGCCTATTTGGCCCAACAGGGTCAATGGCAAAGCGATCGAATGCAGGTTCACGCCGTTAAATTTTACTTAGACGGAGCTCTTGGTTCTCGAGGAGCCTTGTTGAAAGAAGACTACTGCGACCGACTGCATCACCGCGGCTTGCAATTGATGAGCCCCCAAGAATTGGGTGGGTATGCCTACTTTTTGCGCGACAAGGGCATTCAAGTCTGTGTACACGCCATTGGAGACAGTGCCAATGCTCTGGTTTTGAATCTCTTTCACCAAATACTACAACCCGGACATGATGCGCGTTGGAGAGTGGAGCACGCCCAAATCGTAAATCCCAACGATTGGCATTATTTCGCTGACCGTTCGATCATTCCCAGTGTGCAACCCACCCATGCCACCAGTGATGCTCCTTGGGCCGAATCTCGATTGTGTGAGCAGAGAATGCCAGGAGCCTATGCCTACCAAAGCCTGTTGGATACCGCCGGAATTTTGGCTTTGGGAACCGATTTCCCTGTTGAATCGCTTGACCCACTCAATACCTTTTACTCGGCTGTTTTTCGAAGCGATCGAGCTGGAAATTTGAGTCAACCTTTTGGCGCCTCTCAAGCCCTGAGTCGCCGTGATGCCTTGTTGGGCATGACGCATTGGGCTGCTTACGCCGGATTTGAAGAGCATCAAATCGGCCAATTGAGAGAAGGGCTTCAAGCCGATTTTGTGGTTCTCAACCGAGATCTAATGAACGACGAGGCTGAGAAACTTCGCAAGACCAAAGTCAAGGCAACTGTCATTGCCGGGGAGACCTTGTACGGTAGATAATTTCGACGCACGCTACCTGGAATTTCAACTGTTTGGGGTGGTTCTGCCTTCTTTTCTGACATTGAACATTCGTCCAAACGGGGATGGATCATGACCAAAGTCACAAGTTGCTTTCAACAAATGAAGTACCTTCGCTTGCATGAGAGGGAAACTTCTAATCGCGGCTTTGGCGCTAGCCTCCTGCCAATCCAAGCAAGAAACCTACACGATCGAATCCAAACCCATTGTTGAGTCGGTTTATGCGTCTGCCCGATTGCGAGCTGAAGGTCAGTACGACTTGTCTACGGCCGTGGGAGGACGAGTCATCGCCTTGTTGAAGAAAGAAGGCGATCAGGTTCAGGCCGGTGAATTGATAGCCGTACTGGAAGCTGATAAGGCTCAGGCTCAGTTGGCTGGAGCGGAGGCCGCGCTTCGCGCGGCC
>JAQCBH010000002.1 GCA_027621365.1 Bacteroidota bacterium | reverse complement strand
GGCTAGCGCTGCGCGCTCGTTTTCGTTTGCCCCCACTCTCGCTTCCATCCTTCGGTTGGGCTCGGTGGGGGCAAACGAAAACCGGCCCCAGAGGGGCCGGCCAGCGTGATGTGGAGTTGGGGGGAATTGAACCCCCGTCCGGAGATGCGAAAACTCGCGCTTTCTACATGTTTAGACACTGTTTGTTTGTCGGGCTAGTCGGGTACAGGTCGAACCTTGACGTTGCCTTAACTGATGTTGATAATGGCTCCCTGCACCAGTTGATTGGGGCCATACCCGAGCGGGTCGACTGCCTGAGGTGGTTTCCGGCTCAGGTGGTAGGAAACCCAGACAGATGGTCAAAGCTTATCGTTCCGATTAAGCAGCCATAGCGTAGTTAGACTCGCCTCTTAATGGTTTTGAGCGTTCAGATTAGGGTGCATCCGCACAAGGCACCACATGCTTACACGGTCATCAATCATCCCGTCGATTCCGATCAACCCCGATGGGGCAAAGGTAAGGCTCAATGAACTTTTTTGCTTTTCAATCCTTATGCTAAAATAGAAGGTCAAATGTTCAGTCATTCAGAGAGTTATGATTTTGTATTTGTGGGAGCAGGCGCTTCTACCAGCCTTCTATTGATGGCGCTTCATCGCCGCCAACTTCTCAGCGAATGCAAGATTTTGATTTTGGATGGAGACTCGAAGCTGAAGAATGACAAAACCTATTGCTTTTGGGCACAAAAGGATGAGGCTATTTTGGAACACTTGGAGGGTGTCATCGGTCACCAATGGTCCGACATCGAAGTGGCAGGTCAATCTTCCAAACGATTGGATAATCAAGTGTATGCCCGAGTCTCCAGTCTTCAACTCTACGAATACATTCGAACTTTGGCGGCTAAAGAAAATTGGGAGATACAAAAAGTTGACGTTTCGACGGTTGGAAGTGATTCTCTAGGACCTTGGGTGGAGGTTGACGGGCAATGCATTCGCTGCAAAAGAGTGCTGGATTCTCGTCCTCCAGGCTGGCAGACGCCGGGAAGAAATGACGTTCACTTATGGCAGAGTTTTGCGGGATGGCACATTCGAACATTGAAGCCTTGCTTTGAGCCCTCTCGGTTCACCATGATGGATTTTGAAGTACCTCAAGAGGGGAATACACAATTCGTCTATGTCTTGCCTACCTCGGAAAACGAAGCCCTTGTGGAATTGACTCGGTTTGGGAAAGAGCGAATCAATAGCGAACACGCTGAAAATGAATTGGCCGCCTACATTCTCCAACAGTATGGTCAGGTTCACGTTCAAGAAAAAGAATTTGGTTGCATACCCATGAGTAGTATGCGCTTACCTGAATCAGGGCATCAACAGATATGGAATTTGGGGGCCCGAGCTGGCTTGATAAAGCCGAGTACAGGTTATGCTTTTAAATCCATGTATGAATGGTCGGAGAGAGCAGCCAATCAATGGTTACTGACTCCCTATCCCGCATTCAAGCGCAAACCTAGGCATGCGTTTTATGACAAGTTGCTTTTGGGGATTTTGCAGCAAGAGCCAGAACAGGGAAAGCCGATATTCGAGCGACTCTTCGCTACCCAAAGCCCAGAGGCTGTATTTCGGTTTTTGGATGAAAAGATGAGCCTTAGAAACGAACTCCAAATGCTGGTTCGATTGCCTTGGTCTCCTTTCATGAGGGCCATTGGTCGTTATCATTCGAATACCCTTCAAGCCATGGTGGTCACCTTCTTTACCCTGATTTTTCTTGTCTTGGGTTGGGTTCCGAGCTGGCAAGGATTGGGAGCCGCCATTTTAGGGGTGCTGGGGTTGGCCTTAATTGGACTGCCTCACGGTGCGGTTGACCATATTTTGGAGACTGGTTCGTTGAGACCTTCCAAACTCCCCGCCTTTATTGGGGAGTACATGGGCAAAGCCTTGGTTTTGGCTGGAGTTTGGTACTTGTTTCCTGTTTTTGGGTTGGGCTTGTTCTTGATTTATTCAGCCTGGCATTTTGGGCAAGGAGATGGAGAAACTTGGGCTTGGTCGGCCGGTCGTTCCTTGGCCTGGGGAGCCTCGGTTTTGTTGTTTTTATTGGGTACCCACAGCGAAGAATCGTCAGCCATTATTCAGTTGTTGAGCGGAGAATCGTGGTCCCTTTCACTTAGCCCCTGGCTGTTATTCCTTTGGTTGCCAGTGGCTATGAAAGAGCGAAACTCGGCTTGGGTTTGGACCTTGGTTTGGCTCAGTTTATCTTCTTGGCTGCCCCTGTTGATTGCCTTCGGTTTGTATTTCATAGGCCATCACAGTTGGAATGGATGGAAGCACATCACTCAGCGCATGAAACGATCGTCTACCTGGGTTTGGAAACAGTCTTTGCCCTTTCACTTAGGGGCTTGGGTCTTGCTGGGCGCATTTCTATGGTTTTGGCCCAACGGCCATTCAGAAGATGCTCTTCAATGGGCAGCCCCGTTCTTTATTTTTCTTTCCTGCTTGAGTTTTCCGCATGTCTGGGCCATGCACCGATTTTATAGCAGGTTTAGAAACGCTTAAAAACCTCCCATGCGGGTGTCGCTTTGTTGTTGAAGTCAAATAAACAGATGTTCTCGAAGGCTGAACCTGTGCTAGACTGAGGGCCGTCGAAGGCCACAAAATCTGGGGCCCAATAAATCACTCCCCAGCCTTTCTGATTGGGTAGGTCGTATACGATTTGGCACAGGCTATCCATGAATTGCATTTGGCCTTCAGGGGTAGCAGGAATGCCAGGAACCAGGTGTTCTTCTAAGCCGATGTTATTGTTGGTCCAGTCGTTCCAGCTTAAGGTAAAGGGGTAGAATGTTTCCAGGATGAGGATGGGCTTGCTATAGGCCAAGGCCAGTGATTCAAGACTGTTTTTGAGTTGACCCATGTCGGTACCGTGCCATTTGGGATAGTAGCTCAATCCTACGATGTCGTAATCGATGCCTTCGTCTTTGGCATGATCGTAAAAGTCTTTGGCTTGATTGGGGTTAGAGTAGTGCAAAACAATGCGAATGCGTTGGCCTCGAATGGTATTGAAATCGCGAACAGCTTTGCTAGCCGCAGACATGAGGCCGGCAAAGGCTTTCCATTGCAGGGCATTGCCGGTTCGGCCGGCTTCCCATAAAAATCCGCCGTTGGTTTCGTTGCCCAGCTGCACAAATTGGGGCCCAATGAACTCGTCATCGAGAAGCTGCAAAACGCGAACGGTGTAGCGGTATAAGCTGTCTTGCAATTCTTCGTATAAAGTGTTTTCCCAGGCCTTGGGTTTGCTCTGTTGAGCCGGATCGGCCCACTTGTCGCTGTAATGAAAGTCGAGCAAATAGGGAATTCCCAAGGCTGCTGCCCGACGGGCCAGCGACCGAACCGAATCAAGTTGAGCCGCTTCAATGATGGGGTCGCCATTTCCTACTGGGTTGTGGAACAAGCGAAAGCGCAAGAGATTGCAACCTTGATCTTGAGCAAAAGAAAAGAGGTTTGGAATCGGTGTTCCCGAAGTAGTTAGATAGTCTACGTTTTTGTCTGACAGAAAGGATTGGTAGGACAAATCCATGCCCGTATAGAAGGGATGTGCAGGAGGGCTGGGAACGGTTTCCTCTTTGCAGGCAGCTAAGCCAATAAGAGCGGAGACCGATATGGCTAGCAGAATTCTCATGAGGGTTCAATGCGGAATCCGGCTGAAGACACAGCGTCCACTACGCACTGGGCATCTGCTTCGTCTTCCAGTTCCACGCTCAGGATTTTCTCAGGGTTCTCTGTATCGACACTCCATGATTCGATTTCGTCTAACTGGTTCAAGGCTGGAGTGACCGAGGCGATGCATCCGCCGCAATTGATATTGGTTTTAAAGGTGTATTTCATGATGCTTGTGCAAAGTTCGCTTCAATCGCAGAGAATTGGAAACCACTGAAATGGAGCTCATAGCCATGGCGGCGCCGGCCACCATGGGATTTAGGCTCCAGCCAAATAAGGGAATGAACAAGCCGGCAGCTAAGGGAATGGCTAAAACGTTGTAAGCGAAAGCCCAGCCGAGGTTTTGCTTTAACGTACGCAGGGTTTGACGGGATAGGAATAGGGTTTCCGAAAGGCCCTCCAGCTGACCGGTCACCAGCGTAATGCCCGCGCTTTGCTTGGCCAAATCGGTACCAGTGCCCATGGCAAAACCTGTTTGCGCGAGCGCTAAAGATTCGGCATCATTGATGCCATCGCCCACCATGCCTACCTGCTTATTCTGCGTTTGTAAACCCTTGATGAATTGAGCTTTGTCTTCGGGTTTCATGGCTCCTCGGTATTGAGTTATGCCGCATTTCTGGGCCGCTTCTTTGACGGCCAAGGGCTGGTCGCCGCTCATCAAGTGCAGGGTCAGTCCTTGTTTTTGTAACTCGGCACAGACCTTTTTTGCCTCTGGTTTCAATGCGTCGGCAATGGCCAATAAGGCGTAAAAGTCATGGTTGTACCCAAGGGCGACCAAGGTGTATCCTGCTTGTTCCCATTGTTTGCGTTTTTCTTGCCATTCATCGGGTAGCGAATAGCCCTTAGACAGCGTGTATTCCAATGAACCTATGTGCACGCTTCGGCCTTCCCAACTAGCGCTCATTCCCAATCCTCTTTGAGCCCGCAAGTCATGCAAGTCCAAGGGTTGGGCTTCGTGCGCGGCCCAGGTTCTCTGAGAATTTTTCAATCCTTCCAAAATGGCTTTTGCCAGCGCATGCTCGGATTGCTTTTCTAGGGAATAGAGCAAACTGGAAACGGCTTGGTTGTCCCGACTCAGGCCATCGATGACTTGAGGTTGGCCCTGTGTCAGGGTGCCGGTTTTATCCAAGACCAAATCGGTTAAGGTGGCCGCTTGTTGGAGTGCCTCGGCGTCTTTGACCAAAATACCGCGGCTGGCGGCATGGCCTAGGCCAACAGTCAAGGCAGTAGGGGTGGCTAAACCCAGAGCACAGGGGCAGGCGATGATTAAGACATTGATGAGGGCCATCAATCCCTGTTGGGGATTGCCCAATCCGAGGGACCAAATCAAAAAGGACAGCACGGCCAAGCCAATCACCACGGGGACAAATATGGCGGCCACCCGGTCTACCCATTTTTGAATGGGCGCTTTGGAACCCAGGGCTTGGTCGACCCGATTGAGCATTTGGTGAATGGCCGTTTGATGACCAACGGCCTCGGCGACCAAGGTCAATGCCCCATCTTGGTTGAGCGTGCCAGCCAGGACTTTGTCTTTCTTCTGTTTGAAGATAGGCATGCTCTCGCCCGTAAACATGTGTTCATCGATGTGCGAACTTCCCGATCGAATTCGGCCATCAACGGGAATGTGTTCACCTGGTTTGATCAAGACCCAATCGCCTACACGCAATTCCGAAACGGGGATATGGAGTTCTTCATTGTTGCGTATGACCCAAGCCTTTTGAGGCAGTTCGTTGAACAAGGCATCCAAGGCTGAGCGGGTTTGCGACTTGGCTTTTTCTTCCCAAAAACGCCCGAGCAAAATCAAGCTGATGATGACAACCGCACTTTCGTAATAAACATGCTGATGGCTCTGAAGCAGGGTTACGCAAAGGCTGTACCCATAAGCAACAGCTGTTGACAGGGCCACCAGCGAGTCCATGTTCGATGATTTTTTTAGGGCTCTTTGCCAGGCAATGCGGTAAAAATCTCGACCGGAGTAGAGCAAGACGGGCAAACAGAGCAGGGCCAATACCCATTGAAACCAAAATTCGTGCATGTGTTGCATGAAGCCCATCGATAGAAGGAATACGGGCGCAGAAAATGCAAAACTTACCCAAAGTTTCTTTTGCAAAACCTGCAAATCTTGGGCCTCTCGCTGCTCCGATTCGGCGCTTTGTTCCTTGGAAAACAAGGTGTAACCTAGATCCTGTGCCCAGGAAACCAATTGCTCGGTGCTCACCACTTCAGGGTCGCGGTTGACATACAAGCGTTTGTTGGGGTAGTTGACCTGAGCAGAAGCAATGCCCTCTTGGTGGGAGAGGTACGATTCCAGGCTTTGAGCGCAAGAGGCGCAGGTCATGCCACCTACGGTAAATTGTTCGGGAGTTTCTGCAAGGCCCATGGTTTAATTCAAATCAACCGAAACAGGAGCCTTGGCCAACCAACTGTAGGAACCGCCGAGGTCCTCCAAGATGGCGCGCCAAATTTGGGGCTGGGGCATGAACAAAAAATCGGGGTTGGGTGGGGCTACAATCCAGGCCTTTTTTTCCAATTCTGCTTCCAATTGCCCGGGCGCCCATCCGCAGTAACCGCGGTAACACAGAAGATTCTCTTTGGTCAATTTGCCGGCTGTAAAGCCTTTGACAATGGCTTCCATGTTGCCGCCCCAAAATAGGCCGGGTATGAGTTCTTGAGCCTCTTCGATCCACTTGCTTTTGTGCAGAAATTGAAAGGAATTTTCAGGCTCTACCGGGCCGCCGTCGTGAATGGGCAATCCCAATTCATCGTCTCCTTCAGGTTCGCCAATGATGTAGTCTGAAGGCTCGTTGATGACCAAACCCACAGTGCCGTCGTCGTCTTTGTCTAGCACAATCACCACCTTGCGGTAGAAGGTGGGATCAGTGATGAAGGGTTCGGCCACTAAATAGCTTCCCCGAGTGACTTCGCGAAGCGGCATAGTCAAATATAGGTCACAGTGGGCAGAAAGCCCAGCCTTTTGTTGTATTATTGTCAGTATGACACTTGTACAAAAACTGACCTTCATGGCTTCGGCTTTTGCGCTTCAGGTCCAAGCCCAAGTCATTTGGGTGGAACCTGTATTTCCCAAGGAAAGCGATACGGTAACCGTCTATTTCGATGCCTCTCAAGGAAATGGGGAACTCAAGGGTGTGGTGCCTGTCTATGCGCATACCGGTGTCATTACCAACAAAAGCACCAGCGGTAGCGATTGGAAGCATGTCGTCGGCAACTGGGGAACCGATGATTCACGGGTGAAAATGACCTACGTGGGCAACAACGTGCACAAACTGCGCTACCCCATGAAGAGTTTTTACGCCCAAGGCGGGGCCTTTACTCAAGACGAAATCATCGAGCAAATGGCTTTCGTTTTCCGCAATACCGGCGGTACGAAGGTGGGCAGAAGTGCTCAGGGTACAGATATTTTTACTCCCGTATACAGCAGCGGATTGTACACCAAGGTGATCTGGCCCGAAACCAGCAGCATTTTGGGCAATGCGACTTCTAGCTATTCGTTTGAGGCCTGGGCTAGCAAAGATTGCCAGCTTTTGTTGACCCTCGATGGAGATACCTTGCGCAGCCTTTCTGGAAGCGATAGTCTGCAGTGCCAGTTTGGACCGTTGAATCCGGGCAATCATTGGTTGGTGTTTAGGGCTAGCGATGGCAGTTTGACGCGTCGCGATTCCATTCGGTATACGGTGAACAAAACCGTTGTCAACGCTTCCTTGCCCTCTGGGGTAGAACAAGGCTTGAACCGCATCAATGACAGTACCATTGTGCTGGCCTTGCGAGCTCCGATGAAGAGTTTCGTCTATGTTTTGGGTGATTTCAATCAGTACCTGCCCGACATTGACTATTTCATGAACTACAGTTCGGCTGAGGGAATTTGGTGGTTGGAAATCTCTGGGTTGAAACCCAATGTCGACTACGGTTATCAATACTGGGTGAACGGGGAATCCAAAATAGCCGACCCTTACAGTGAGATCATGCTGAGTGAGTGGGATGACGATTACATCCCGGCCACGACCTTTCCCAATTTGAAGCCCTACCCCAAAGCCCAGACCACCGGGTGGGTGTCGGTTTTCCGCACCAACAAATCGGAATACAACTGGAAGACCTCCTCTTTTGAACGCCCCGATAAAGATCGCCTGGTCATTTACGAATGCCTGCTGCGCGATTTTACCAAAGCCCAAAATTTTCAATCGATCATCGACACCTTGCCCTACCTGAAACGTCTGGGCATAACGGCATTGCAATTGATGCCCATCAATGAATTTGAGGGCAATTTGTCTTGGGGCTACAACCCAGCGAGTCACATGGCATTAGACAAATACTACGGCACGCCGGAGAAATTCAAGGAGCTGGTCGATGCTTGTCACGCCCAAGGAATGGCCGTGATTTTGGATGTGGTGTTCAACCATGCTTTTTCATCGGCGCCTATCTGCCAACTGTATTGGAATGCCGCCAGCTTCAAGCCTGCCGGTAACAGCATTTACGCCAACACCGATGCCAAACATCCCTTCAATGTGGGCTATGATTTGAACCACGAAAGTTCGGATACACGCTATTACACCAAACGCTGCATGGATTGGTGGTTGGAGGAATACCGCGTTGACGGGTTTCGATTCGACCTCTCCAAAGGGTTTACCCAAAAGAACAGCGGCTCAGACGTTGGAGCTTGGGGTCAATACGATCAGTCGCGCATTGACATTTGGGACGATTATTATTCGCACATGCAGCAAACTTCGCCAGGATCGTACGCGATTTTGGAGCATTTTGCAGATAATAGCGAGGAAACCGTTCTGGTGAACAAGGGCATGATGATTTGGGGCAATGCCAACCACGCCTTCACCGAATTGGCCATGGGCTATCCCGCCAATAGTGATTATGCCTGGGGCATCGAATCCAAAGCCCGCGGTTGGAACTGGCGTCATTTGGTCGGTTATGCCGAGAGCCACGACGAAGAGAGAATGGCCTACAAGTGCCAAGCATTTGGTGCAAACGTCAGCGGTTATAATACCAAAACCCTAGCTGTTTACGCCCAGCGCTCGGCCTTGGCTCACAGCTTGTTGCTCCTGACTCCTGGACCCAAAATGATTTGGCAGTTCGGGGAATTGGCCTATGATTTCTCGATCAATCGCTGCGAAGATGGAACCATCAGCGATCAATGCCGATTGGCCAACAAACCTGTTCGCTGGGATTATTGGACCGCATCAGCTCCCCGCCAACAATTGTATTACCAAACAGCCGCCTTGGCTCACCTGAAAACCGAGACACCGGCTATTCACAAGCCCAATTCGCACGATTACATCGCCAACGGCAAAGTCAAGCGACTTCGCACCTTTCACTCTGATTTGAACATGGTGGTGCTGGGCAATGTCGATCCCACCTTGCAATTTGGGAAAGCTGATTTCCCGCATGCGGGTGTGTGGTACGACTACCTGAGCAACGACTCCATCATTGTTAGCAAAACGGCTGAATTGCTCACTTTGGAGCCGGGAGAAGTTCGGGTTTACTTGGATAAGAAGTTGGCCAATCCGTTTGCAGAAGAACTGGGTCTCAACCTGGCCAGTCTTCCCGATTGCACAAGCTCTATGTGGACGCTGTACCCCAATCCCACAGCTGGAATTTTGCAAGTAACAGGCGATGGCATACAACACATTCGCCTGGTCGATGTACAGGGTCGCACGGTTTTGGAACAGGATATTCAAGCCATGGAAAGTTTGGATGTTTCGCCGCTCAAGCCGGGCTTGTACAATGCCGTATTGAGCGGACGAGACCAGCGAACTCAATCCCAGTGGTTGAGTGTTCAGCCTTAATCGCGACTCGTCTACTCTGTGCGATGAACCTAATTTCACCGGTGCATTCGGTTTGGCACAGCCCTCGATAGGGCCGTAATTTGTGACCCCGTGCTATTCAACTCGGTCATCTACTGGATTTTTCTGCCCATCGTATGGGCCTTCTACTTCCTGTTGCCTCACAAAGGTCGCTGGGTGTTCTTGCTCTTGGCCTCTTATGTGTTTTACGGGTTTTGGAAGGTCGAGTTTGCGGGGCTCATGGCCTTGACTTCTATCTTGGATTGGGCCTTGGTAGGGGCGATGGTGAGAACGCCAAAACCCCTATTGAAGAAGCTCTGTGTAGCCTTGGCCTTGCTGACCAACATGGGTCTCTTGTTCCTATTCAAGTACTTTGATTTCGCTTTGGGTGAAACCGAGTTGGCTCGCACCATGTACCACTCGCCATGGACCGCTTGGATCATTGAATTGGGCAAATTTACCGTTCCGGCCGGTATTTCGTTTTACACCTTTCAGAGCATCTCATACGTCGTTGACGTTTACAAAGGAGAGGAGCAGGCCGAGCCCAGTTTGCCGCGCTTCATGCTCTTTGTGGCCTTTTTCCCGCAGCTCGTGGCGGGCCCCATAGAGCGATTTGGCCGATTGCACAAGCAGCTGTTTGCCAAGCTCGAGCCCCGTTGGGAAGACATTCGAGACGGCCTTCGCTTGCTCTTGTATGGCTTGTTTCTGAAGGTGGCTGTGGCCGATAATTTGGCCTCGGTCGTGGATCAATACTACGCCGCTCCCACTCATTTTAACACCTGGTCCTCCTGGGTGGCGACCTTCTTTTTTACCTTTCAGGTTTACACCGATTTCTTCGGGTATTCCCTTTTGGCGCAGGGCTCTGCTTTGCTCTTCGGCATTCGCTTGATGGACAACTTTCAAAAGCCTTTTTTGGCCAAGAGCATTCCCGAATTCTGGCACCGTTGGCACATTTCTTTGAGCACCTGGTTCCGCGATTATTTGTTCATACCCCTTGGTGGAAATCAGCGCGGGCCCTGGGTTTTGGCCTTTGCCGTCTTGTTGGTGTTCTTCACCAGCGGATTGTGGCACGGCGCCAATACAACCATGATTGTCTTCGGATTGGCCCAAGGGGTATTGTACCTCTTTGACCGATTTGTGTTCAAGCGCGTGGCCATAGAATCATGGATCTGGGATCGCGTTCGTCAGATCAAAACCGGTTTCTTTTTCATGATGACGCTGGTCTATTTCCGTTCGGGATCCATGCAGCAGGCCCAAGAAGTTTTCGATGGCCTTAGGGGCCATTTAAGCGGTCAGCGCTATGCGGCCGATTTGGACTTGGCGGCTCAGGTTCAGGCCGAACAGCAGGGAGAGATTTTGCTTCGTCACCTAGACATTGACCCACACATACCCCTGTTCTTACTCCTTTTCCTTTTGATGGATCACGGGTTGTTCAAGAAGCGATTTGACACTTGGGCGGAGACCAAAACCAAAGCCCTTCGTTGGTCTATTTACGCCTTTATGCTCGCGGCTATTTTGGTTTGGGGCGGGGCTGTCAATCACCCCTTTGTCTATTTTCAATTCTAAATGCGCATGCCTGACTGGATATCAAAATTGGCTTTAAGGTTTGGCGCATTTGCCCTGTTTGCCCTGCTTTTGAATGCGCTGTATACCCAATTCTTGTTTAAAGGCGACCTGCAGCGCTATTCGCCGGTCAAGTCGCACATCGATTCGGCCTTTGCCGAGGCTGATATTGTGTACTTGGGGGAGAGCAGCAACACCAGTTTCAACCCCTGGACCGATACCTTGACTGAATCAATTGCCGATTTCATGCAGTTGCATTTGGATGCCCAACTATCAGGCGGCGCCAAACTCAAAGGCGCTCCTGGGTCTCGCATTCGGGCTGTTACCCATGCCAGTTACCACCCGGGTTTGTTCCGTCAAATGCTGAATCTAAGGGGAGAGCGCAAGCCGCTGATTGTGGTCACCGTCAACTTGAGGACCTGTGGGCCGAGCGCGGAATTCAGTGGGAATGAAGCTTCCAACCAGCAAGAAGCGCTGTTTTACAGCACGCGACCTGCCCTTCTGACCCGAGCCTATTTGAGCTTGTATCACTACGACAACCGTTCAGCCGCCGAGATGGAGCGCCTCAAGCGCCAGTATTGGAGAACCCGCGAGTTGAATCAAGGGCAGTGCGAAGCTCCCTTTTTGACCACTCGCGATTGGCTGGACAACTTGGCCGCCTCTCACTATGAACTGGATTCCAAGGTGCGCAACATGGCCGATGCCTATGTCAAGGAATTTGCCTTTCTATTGGACGAGAACAGCGCTCGAATCAAGGACCTTAAAGCCATTGTTGAGGAATGCGAGAAAGCGGGATTGCCCTTGCTGTTCCACCTTTTACCGCCGAACTATGCCCATGCGGAAGCCTTGTTTGGCGGTCCCAGTGATCCGGGCAACTTGGTTCAATTCATAGACCGGAATCGAGAATTCTTGCTTCAGCAATTCGAGAATTGGGGGGTGCGCTGCATCGACAATTCGCAGTTGGGTAGAGGGGTCGAAAATCAGGGCCATCATTACACCGATCAGTGGTACCCCACCGAACATTATGACGCGGGTATACGTCAGGCCATCGGTCAATCTTTGGCCTTGGCTTTGGTAGAAAAGGGTTCTGATTCTCTGTTTATGAGACCGGCAGCCCGAAACCGACCCAATCCCCATATTTCCATGCCCTTGGCTGACACCTTGTTGAATCAATGGCGTTCGGCTCGAGGTCTGGGCTTTTCCAGTCTCGCTCCTATGAGGGTCTTGGAATTGAAAGAAGTAGCCTCGGCCTCGGGTCTTGAGTATTGGGAGGGCCATTATTGGCTGGTGGGGGACAATGCTCCCTACTTGTTTGAATTCGATACAGCCTGGCAATTTGTGGCGCGCTATCCCTTGCATTCGCAGTCGGATATGCCCGACAGTTTGTATCCAGGCAAAAGCAAACCCGATTGGGAGTCGCTGGGCATTCGCGATGGCTGGATATGGATACTGGGATCAGGTTCCAAACCTGACAAACGGGATCATTTTCTGATTTGGAATCAGGGTGCGGTCCAAGCCAAAGGCTCATTGACCCATGTTTACCAAGAGTTGTTCGGAGAATTCGAAAAGCGCAAGATCACCAACAACGAAGGCTTGGTGTTTGGTTCAGGCTGCGTGCTCTTGGCCAATCGCGAGAACAACCAAATCACCCTCATGCCAGAAGCTCAATGGGATGCTGTATTGGCGGGTAAGCCCCTTGAACGGGCCCGAGCACTGGAAGTTCAATTGCCTTCCTTGCAAGGTCAAGAGGCCAGTTTGTCGGGCTTGTACATCGATGAGCAAGAGCGATTGTGGTTTACAGCCTCGGTAGAATTGCGCGAGGAGTCCACCCTTGATGGTGGAATTGCAGGCTCTTTTCTGGGTTATTTAGCCCCCCAAGTTTGGAAGCAGGCCTTGCCCAGAGCAGATGATCCCAAGGGTCTGTTGCACGATCTTGAACTGAGCCCTACCCAAGTGTGGTTGGCCCAAGGTCAGCCCTGGAAAATGGAGTCGATTGTTGTGATTGGCCGCCGCGCGTTTTGCGTCACCGATTCGGATGGAGGTCCCTCAGAAATGCTGGAATTTCTGATTCCCTAGTCATCAAAAGTTCAGGCGCATGGACAACAAGAAATGACGTCCAGCTTGGGGAAAGACAAAAACTTCTTGAATGACATCAGCAGAGCCGTAGGTATATCCCCAGCTGTATCCGTTGCTCGCGTAGCGGGTATTGAACAGGTTGATGATTTGCAGGTCAAACACAGGAGAGAAGGAAGCTTTACCCAAGTCAAGCGATTGGCGGGCTGTATAGGTAGCCTGAAATTCGGCATAGTTGTATGGGTCCAGACTGCGGCTGAGCTCTCCACTGTTATCCAAATATTGGCGCCCTACCCAGCGGTTGCGAAGCTGAAAGGTCCAAGCGGCTTTTTGGTATTGAACACCGGCCATGGCCAAGAAGGCGGGGGAATAGGAGATGGGTGTATTCGTTACTTGCGTGACGTGCTCTTCCCAGGTAGCGTAATCCAACCATACGATATCCATAGTCGCAATGCGGTTATCGCTCAAGGTGAGGTTGCCCATCGCTGATAGTAGGTGCTGAGAATTGCGGTGCAAAATCGCCTGAGATTCCAACTCCAAGCCGATGCGTTGGGAGCGATCAACATTGGTGCGCAAGGGGGTGCCGACATCGTTCACCCGGCCGGTCAAGACCAATTGGTCTTGGTAGAGCATGGCAAAGGCGTTCGCGCTAAACTGAAAGCCTGATCGCAACCATCGCCATCCCAATTCCAAATCGTCTAAGCGTTCGGGTCGCACGACGCTGGTACTGCCTCCATCGGTGTAATCGCTGCGTGCAGGTTCGCGGTGGGAACGACTCAATGACGCATACAATAGGTGGTGAGGACCTTGCTTTTCCCAAGCAATTTTGGGGTTGAAGAATTGGAATTGATGCTGGAAATCAATGTTGAGAAGATCATTGTCGGTGCCCAAACCTTGGTGAGCCACCATGCGTTGCTGCAGATCCAAACTCAGGTGTTGAAAGGGGGCAATTTTGTGCCTGATTTTCACAAAAGCAGATGCGTCGAACTTGTCTCCTGTTGACTGGTAATAGCGCAGGGCAGAAGCTAAGTCTGCCGCACTGATAGCCGTGATGTCACCGTAGTGTTGCCCCTTGTATTGGCTGGCAAACAAGCCCGCTTGAACTTGGGTTTTGACAAAGTCTCCTTGATAAGCCAAGTTGAGCCCGAAAAGGTGATTTTGCAACCATCTCTGACGGGTGATGTCGCCTATCCACAGGGAGCTATCGAGGGCCTGACCTACCCCATAGTCCTGCAAATTTCCCTGGGGTTTGAACTGCTCAAAGTAGCCGGCTCCGTAGGTGTGGAACAGGGTGGCACTCAAGCGCTGATGGGCCGTAAGCGGTATGCTGCTGTACAGATGCGTGTGGTACTGGCCGTAATTATCAGTTTCATTGGGATAGAGGTAGTAGTTGTATTGCTCGGACTTGCTGTTGAACAGGTTGGCCGAGTCTTGGCTGTTTCGATAGGTGTAGCCCAGATTGCGCTCGTAGTGATCGCGCAGGTCAGAAGAAATGCCCTTGTACTTTTCGATGGGAACGCCCCACCAGGCTTGGTAGGTCTTTTCACGGCCACCAAAGTGCAGCAATTTGATGGGAATTTGCTTTTCCTTGCCGGCCAGGTAGGAGGCTGAGGCCCAATAACTCTGAAGCTCGCTCGATGCACGGTCGATGAAGCCATTGGAGTTGATGTTGGACACGCGTAGGTCAAAACTCCAGCGCTCTTGAAGCAATCCGCTACTGTGGCTGAGGCTGAATTTTTGGGTGCCGAATGAACCGTAACTCAAGTGCAACAAACTTTTGGCCTTCACCGAGCTCTCGGTTTGGATGTTGACCGTGGCACCAAAGGCTCCGGTTCCGTTCGTCGAAGAACCTACCCCGCGCTGCACCTGAACACTGGCCGCTGACTGGCTCAAATCGGGCATATTGACCCAGAAAACCCCTTGGCTTTCGGCATCGTTGATGGGCACCCCATTGACGGTGACATTGGTGCGGGTGGCATCGCTTCCGCGCACTCGAATTCCGGTGTACCCCACTCCATTTCCCGCATCAGAGGTGATGAGCAAACTGGGTTGCCATTGAAGCAAGACGGGCAAATCACGCCCGGTTCCCTGTGCCAACAAAGTAGCACGGTCGACCTGGGTTTCGGCATAAGCGCGGCTCAATCCGCGGGTGCTTTGCACGAGGACGGCTTCAAGTGTAGTGCTGTCAGAGGTTGTTTGAGCCAGGCCTAAAGAGGCGGCGAAATAGGCGAGGGTAAAGACGGTCAATCTCATGGGTGTACTGGTTGCATTCGGTGTACCAGACCCCAGAGGGTTTGAGCATTTCCCTGCGCAGGCATTATCCTGATCAGGTCGCGGGTATGTTCTCAGCACTCTGAAACGAGGCACCCCGAATGTGTTCACAATATTAATCGAAAAAAATGCAATCGTGGGCAATGCCTTTTTGATTCGCCACGGCTATGGCCGACTTTTGTTTGAGTGAATCGCCTGAAATTGATCGTTTGTATGGGCCTGATGAGCCTAGTGTCGTCAAGCTTTGCTCAGTCGAGCCAAGCCCCGGCCTACGCCGATGTATTGGCCAAACGCCCCTCTGATTTGCGCCCATTTTTGAGTCTTCACAACCAGAGCTATTCGAATGGTTCAGAATGGCTGTTGAAGGATCTCAAGTTGAACATTGAGGTTCAATTTGCTCAACAGCGTTTGCGCGCCTCAGGGGAATACAGTTTTCAGCAACTCGCCCCTAGCAATTGGTTGGTATTGGATGTTCAGGATATGCAAGTTTTGAGGGCCATTGACATGGAAACTCAGCGCCCCCTGGCTTTTGCCATCATTGAAAATCCCTATGGTTCACGAGGCTTGAAGTCAGGCGTGCACTCGCATGCTTTGGTCATTCAAACAGAAGGCATCCAAGATCATCTTCAACTGCGATTGGAGTGGATGACTGAACCCCAATCGGCCGCTTTGCAATGGTTGGAGCCCAGCCAGACCCACGACAAACAATCTCCCTTTTTGTTCTCCCAATCTCAAGCCATTTTGGCTCGGAGTTGGGTGCCCTTGCAGGATTGTCCTTCGGTTCGTTTTACCTACCAAGCAGAAGTGACTGTGCCCTCCAATATGGAAGTGGTGATGAGTGCTGTGCCCGTGCACAAATCAATGGCCGACTCTTCGCATGTGCGTGTGTTGTTTGAGCAGAAACGCCCGGTTCCCAGTTACTTGCTGGCCTTGTCGGTGGGCGAATTCGAATACAGAGCCTTGAGCGAGAAATGCGGCATTTATGCCGAACCCGGCCTGATCAAAAAGGCGGCTTGGGAATTCGCTGACCTACCTGCTATGATAGATTCTGCCGAGGCCTTGTACGGTCCCTATGCCTGGGGGCGCTACGATGTATTGGTGCTTCCTCCGAGCTTTCCCTTTGGTGGAATGGAGAATCCTTGCGTCACTTTTGCTACGCCTACCATCATTGCTGGCGATCGCAGTTTGACGAGTTTGTTGGCCCACGAGTTGGCCCATTCTTGGAGTGGCAATTTGGTAACCAACCATACCTGGGATGACTTCTGGCTAAACGAAGGATTTACGGTGTATTTCGAAAGCCGCATCATGGAAAAGGTGTACGGAAAGCAATACGCCGATATGCTCACTGTCTTGGGGTGGTCGGATCTGCAGGGCACCCTGAACGAAATGCAGGATGTACCCGAAGACACCCATTTGCATTTGGAACTGGGAACCCGTGATCCCGACGATGGATTGACCGACATCGCATACGAAAAAGGCCGCTTCTTTTTGATGCTGGTTGAACAGCGAGTGGGTCGTGAGGCTTTTGACCGCTTCTTGAAACAATACTTCGAAACCAACGCGTTTGGAACCATGAGTTCAGAGCGATTCATTCAATTGCTGAACCGTGATTTGCTGAGTCAGAACCCTGACTGGGACATGGACCAAGAAATTGAATCTTGGATTTATGGAGAAGGCGTGCCCCAGCCTTGGCCGCTGTTCTCATCAACCGAGTTGAGTCGAGTTGCCCTGATGGCTCAGTCTTACAACCGCACCCGTTCTTTGTCTGAAATCAATACCGAGGGTTTTACGACTCACCATTGGTTGTGTCTGCTGCGCAATTTGGAATTGCAGGATTCGGCTGAAATGGCGGCCTTGGATCGCGCCTATGGGTTTACCCAAAAAGAGAATGCCGAGATCGCCTGCTTGTGGTTTGTTCACGCCGCCCATTGCCATTACCGAGTGGCCTATCCCGCTATGGAGAGTTTCCTCTTGCAAGTGGGCCGCCGAAAATTCTTGATGCCGGTTTATGAGGCCATGGTAGCAGCGGGTATAGAGTCTAAAGAGGAGGGATTTGCCATGTATTTGCGGGCACGTCCTGGCTATCATTCGGTGAGCCGACAGAGTTTGGATGAGCTCTTCGCTTTGGAGACCGTTGAAGAGGATCCCTTGCCCTTGAATATGCCCAATCCTCAATCAGCCCCCGTCATCGAACCCCCTCGCGAAAGCCGTTTGCCCGATTCTCAAGGCGGGGATGGTTCTGGCAATGGAACGACCCGGGATGGAGGCACGCTGCGAGAAGTGCCCGTGTCGCCCTCGGGCCAGGATCCAGATGGGGGAAGACCCTGATGCCGAACTGGGCTGAACCGGGTTTTGAGCCCTTGAAGGGCATGCCTTTTCAGGCCTATGTACAACGCGATGATTTGATTCACCCTGTGGTGTCGGGAAACAAATCCCGCAAGCTATTGGGCTGGTTGCGCTTGGCCGAAGAACAGGGGGCTAAACGCCTGCTCAGCATGGGCGGTGCCTATTCGAACCATGTGATTGCCCTGGCTTCGACTGCCGGTGATTATGGGTTTGAATCGGCCTGTTATGTACGGGGAGATGAGCCCATGTCCAATCTCTATCTGGACTATGCTCAGAGTCAAGGCATGGAGTTGATACCCCTGTCTCGTGCTGATTTTCGAGACCTTCGAAGCCGCGGGCCCATGGCCTTGGAAGAGGGTGATCTGTTCATCCCTGAAGGAGGTTCTGGCGAGCCCGCTTGGAAAGGCTTCCAAAGGCTGGTAGAGTCATGGCCCGAAGACTTGGACCTCGTTGTGCACGCTTCGGCAACTGCTACAACTGCCACCGGTCTGGGATTGGCGCTTTCTTCCCTGGGTCGAAGCACCCGGGTTATGGCGGTAGCCGTTTTGAAGAATGCCGATGAGCAACGAACGGCTTTGGATCAATTAGGACTGAATCAAGTGGAGGTTTGGGACCAGGCCCACTGGGGTGGATATGCCAAAACACCTGAAGCATTGTTGGCCTACTGGAAAGAAGCCGAACAGCGAACCGAATTGGTGCTTGATCCGGTTTATACGGCCAAGGCACTGCATGCCATGGAGCAAGCCATGCTGCAGGGGGAGATAGGAGGAAAGGTGATGTTCTACCACTCCGGCGGATGCTGGGGTGGTCAATCAGAACGGTTTCGGTCTTATTGAACCGAACCGGTTACTATGAGTTGGGTTCCGGATCCATCAGCGAATTCTACCCGAATGAACTTCTTGAAAAAGCCGGGATGGCCTTGGGTTTCGTATACGGCTTTGACCCAGCCTTTTTCACCGGGCTGAATGGGGGTCTTGGTGTAGTCAGCTACGGTGCATGAGCAGCTGGGTGCCGCTTCAGTAATAGTGATGGGTTCCGTGCCGGTATTGGTGAAGGAAAAGGTAAACTCAGCGGCAGGGCCGGTGGGCAGAACTCCGAATTCTTTGACACGTGTCACCCAATCGGCTTGTAAATTCATGGCCGCGCTGTCGGGCATTTCGATGGTGGGGGCGGGAATGAGGTCATAATTCTCGTCGACGAGTTCTTCTGCTACGGCTTCCTCTTCAAAATCGAATGATTCAACACGGGGTTCGTAATTGGCGATTGCCTCTTCTTCAACAACCATGTCTTCGGCTATCCATTCTGTGGCTTCCTCAACGGCAACGGCTTCTTCCATGCTCATCATTTCTGCTTCAGTGGCCATGGCGTCGATTTCGACTTCGCGGGCTTTGCTTTGTTTATGTGAAAAAAGGGCCATGATCAATAGGCCAAAGAGATGGAGTGCTTGCATGTTATTGGTTGTTAATTCGGAGGTATCGGGCTTGGTACAATTGGGTTCGCTGACCTTGTTTAATGATGGGGCGAATGATGCTGCAGTGCCCTTCTATGATCAGTTGGTAGGAGCCGGTGGCCAAATCAACCATGGCTGTCTTTGTAAAAGGGCCTGGTGGGGTGTTTTTTGAAAAATAGTACAGGGTGATGGAGTCGTTTTGACCCGGGGCTACGCCGTCTTCTGGGTACTGAGCTGCCGTGCATTGGCAATCGGGGGCCACCTGAGCAATGTACAGCATTTCCATGCTGGTGTTTTTGAAGTAAAAGGTGGCTTCTACGGTGTCACCTTGGTTGACATCAATATGCAAACTCTGATGGCTCAAGGGGCGACTTTGCGACCACAAATTTGAGCTGAATCCCAACAGTAACAGGAATATGATTCGTTGCATGCGAAAAAAGGCCCGTCGCCGGGCCTTTTGATTTAGTTATTGATGATCAGAGATTTGGGCTTTTCAGGTTCCCGGATGACATTTCCTGAAATGTTCAGGGTTACGTCACCCCCATTGGAGAAGATGAAAACACTCTTATTGAAGGAGCCAGGACGTCCATTTGAATCGTACTTGACGACAATTTTCGAACTAGCGCCGGGTGCGATGGGTTCGCGTGGCCATGAGGGAGTTGTGCATCCGCAGGAGGCTTGAACGTTCTTCAAAACCAAGGGCTCGGTGCCTGTGTTCTGAAACGTGAATTCGTGCGTAGCAATTTGACCTTCGATGACGGTGCCAAATGCATGAGTGGTGTTCTCGAACTTGATGACTGCATTGCTGCTAGCAGCCTCTTGTGCCTGGGATACCCCGAAAAGGGACAGGGCAGTAATCAGAAACAAAAACTTCTTCATGGTGGGCATTGTTACAAGTCGCTACCGGCTGAGTTTCCTTCAGTGGTGACGTTTCCGTGAATAGACAACACTACAGGTTTGTCGGGGAATGCGTCGAAGGTAACTGTGATGGTTTTGTCAAATTGACCGGGGCGGCCTTCTGTGCCATAACTGGCCTTGATCTCTCCAGTTTCGCCAGGCATAATGGGAGTGCTGGTGTAGCTAGGAGTGGTGCAACCGCAAGAAGGTTTGGCTTGGGTAATGACAACCGGAACGGTTGAAGTATTGGTGAAAGCAAATGTTGTTTCGGCTTTAGGACCCATTTTGATGGTGCCAAAGTCGTGAGACTTGGTTGTCCACTTGATGGGTTCAGTAGCTTGTTGAGCCATAGCAGTAGCAAAGAAGGCCACTGTGGCAATTGCAAAAGTCAACAGTTTTTTCATAGTCTTATTCTTTCAATGTTACGCAGCGATTGGCAATTTCTGTGCCAAAGGCCTGTAATTTTTACAATCGAGTGCCTTACAACTTGCGTTTTACTTCTTCCTCTTTGTAAACCTCCAAGTAGTCGCCAACTTCAATGTCGTTGAAGCGCTCGATCTGCAGACCGCATTCGTAGCCCTTCTTGACCTCTTTGACGTCGTCTTTGTAGCGCTTAAGTGAAGCTAGACTTCCGGTATGAATGACCACACCGTCGCGAATGACTCGAATCATAGAGCCGCGTTCCACATGGCCATCGGTAACCATACAACCTGCAACACTTCCAACTTTGGAGATTTTGAATACTTCGCGAATTTCCACGTTACCAATGACCTTCTCGACCACTTCAGGACTCAAGAGACCTTCCATGGCGGCCTTGATTTCTTCAATGGCTTTGTAGATGATCGAATAGGCGCGAATGTCGATTTCTTCGTTTTCGGCCAGCTGTTTGGCTTTGGCCGAGGGGCGAACGTTAAAGCCGACGATGATGGCATCAGAGGCTGAAGCCAACAGCACATCGCTCTCCGTAATTTGACCCACGCCGCGGTGAATGACATTGACAGCGATTTCTTCAGTGCTGAGTTTGAGCAGAGAATCGCTCAAGGCTTCAACCGAACCGTCTACGTCACCTTTGACGATCAACTTCAATTCTTTGAAGTTACCTACGCTCAAGCGACGGCCAATTTCATCCAAAGTGATGTGGCGCTGGGTGCGAATTCCTTGTTCGCGAACCAATTGCTGTCGCTTGTTGGCGACTTCTTTGGCTGCGCTTTCTTCGCTGAATTCTACCCAAATATCGCCAGCCGTTGGGGTTTCAGAGAATCCCAACATTTTAACGGGTGTGCTCGGGGGAGCTTCTTTGATATTGGTTCCGCGCTCGTTGAACAGGGCGCGAACTTTGGCATAATAAGGTCCTGCCACCATGTGGTCGCCGACTCTCAGTGTTCCAGTTTGAACCAACATGGTACAAACAATACCGCGTCCGCGTTCTTGGGTCGCTTCGATAACGGTACCCTTGGCATTGCGATCGGGATTGGCTGTCAATTCCATCATTTCAGACTCAAGAAGAACTTTTTCTAAAAGCTTGTCGATGTCCAATCCTTTCTTGGCTGAAATCTCTTGGCACTGGAACTTGCCGCCCCAGTCTTCGACCAGAATATTCATGCTCGCCAACTGCTCGCGAATGCGATCGGGGTTAGCGCCGTCTTTGTCTATTTTATTGATGGCGAATACCATGGGAACACCTGCTGCTTGAGCATGTGCGATGGCTTCGCGCGTTTGGGGCATTACGGAGTCGTCAGCAGCAATGACAATGATGGCAAGGTCAGTAACCTTGGCACCGCGAGCACGCATGGCCGTAAAGGCTTCGTGACCAGGGGTGTCCAAGAAGGTGATTTTGCGTTTGTCCTGTAAGGTGACCTCATAGGCTCCAATGTGCTGGGTGATTCCTCCTGCTTCACCGGCAATGACGTTCTCTTTTCGTACATAGTCCAACAGTGAGGTCTTACCGTGGTCAACGTGACCCATAACGGTTACTATGGGAGCACGAGGCTTGAGATCTTTCGGATCATCTTCCTCTTCTTCAATGGCAATGATCTGAGTTTCGGCATCGATGAATTCAATTTCATAGCCGTACTCGTCAGCCACAATTTGAATGGTTTCAGCATCCAAACGCTGGTTAATGGATACCATCAAACCCAAGGTGAAACACGCAGATATAATCGCCGTTACCGGCTGGTTCATCAACTGAGCCAAGTCATTGGCTGTCACAAACTCGGTGACCTTCAAGATCTTGCTTTCGGCTTCTTGGCGCTCTTGACGTTCACGGCGCTGTTGGTTGCGATCTTCCTTGTTGCGCTGTTTGATTTTATGTTTTTGACCGCGTGTTTTTCCCGCTGAGCCCATACGGCCCATGGTGTTTTGCACGTTTCGGTTGACCGATTTCTGGGTGACCTCAGTTTTGGCAGGTCCAGCTTGACCGGGCTTAGGTGCCTCTTGTTGTCGCTGTTCGCGTATTCGATCTTGAACGGCCACTTTTTCGCCTTCAACTGTTTTGCGCTTGCGTTTGCGCTTCTCGCGCAATTCGTCGCGGGCTTCGTCGGCTAAGGTTTTTACTCCTGAACGTTCCGACGTTGGAAGAGCAATTTTACCTAAAACTTTGGGACCGCTGAGCTTTTCGAATTTGGTTTCAACCTTTTCGTCAGCTTCTTCTTCTAGCTGGTTAGCTGCAGTAGGTTCAGGTGCCACGGGAGCAGGTTTTTCTGCCTCAACAACAGTTGCGGGTTCTGGAGCAGGACTGGGTTCAGGTTTGGCTTCAACAACCGGTTCAGCTGCCTTTTTCTTTCCTCCCTTGCTAGGGATTTCGATTTTGCCCAACACTTTATGACCTGATACCACAGCGGGCTCAGTGGCCACTTTGGGTTCGGGGGCGGGCTCTTCTTTGGGCTTCTCTGCTTCGACAGCAGGAGTAACGGGTGCAACAGGTTCAGGACTAACCGGACGAGGAGATATTACACTCTTCAGTTGGTTGGCCTCTTCGCGGGCTGCTTTATCAGCTGAGAACTCTTCCACAAGCGCCCGGTACATCTCATTTGAGATTTTGGTAGTAGGACGAGGCTCAACTTGAAAACCGGAGTTGTTCAAGAATTCGGCCAAGACCTGTGCGCTGCGATTGAGTTCGCTGGCTACTTTAGCTAAACGGTATTCCGCCATATTCTATTCAAAAATAACTTTATGTTGCGACAAATCCCAAGTTTTGCGGGGCTTCCCCCACTTTATGAACACAGAGTTGGCTCGGGATTTGGAGCCAACTCCGTGCATTTTGAAAACAGAATTACTCGAATTCTGTCTTTAGAATCTTTTGAACTTCTTCGATGGTCTCCACCTCAAGTTCGGTTCGGCGAGCCAAATCTTCTACGCTGTGGCGCAAAACGTCTTTGGCTGTATCCAAGCCGATTTTCTTCAATTCTTCGATGATCCAGCTTTCGATTTCATCAGTGAATTCATCCAGATCAACGTCGTCCTCCTCTTGGATTTCGGCATTGACGCGGTAAACTTCAATTTGGTATCCGCAGAGCTTTCCAGCCAGTTTGATGTTGTGACCGCCTCGACCAATGGCCAATGAAACCTGGTCAGTCTCCAAGAATACATTCACTACTCCTTCTTCGTCTTTGATTTCCATGCGGCTGATGGCGGCTGGTTGCAAAGCGCGTTGAATGAATAGAGCATTATTGGAAGTGTAGCTGATAACGTCGATGTTTTCGTTGCGCAATTCACGTACAATACCGTGAATACGAGCACCTTTTACACCTACACAGGCTCCTACGGGATCAATGCGATCGTCGTAGCTTTCTACTGCTACTTTGGCACGCTCACCGGGCTCGCGAACGACCTTTTTGATGGTGATCAAGCCGTCCAAAATCTCGGGTACTTCCAATTCGAATAAGCGTTCCAAGAACTCGGGGCTTGTGCGTGACAAAATGATTCTCGGAGTGGCTTTTTCGATATCAACATCATGTACAATGGCGCGAATACTGTCGCCTTTTTTGTAGATGTCGCGAGGAATCATGTGCTCTTTGGGCAAGGTCAACTCATTGCCCTCGTCGTCCAATACCATGATTTCGCGTTTCCATACGTTGTAGACCTCACCGGTGATGATTTCACCTCTGCGGTCTTTGTATTTCTTGACCAACTCGTCTTTTTCCAATTCAATGATGCGACTCATGAGCGCTTGGCGGGCATTCAAGACCGCGCGGCGACCGAAGTCTTCCAAGAAGACCTGCTGAATACAATCTTCCCCAACGGCGTAGTCAGGTTCGAATTTCTGGGCATCGGCCAAGGTGATTTGCAAGTTGAAATCTTCAACTTCACCTTCTTCAACGATGAGACGGAGATGGTACATCTCGATGTCACCGGTTTCGGTGTTGATGATGATGTCAAAGTTGGCGTCGTTGCCAAATTTTTTCCGCAAAATGTTGCGGAATACATCTTCCAATACGCGCATCATGGTGGCGCGATCAATGTTCTTGAACTCCTTGAACTCGGTGAAACTATCAACCAGGTTCATGCCTAAATCTTGGGCTTTGGCTTTCATGTTATTTGAATTTAAGTGCGATAGTGGCTTGATTAATATGGGAGTAGGGAACCAAACGGGGTTCGGTTCTTACTTTTCGGCCTTTGTCCGGGAACTCGGCCAGAAAATGCAGGTTGTCCTCTTCGATGCGAAGCAATTCGCCGCTGAAGGTTTCTTCTTGGGTTTGGATTTGAAAATTTCGGCCCACGTGTTTGTGGAACTGGCGCAGGTCAACCAAAGGCCGATCTGCACCCGGCGAAGAAATTTCAATGGTGAAGGCCTCTTCTCCAAAGTTGCCTTCGTCAATAAGGGTGGAGACATGCCGGGTGAAATCCGTGAGCACTTTCATATTGAGGGGCTCTTGACTGTCAACCATCAAACAGATGGCTCCTTCTTCGGTCATTTCATGGCCCACATAGAACAGGCCGAAAGGAACAGCTTCCTGTTCCACCAACATTTCTAATTTTGGGATAAGTGCGTCCATGCCTTTGTTTTTTTTCTGTCAATAAAAAAGGGGCTGCTTTCGCGGGCCCCTTTCTAATTTTTCAGAATGGTAGCGCAAAGATACAACAAAGTAGCTCGCTGACCAAGTCTAGGCTCTCAAAGGCAATGTTTGGGTATGGAAGCTCAATCGATGATTTTTATTTCCAGTATGTGCAGGTCCTCAGTGGGACGATCGGCGTTGCCTGTTGGGGCTTTGTTCAGGGTGTTGAGTGTTTCGTATCCGTCGTAGAGGTAACCAAAGACAGTATACTCTCCATCTAGAGAAGGAGCCCCTCCCCAAGTGCTGTAAATCTCACGGGCCGAGGCGGGAGTGCGGTTGTGTAAAGCGTCGATCTCAGGTCCAGACACGGCATTGATTTCCTCAAACAAGGCATTTAACCCTTTTTGGTCACCGGTGTTGAGCGCCATTTGCCAACGTTTGTAATAATCGGCGTTGAGTGGATCGCGGAAAAAGGTGTTGTAATAGCGTTGTTGATGCATCAAACGCATCTGTTCATCGGCATAGGCTTGGCCTGTAACGATGTAAAACTGGCTTCCCGAACTTCTTTTTTCAGGATTGACGGCATCGGGCTGTCGAGCCATAGCCAAAGCCCCCCTCCAGTGATACAGGGTGTCGACAAACTCGGCAGCGAGGGTGTATCCGGGATCTCCATCGCCTAAGGTTTGATCAACCGATGCTCCTTTTGATTTGGGGTCGCCAGCTTGAACCATGAAGTCTTTGATGATGCGGTGAAACAACTGGCCATTGTAGTACCCCGAAGCTGCGAGCTTCAAGAAATTGGATGTATGCTCCGTGATGGCGGGATTCAAGGCGACAAACAAAGACCCTTTTTCGGTGCGTATTTCCACCTTGGGCCATGAGGCTTGCGGGCTCGGCCAGGGCGAAGCCACCTCCACCGAAGAGTCGTTCAATTGGGCCTCGGCCACGAGGTCACGGCTCTTGGGCTCTTGGCAGGCTATTAGGCTGATTAGCG
The DNA here is from genome assembly GCA_027621365.1 of Bacteroidota bacterium. GTDB lineage: Bacteria > Bacteroidota > Bacteroidia > NS11-12g > UBA955 > JALRLA01. The sequence continues at coordinate 124,453 of JAQCBH010000002.1, read as the reverse complement.
CGGTGAATAGAAGAATGGTTCTCATGTCAATAACTCAATATTCCTTCGCGTTCGAAGTACTCCACCAAATGTTGGCGCAGCAAATTCTCTTGTTCAATAACGCTCAGGTTGGGTAGTTTTTGCGTGTTTTTCCATTGGGGCCAACCTTGTTGGTCTTGGCCTTCCAATTCGTAGTAGCCGGAGTAACTCAAAACCTTGCAGCTGGCAATGCTCATGAGCTGTGTTTTCTGCTCTTTGGTGAAATTTCGTTCGGGAATCAATCCCAACTCGCGAATGCCGACTAAAAATAGTACGGCATTGAGGTCGGGTCTGCGTTCAAAATGGGCTTCGACGAATTCCATGATTTTGAACCATTTGTGTTTGATTTCATCTTGCAAAGTGCTGAAATCATCTGAATCAAAAGGAGTGGTGGCGTTCACGATCACAAAGTTCCGCATTCCTGATGTCAATCTATGTAAATTTGTTTATGCCCTTTTCTGATCGACGCAATCCTGTGGGTGTTTTGATGCACAGGGCAAAGAATGTTACCGATATTCTGACCATCAAACGTCAACGAGCGGCTCTATGGCAAGTTTCAACCTTGCGCAAGATGCTGTTCCGATCAAGAGATACAGCTTTTGGCAAGCAGTATCAATTCGAGCGATTGCTGATTCAATCTGATTTAGTCGAGGCTTTTCAGAGACAGGTCCCAATTTCGGATTACAACTTTATGCATCCCTGGTGGATGAGAGAATTTCAAGGAGAGTCCAATATCACTTGGCCTGGACGCCCTCAATATTTTGCCTTGAGTTCGGGTACCACGACGGGTAGCTCCAAATACATCCCCGTGAGCAATGCTCAGTTAAAAGCCATTTACCGTGCGGGTACCAGGCAATTGCTGTCAATCGCCAGGACCGATGTTCCCAAAGACTTTTTTGCCAAAAACTACTTGACCATTGGGGGCAGCACCGATTTGGAATACAATGGAATCGCCTATTCAGGAGATTTGAGTGGTATTACCACCCGCAACGCACCTTTTTGGTTTGATCGGCTGGCTCGGCCAACTCCCGAAATCAAGCGACAGAAAGACTGGAACGAGAAAATAGAAACCATGGTTCGCGAAGCTCCCAACTGGGATGTAGCCATGATTGCCGGAGGGCCCGCTTGGGTGAAAATGCTGTTGGAGCGAATTGTAGAGCGGTACAAACTCGACAACATTCACGCCATTTGGCCTCATTTCAGCGTGTACAGCTGGGGAGCGGTTGCGCTAGAACCTTATAAGAAAGAAATTGATGCCCTCATGGGCAAGCCCATCAAGTATTTTGAAACCTATTTGGCCAGCGAGGGGTTCATTGCCTACCAGAATAAGGAAAATGCGTCGGGCATGACACTGGCATTTCGCAACCAAATGTTTTTTGAGTTTGTGCCCTTTGATGACCAACATTTTGACACTGCGGGAAATTTGCTACCGGGGGCTAAAGCTGTAACCGTGGCAGGAGTTAAGGAAGGGGTTGATTATGCGATTTTGATCACGACCTGTTCAGGGGCCTGGCGCTACATGATAGGAGATACGGTGAGATTCACCAACGTTGATGCCTGTGAAATCAAAATCACGGGCCGCATCAAGCATTACTTGAGTCTGTGCGGGGAGCACCTCAGTGTCGACAACATGAACCAAGCCCTGGCTCAGGTTGCTCGCTCTGTGGGCTGCAATTTCCCCGAGTTTACGGTAAAAGGATATCAAAGAAATGGTACATATGGCCATGTGTGGCACATTGCCTGCAATGAGAGCGTTGATGCCGCCGAACTAAAAAGTCAATTGGATGCTGCTCTTTGTCAAGTCAATGATGATTATGCGGTTGAGCGCAAACATGTACTCACAGAGATGGAGGTTCATGTTTTGCCTGAATCCTTGTTCTTGGAGTTCATGGACTACCGAGGCAAAATTGGGGGCCAGTCGAAATTTCCTCGGGTGATGACCGATGTGATTCACCAAGAATGGTCCAACTTTGTGACCTTAAAAATGCCCAATCATGGATATGCAAACTGAAGAATCCTCGCAGCACAGACACCTTGAAGACTTGAACTTCTTGGAATTGGTGAGCGGCATTCACAGCGAAGACAACAAGATTTCTCAGGCCATGAATAAGGCTTTGCCGGCCATTGCCAAATTGGCCGAAGGCATTTTTGAGAGAATGCTGTTGGGCGGTCGATTGTTCTATGCGGGAGCGGGGACTAGCGGTCGCTTGGGTGTGGTCGACGCCTCTGAATGTCCACCTACCTTCGGAGTTCCTTTTGATCGTGTCATCGGTTTGATGGCCGGTGGCGATTCGGCCATTCGCAAGGCGGTTGAATTTGCGGAAGACGATACCGAGCAGGGTTGGTTGGATTTGAAGGAATGGAATGTTGGGCCCCAAGATGCTGTGGTTGGAATAAGTGCTTCGGGTCGAACTCCCTACGTATTGGGTATGTTGAAAACCTGTAAAGAGGCCGGCATATTCACCGGATGCATTGTATGCAATGCGAATTCTGCTATTGCCTCAACGGTTGACGCTCCCGTCGAGGTGGTGACTGGCCCAGAATTCATTACAGGTAGTACGCGAATGAAAGCCGGAACAGCCACCAAATTGGCATTGAACATGCTGAGTACTTCCATCATGGTCAAGTTGGGGCATGTCCAGGATAACAAAATGGTGGATATGCAATTGACCAATTACAAATTGATAGAGCGCGGTACCCGTATGGTCCAAGAAGCAACCGCTCTATCAAGCGAAGAAGCGCGATCCTTATTGTTGGCTAAAGGCTCAGTTCGTAAGGCCATTGAAGCCTACAAAAATTTGGGCTAGGTCAAGACATCCCAGGTGCGATCGGCCAGCAGCCGAACCGTGTGAAGGAATTCAGCATAAGGCATGCTAGAGCCCCATTCGTAGGGAGCAACCATGCTCAGTACTTGAGAGCCATCGTTTTTCTGATACAGATGATACACGCCTCCAACGATGGGCTCGAACGCGATGTCGGCTTGGTAGATGCTGTGAGAGACAATGAGTCTATGTTCAATGTCTTTGGCTTGTTTGAGCAGCAATTCAGCCTGTTTGCGAAGCATGGTGATTTGCTGTTCTGCCTGATGCTGCATGGCTTCATGAGCATTGGCTTTCAATAAGCGCTTGTCTACAGGTTCAATTTTTGGCGAAGAAACACTTAGAGCATATGGCGCTTGTCCAATAGCGCCTTGGTAAACCGCATCCTTTAGGAATTGGGGTCGGTTGTCGCTATCCTCCAAGTGTTCGTCTTCGTTCATGGTAGTTCAAACATTTACCAAGAGCAGAAGGTTTTTAGGCAAACCAATCTTTTGCCAATATCGATTGGGCAATTTGCACAGCATTGGTAGCGGCTCCTTTTCTGAGGTTGTCAGCCACAACCCAGAAATTCAAGCCGTTTTGAAGGCTCTCATCTCGGCGAATGCGCCCCACAAATACTTCATCCTTGTCATGGGCGGTCAACGGCATGGGGTACAAAAGCTGAGAGGGGTCGTCCTGCACGATTACACCCGGTGTCGAGGCCAACAGTTGACGTATATCTTCCAAGTCAAATGCGCTGCCCAATTCAACGTTCACACTTTCACTGTGTCCACCCATGGTCGGAATGCGCACCGTTGTGGCTGTGATTTTCAGTTCAGGCTGAGAAAGGATTTTGCGGGTTTCGTTGATCATCTTCATCTCCTCTTTGGTGTAGCCATTAGGGGTGAATACGTCAATGTGGGGAAGTACATTGAGATCAATCGGATGCGGATAAACCGGTTCAAAATCCTCGAGACCTGCACGCTCGGCGAAAAGTTGCTCGACGGCTTTTTGACCTGTTCCCGTTACGCTTTGGTAGGTGCTGACGACGACGCGCTTCAGCCCATAACGTTGCAACAGCGGCTGCAAGACCATGACCATTTGGATGGTACTGCAGTTGGGATTGGCAATGATTCGTGTGTCAGGTTGAATGCGGTCTGCGTTGATTTCAGGCACAACCAATGGAATGCCCTCTTCCATGCGCCAAGCACTGCTGTTGTCAATGACATAACAGCCAATGGCCGCAAATTTGGGGGCCCATTCCAAGGATGTACCACCACCAGCGCTGAACAAGGCGATCTGAGGCTTTAGCTCCAAAGCTTGCTCGGGTGTAAGTACAGTATAAGGCTTGCCGTGAAACAAGACCTGTTTGCCGGCGCTGTTGGCGCTGGCTACTGGAATGAATTCTGAAACAGCAATGTTGCGTTCTTCCAATACTTGGATCAACTTGCTTCCCACCAAACCGGTGGCTCCAACAACGGCAATTTTAGTCATGGTTGGGGAGGGCTGAACCAGGTTCGGCTGGGGTCATGGGCTCGCGGTGCTCTATAGCGGGTGCGGCAGCTTCTGAATCGCTGCTGTCGTCCATGGCTTCCAGGGCTTCAAAATCCATAGCGCTATTGTCAATGGAGTCTTGAACAGACTTTTCGTCTTCGCTGAAAGCGGCGTCTTCAGGAGTGGAAGAGCAAGCGGCAAGGCTCAAGATCAAAAGGGCAGAAAGGGTATAAATGAGTTTTTTCATATCAAGTTTTCTAGGGCGTCAAAGAAGTCGTTCCAGGGGTCGTAGTTTTTCAATCCAACCTGAGTCTCGGCTTGACAGTCTAAGGAAATAAACGAATCAGAGGCCAAATTTTGTGCCGTTTGAGGGTCGAAAGTTTCCAATTTTTTCGGGGCGGCCAACCAAGGGCCTGCATAGGATGGAGGCAAATCGCTGATGATCCACTCCAAGTTAGAGGGGAGCAGGCTGTACCATTCTTGACCCTGGTCGTAGCTGCATTCCAGGGCTTCTACCGGCAGAACATCACAGAGAGCCTTGATCTTCGTTATCGACGTTTCCGAACTCGCTTCCATGCACAGTTTGGGGCCGCTGCACCAACCGATGATTTCTTGGATTTTTCCAAGCTCGATGGCGTAGGGGCCGTCAATGGCAAAACCCATGAAGTCGGCCATGGTACTGGCGGCATATCGGGCGTCAGCGAGATCTTGTATATGGTTGAATTTGATTTGCATGGCAAAAAAAAGGCTGCCGGATGAGGCAGCCTTTCTTGTTATACTAACAATTTGACTGGCTCTTCGAGGTATTCCTTCAGTGTTTTCAAGAATTGAGCACCCAAGGTTCCGTCAACCACTCGGTGGTCACAACTCAAAGTGACCTTCATGATTTTGACGGGTTTGATTTCGCCATTTACTACACCTACTTGATCCTTGACAGTTCCAACCGCTAGAATGCAGGCGTCGGGAGGATTGACAATGGCGGTAAATTCATCAATGCCAAACATTCCCAAATTGGAAATGGTGAAGGTGTTGCCCTGCCAATCGGCGGGTTGAAGTTTCTTTTCTTTGGCTTTGGCCCCGTAGGCTTTCACCTCTGTACTGATTTGGCTCAAGCTTTTTTGGTTGGCGAAACGCACAACAGGAACCAAAAGTCCCTCATCAACCGCCATGGCAACGCCAATGTGAACGTGGTGATTCATGCGAATCTTATCGCCCAACCAGCTGGAATTGATTTTGGGATGCTTGGTCAAGGCCATGCCACAAGCTTTGACAACCAAATCGTTCATGGAGATTTTTACCTCGCTGATTTGGTTCATGGCCTCGCGGGCTTCTACCGCTTTGTCCATATTAATTTCTACGGTCAAATAGAAATGAGGAGCTGTGAATTTGGATTCGCTCAAACGGGCGGCAATGGTTTTGCGCATTTGAGAAATCGGCATATCGGTGAAGCTTTCTTCACCCAATGGAGCAGCAGAAACTGCCGCAAATGTAGCAGGTGCGCTACCGGCCGATTCGATGTCTTTCTTTATGATGCGTCCACCTTCGCCGCTGCCTTGAATGCCTGTCAAGGCAATGCCTTTTTCGGCTGCAATTTTCTTGGCCAGGGGGCTCGCTTTCACGCGATCATCTGACGAAGAAGTCGCTGCGGTCGCTTGAGGGGCTGCTGGCGCCTGTACTTCTGGTGCAGTTGCTTGGGCTGGAGCTTCTGGTGCAGCAGAGCTAGCGCTTGCAGCTCCACCTTTCAAGAGATCCTCATAGGCTTCACTCGCGGTACCCACTACCGCAATAGGGGCATCTACGGGAATGGCTTGGCCTTCAGGGGCCAAGTAAAGAACAGTGCCTTTGGCATATCCTTCCATGTCCATGGTGGCTTTGTCAGTTTCTACTTCAGCGAGAACGTCTCCGCTCTTCACTGCGTCACCAACTTTAACCGTCCATTTTACGATGACACCTTCGGTCATGGTGTCACTCATCTTGGGCAAAGTAATCAGTTCAGCCATAAAATTGTCGGCAAAATTAGGGCTTTTCCCGTAATTCAGGGCCGGAGTTTGACTGTGTATCTTTTGTGCATCATTATTCATACAAAGTGTATGACCTTTGTTTGACATGGGTGTGAACAATCAATACGAAGAATTCTTGCGCTACGTCTATGAAAATGGAACGGAGAAAACAGACCGAACAGGTACCGGAACCCGATCCATGTTGGGTGGTCAATTGCGTTTCGATTTGTCAGAGAGTTTTCCATTGATCACCACCAAAAAAGTTCACCTGAAAAGCATCATTTACGAATTGCTGTGGTTTCTCAAGGGCGAGACCAACATTCAATACCTCAAAGAAAACGGGGTGAGCATTTGGGACGAATGGGCGAGTGAAACTGGTGAATTGGGTCCTGTATATGGAAAACAGTGGCGCAGCTGGGAGACCCGTGATGGACGAACCATCGATCAAATAATCCAAGCCTTAGATCTGATCAAGAACAATCCCGACTCTCGACGCATCTTGGTCAGTGCTTGGAATGTGGGGGAGTTGGATCAAATGGCTCTGATGCCCTGTCACTGCTTGTTTCAATTCTACGTGGCCGATGGTAAGTTGAGCTGTCAGTTGTACCAAAGAAGTGCCGATCTGTTCCTAGGTGTTCCCTTTAATATTGCCTCTTATGCCTTGTTGACCCTGATGATGGCCCAAGTGTGTGGACTGAAGCCCGGTGAGTTCGTACACACCTTTGGAGACGCCCACATTTACAGCAACCACTTTGAACAGGTGGAACGCCAGTTGAGCCGAGAGGCAAGGCCTTATCCGCAGATGCGATTGAATCCCGAAATCAGTGACTTGTTAGCCTTTGATTTCGACGATTTTGAACTGGTGGGTTACGATCCTCACCCAGGCATCAAAGCCCCAGTGGCAGTCTAAGCCCAGCGGTAAATTCGGGCGCCTTTTTGTTCCAAGTCCTGCTCCAGCATGGACCAATCTTCCAAACTTGACAGAGTGTTGATCACGCAGTCTCCCTCTTGAATATCGGCTTGTTCGACAAACTGCAAAGTGTCATGCCCGATTCGATTGCCTTGGGCGGAGGGGCGTTCGCTGAGCCAAGCACAGAGACCAGTCTCAGGCATGAGCCCACGCAAGTATTTTGCCTTCTTGCCATGGCCCAATAACCAGAGGCGTTGGGGATTCACGAGCCGTTGAAACATCTTCCATTTGAGTTGAGTGAATCGCTCGGTACTGTACAAGTCAGTTTTGCTCAAGCGCTCGCTGTGCTCGCGCCAATAATGCTTTGCTTCTGGGCAGGGAATGATGGGAATGCCTCGCTCAATCAGTTGGAATACGAAGTGGTAGTCTTCGGGGTACTCCAAGTTTTCAAAAATGGATTCAGCCGTATTTCTGTCAAGCATCCAACAGGGATTGGCAACGGGACATTCCTTGTACAGGTGCTCAAGGAAATCGCCTTTTTCGACCCTTTCGTTTAACCAGTTTTGGTAATTCAAGGTTCCCGGGCCTATGCTGTGGCCAAAGAATTCCACTTGGCCCACACTCAGGCCTGTGCTTTGAGATTGCCCTTGCAAGAGAGCCTCCAATTTGAAGGGGTGCATTCGATCATCGGCATCCATTCGGGTGACATACTGGCCCTTGGCAGCTTGAATGGCTCGCCGTTGAGCGGCAATGAGGTCAGGGGCTGCTCCCGAATGGGGGAGGACTCGAAAACGTGAATCTGTTTCAGTAAAGCGTTGAGCAATGAGCAGGCTTTCATCGCTGCTGCCATCATCGAGTAGTACGCATTCCCAATCGGTCAGCGTCTGGGCTTGGATGCTGCTCAAGCACTCATTGAGCCAAGGCGCTGCGTTCAAAAAAGGAAGCAAAACAGATACCACAGGGCAAATCTAATTAAGTTGACATGTGGATGAAATAAACCCCATGGCCTAGAAAAAGGTGCGAATTTGCTGAGGCATGTTAGAGGCCTTTTTTACTCCCGTTCCCGAATCCGTATGGGCGCCGTTTGCTGACAAAGAAACAAGTCTTGGCGGTCAATTGCAGGTGCATCGCAAGGCATTTCCCAAGCTCAAAAAAGCCAAGCTGGTGTTGATGGGTTTGGGCCAGCAAGCGAATGAAACGCGCCGAGTTTTGTACAGCTTGCAATGGCGATTTGGGAATTTGGCCTGGGTAGATTTGGGGAACCTGGTGGAAACCGAAGACAGCCGTCAAAACCAATTTGCCCTGAGCGAAGCGATGGGCGAGTTGCAGGAAATGGGCTTGACGGTGCTGGTTTTGGGCGGTAGCGCTGCCTCTGCCTTTCCGATTTACAAGGGATTTCGCCGCTCTCCTGAAGCGGTTGAATTGGTGCAGGTAAGCCCTGATATCGATTGGGAAGAAGGTTCGGCCTTGCGCCAAATTTTAGTGGACCAACCCTCCAATTTGTTCAATTTGGATTTCATTGGAACTCAGGCTTATTACGTTTCAGAGTCGGCTACAGCCTTGTTGGATAAAATGTACTTTGAGAACCACCGATTGGGCGAAGTCAAAGGGAATCCCGAATCAGTTGAACCTATTTTGAGAAGTGCTCATGCCTTGTTGTTTGATATGGCTGCTGTTCGCGGGGCCGACGCTCCTGGCGGCCGATTGAACAATCCCAACGGGTTTAACGCCGAAGAAGCGGTGCGAATCGCCCGATATGCGGGAGTATCTAACAAGCTCAGTGCTGCTCAATTTTACGGAGCTTCTGAGCACGATATGTGCCACAGCTTGTTGGCCCAAATGATCTGGTACTTTGCCGATGGGTATTTCTCTCGGTATTATGATCATCCGTCGGCAGGTCATAGCGACTTTTTGATATACCGAAACCGATTGACCAGCACTCAGCATGAAATCGTGTTTTACAAAAGCCGCAAGAGCGAGCGCTGGTGGATGGAAATTCCCCACCCCTACGAGAATGCTCATTTTTACATTGGTTGCAGTTACAGCGATTACCAGCGCGTCTGCGACGATGAAATGCCTGATCGATGGTGGAGAGCCTACCAACGTTTGATGTAAACCTTTCTTTGTCCCAGGCGTTATAGCTTATCAACGCCTTAACCTACCTTTGCAGCATTCATGAGCGACGGATTTTATACCCTCAAAGTTCAGCGCGTCGTAGCCGAAACAGCCGCTGCGAAGACCTTTTATTTTGACGTACCCCAAGACCTAACTTCCACTTATGCCTATACCCCTGGCCAGTACTTGACCTTCGAGGTAATGATCGGTGGTGAGAAAGTTCGTCGTTCTTATTCGCTTTGCACCTACGCGGGTCAAGACAGCCAAATGGCCGTCACGGTCAAGCGCGTAGACGGTGGTCGCATGAGCAACTACATGAACGAACACATTTCAGAAGGATCTGAAATGCAAGTCATGCCGCCCATGGGTAAGTTTACCATGAGCCCCGAAGCGGGTCGCTCTACCCATTATGTGTTGTTTGCTGGAGGTAGCGGCATTACCCCAATGATGGGCATCAGCAAAGCGGTTCTCAAGGATGAGCCAAACAGCCAAGTGACCTTGGTGTATGCCAATCGCAACCCAGAATCGGTCATTTTCAAAGAGACTTTGGCCAACATGGAAAAAGACTTCAATGGTCGCTTCAAAGTCATTCATAGCTATGATCAGGCTCCCTTTACTTGGTTCGGCTTGAAAGGTCTGATGACCGAAGACAAGGTTTCTCAGATCGTAAAATCCAAAGTGGGTGGCCCCTTTGATACCTACCAATACTTTATCTGTGGCCCAGCGCCTATGATGGATGTAGTGAAAAAAGGCCTGGGCTCTTGCGGAATTTCTGGAGCCAACATTCACACCGAATACTTCACCGCGCCTAGCTCTTCAGAGAAGCCCGTTGAATCGGCTTCTTCGGCGGCATTCAGCGGTCAGTCTACCATCACCATGAAAGTGTATGGCAAAACGCATTCCATCTCTTGCGATGACAAAACCACTGTTTTAACTGCGGCTATGAAGCAGGGAATTGACCCTCCTTACAGTTGCACAGTGGGTGTTTGTACGACTTGTCGTGCCAAGGTGCACAGCGGCGAATTGCACATGTTGGAGCGCGAAGGCCTCAGTGACGACGAGATCAAGCAGGGCTACGTATTGACCTGTCAGTCTGTTCCTCGCTCGGCTGAAATCAGTCTGAGTTACGAATAAAGGGCTCCTGTGTAGGTCCTGATTTTCTCAAGCAATTGCTGGAAATCATCGGGCAATGGGCAATCAAATTGCATCCATTCCCCGCTCTGCGGATGCACAAATCCCAATTCTTTTGCGTGTAAGGCTTGTCGGGGTAAGATCTCGAAGGCATTGGCGATGAATTGCTTGTATCGCGGTAAGGCCGACTCCTTGCGAATGTCTCGACCTCCGTACATTTCGTCGCTGAACAGGGGATGCCCCAAATGGGCCATGTGAGCCCTGATTTGGTGGGTACGACCGGTTTCCAAACGACATTCGACTAGGGTGCAGAAATGGTAGCGCTCTAGCACTGTGTAATGGGTAATGGCCAGTTTTCCGATTTCGGGATCGTCGTAATGCTTGCTCTTTCGGCGGTCTTTTAGGTCTCTGGCTAGTTGGCCCCGAATGGTGCCTTCGTCTTCCTTGACATCGCCCCAAACCAATGCCCAGTAGCGACGGTGAATGCTGTGCTCATAGAACTGTTTACCCAAATGACTCAAGGTGAATTCCGTTTTTCCAATGACCAAAAGCCCTGAGGTATCCTTGTCGATGCGGTGCACCAGGCCTGGCCGGTGATAGGCATCCTTTTGAGGCAGTTGACCAAAATGATAGACCAAAGCATTGACCAAAGTGCCACTGTAATTGTTGAAGCCGGGGTGCACCACCATGCCAGCTGCTTTGTTGAGCACCAGCAAATGGGCGTCTTCATGCAAGATGTCCAAGGGCAAATCTTCACCGTAAACCTCGGTGTCGCGAGGGGGTTCGGGCAACAATACCCGAATCTTGTCACCGGGTTTGATTTTGTAGTTGTTCTTGATGCTGCGGTCGTTGACCAATATGCAGTCAGCCTCAATGGCGGCTTGAACTTTGGTTCTTGAAGCGTTGGCAATGCGGTCACACAGCCATTTGTCGATGCGCGTCATCTCCTGACCGGGGTCAACCGTGAAGGAGTGGTGTTCGTACAATTCCTCTTCTTGGAAGTCTTCTTCGTTTACTTCTTTCATACGCGCACCTCGAATTCCAGTTTTCCCAATCGAAGGCCAGCCCAACCCGCTTGGTTGATGATGACCGTCTTGTTTTGGGCATTTTTCACTTGAACAGGCTTGTCCAAAAAGGTGTGGGTATGGCCTCCCAAAATGGCGTCGATGCCGTGGGTGCGAGCGGCCAATTTGTGATCGTCAATCTTGTCAGAGTCGTATTGGAAACCCAAATGTGAGAGCACAAATACCAAATGACAATGCTCTGATTCGCGCAAATGGTTGACCGTATTTTGAAGGGGTTGAACGGGGTCTGTATAGCCCAAACCAGGCATGCTTCTCTCGGAAATCAACCCGTCGGGGTTGATGCCCACTCCCGTGAGCCCAATGCGTATGGGTCCTCTCTCAACGATTGTATAAGGTTTGAAGAAAGCCTCACCCGAGAAGGTGTAATTGCAATTGACCAAGGGGAATTTGGCGTGTCGTTGATGGGCTGAAATGAGGTGCTCTATGCCATTGTCGAACTCGTGATTGCCCAGCGTACTAGCGGCATATCCCATTTGACTCATCCATTCCAACTCGGGTTGGCCGCCATACAAATTGAAGTAAGGAGTGCCTTGAAACACATCACCGCTGTCTACCAATAGATGATATTCGGCTTGGGCGCGTTCATGGATGATGCTTCCTCCTAAGCCGGCAATGCCACCGAGATTGGGCCATTGCTTGTGGTTGGAAGGAAAGGGTTCCAATCGGCTGTGAAAATCGTTGGTGTGCAACAGCGTCAATGTAGCTTTATGGGGCTTAGCCGATGCTACTGCCCAATTGGGAAGAGCAAGTCCGGCACCTAAAACCAAACTCTGTTGAAGGAATGCTCGTCTAGTTTTCGGTTTCGTCATGGGGGTAAACGCGTAGGGTGGGGCGATCCAGAACCTGGCTGTGCTGTTGAGTTTCGTGTTGCAGGCCGCGAAGCAGAACGTCGCGAATCATCAATGGAGTTTCTTCTACTGATTCATGCTGCAAAAACATGGTGAATTTGTCTCCACCAAAGGCCATGTAGTCGTTGGTGGCAATGCGGTAAGAGCGTCGGCTATCGAAAGCTTGTCCTTGAACCATGGCGCGAACCAAGTAGGGGGCTGTTTCTTGGAATTCCAGTTCGATACCGGCCACGGGTGTTCCCCCTTGGGCGGCGATGTATTCCAGCAAGGCGGCTGTTTGAGAGCCAGACAACTGCACGATGACCAGTTTGTTTTCGAAGGGACTGACTTCAAATACTTGGCCCAAAGTAATGGGACCTTGTCCAATGGAATTGCGAAGACCACCGTTGTTAAGAATAGCCATGTGGCAAGGAGCTTGACCCGATTGCTGACAATAAGCATTCGCTTCTGTCAATGTGTAGTCGGCTATTACACGCCCCAAATTTCCGGTACGTCTTGTATTCATCAAGGCCGTCTCTGTGTGTCCAATGATGGTGTTCATGGAGTCTTTCAATAGCTGAACATAAGGGCTTAGAATCCGGTAGCTCGATGAATCGTAATGATTTGTTTCGCTGATGGTTATACTGCTACCCTGGGTAAAAACAACCGGGGTTTTACAGGCCGTAAACCACAATAGAGCGATAGAAATCACGGACAAATAGGAGAAGCGGTTTCTCATGGTGGAGGGGAATGCTTTGCAAAACTAGGCCTGCAAATGTTAAGGAAACGCAATATACCCGTGAATGCCTTGGGATAGCGGCAATTTTTCGGCAAATTTGCATTGCAATCAAACACATAGATCATTATGCGTCGTTTCATTTTAAGCCTTAGCGCTGCATTGGCCGTCTTTTCTGCCCAAGCACAGTGCACCGATTTGTTCATCTCCGAATACGTAGAGGGGTCTCGCAACAACAAAGCCCTTGAGATTTACAACCCCACCGAATCAACCATCGACTTGAGCGAGTACCGCTTGACTCGTTGGCAGAATGGGTCAGCGTCTTGGACGCCCCAATATTCAGACGCTTTGTCGGGAACCTTAGGGCCCAAAGATGTTTTGGTGGTTGTGATTGACCGTCGCGATACCACTCAGACCGGTCGGGATACTCCTGTAGTAGAGACTTTGAGAGTGAAAGCCGATCTTTTCTTGAGCAAAGATTACAACACCTCATACTCCATGAGTTTCAACGGGGATGATGCTTTGAGCTTGGATAAGAAATCAGGTGCCAATTATGTGCCCGTAGATATTTTCGGCCGCATTGGTGAGCGCCCTAGCCCCGCATGGAGCGATTCTTTTCCCTACAACAACGGTTTGGGTCTTTGGTACACCATCAACAAAACCTTGATCCGCAAGGCCACAGTGATGAGTGGTGTGACCAAGAATCCTCCGTTTTTCAACCCTTCGGTAGAGTGGAATGTGCACCCTCAAAATATGTTTGACTCACTCGGTGTTCACGAGTGCGGATGCAATACTCTGTCTGCAAAGGATATGGAGGCTCGCCCTTCCTTGTGGGCCTTCCCAAACCCCGCTCAAACGCAGTTGACTGTTTTGGGATTGGCCATCGAAGAAGTAACGGCCGTTGCTGTCTCTGGCCAACGCATTGCCCTGAATTTTGTGGCTATTGCCGGTGTAGATGGCGCACAAGTAGACGTTTCTGAACTCGCATCAGGAGTGTATACCTTGGAAGTGCAAAACGCCAGCCAGCGCAGGGCCATCACCTTCGTTAAAGACTAGGCATGAAGGGGCTCAAGTTCTGCGTATGGGCTTTAGCCCTATTGGGTGCGGCTTCGGCCCTGGAGGCCCAAGTCACTGTCAAAGGCCGTGTGCAAGATGCGGTAACCGATGAATGGCTGAGCGGAGTGACTGTTTCTGCCAAAAGCATTTCGGTCGAAACGGATGCTCAAGGTTTGTTTTCCATGCAATTGCCCATGGGGGAATATTCCTTGGTCGCCATTTTGGACGGTTACAGCAGCGACACCTTGTTTGTGCAAGGTGACCGCCCCTTGGTCAACGGTTTGCTCTTTCGATTGGAGAACCAAAGTTCCTCCATCCAAGCGGTACAGATTACGGCCTCTATTGCCAAAGATCGAAAGACGCCCATTGCGTATAGCAACCTGAGCAGCCGCGATTTGAACGAGCGCTTGGGAAGCCAAGATATGCCCTTGCTCTTGAACCAAACCCCCGGTGTGTATGCTACTTCACAAGGAGGCGGAGCTGGTGATGCCCGCATTACCATTCGCGGTTTCAATCAGCGCAACATTGCGGTGATGATCGATGGAATTCCGGTCAATGACATGGAAAACGGTTGGGTGTATTGGTCCAACTGGTTCGGTTTGTCGTCGGTTACGGCCTTGACGCAGGTTCAGCGCGGTTTGGGTTCAAGCCGAATTGCCAACCCCGCCGTAGGTGGAACCATGAACATCATCACAAAGGGTTTAGGCAACAAAGAGTACTTGGAAGCCAACGTGGAAACCGGTGATTCTCGTTACCAAAAATTTGGTTTCACCTATGCCAGCGGTCGCCTGCCTGGTGACTGGGGCTTTACCTTGAATTTCACCAAGCGCTCATCAACGGGTTATGTCGATGCCTTGTATGATGACATGTATGCCTACTTCGCCAAAGTGGAAAAGCAGTGGGGGCAAAAGCATACGCTATCCTTGACAGCCATGGGAGCGCCTCAAAGTCACGGTCAGAGAAGCTATCGCGCCCGATTGCAATTGTACGATGCCGCCCTGGCTCAAGACATGAACATGTACGACCCCAACAATCCCAATATGGCCATTGACATGGGGCGTCGTTACAACCAGCATTGGGGTGAATTCTACCAAGCTACGGTTGATCCGAATACAGGTGATACCACCTGGGGAGGCTTGCGCAAATTGAACGAGCGCGAGAACATGTTTCACAAGCCTCAGATTTACCTCAAGCACGATTACCGCCCCAATGCCGATTTGCTGATCTCCTCAACTGTCTATGTTTCGGTTGGAACCGGTGGGGGAACTTCTTCATACGGAAGCCGAATCAAGCAATACCCCTCGTTGTACGGTCAGTACAACTTCCAGGATATCTGGTTCTTGAATACTGTCGGTAATTTCTTCATTGACCCCATTGATCCACAATACAGCGATAGCGAGAAAAAATCAATGGGCATCATTCAGCGCAGTGTGAATAACCACACTTGGGTAGGGGCATTGACCACTGCTCAGCGCAAGTTGAATGAGCGTTGGAGTTTGACCGGAGGGGTCGATTTGAGAGCCTACCAGGGTCAGCATTACCGCCAAGCCTACGATCTTTTGGGCGGAGATTACTTCATTCCCGATGTACGGGATTTGAACCCCGCATACGATGCCAAGCACATGTACAGGGTGGGTGACATTCACGGTTACCACAACGACGGCTTGGTTCGCTGGGCCGGTGCCTTTTCTGAATTGGAATATGCCCGTGCTCGGAGCAGTGCCTTTTTGAATGTGAGCAGTTCGGGTTCATGGTACAAGCGCATTGATTACTTCAATGGCCCCAATCGTGGCCAAGCCTATGAAACGGATTGGGTTTTCCGCCAAGGGTTCACTGTGAAATCAGGTTTCAATCAGAACATCAGTCGTCGATTGAACGTGTTCACCAACCTGGGTTACTTGAACCGACCTACTCGTTTCAACAACATTTTCGATACCAAGAACCGCGTAGTGCAATCGGCCAAGAACGAGCTGGTTTATTCAGCCGAGGCAGGAATGGGCTACCGCAGCAAGCGTTTGGCGCTGAATTGGAATGCCTATTATACCAATTGGGCCAATAAGCCGGCTGACTATTTGCCGGTCTTTACCGATCCTGACGGGAATCAGTATTCGTACAACATCAACAACATCTCGGCTCGTCACATGGGTCAAGAGTTGCAGGCTTCCTTCAAAGTGGGTGACGGAATCAGCATTGAGTACAGTCAGTCATTGGGCGATTGGATTTGGTCTTCCGGCAGCCGTGCCATCATTCAGAATGACCAAGGTGACTCCATTGGGGTTGTCGATTTCGATGCCACCGGTGTTCATGTGGGTGATGCGGCACAAAACCAGCAGGCTTTCTTGATTCGTTGGGAGCCTACTCAGCTGAAAGGGGCCTATGCCAGCGCTCAGTATGTTCGCTTCGCTAAGCAATTTGCCGATTTTGATCCTACCGCTCTGCAGGGAGACTATGCTCAAACCGAATCGATTCGCATTCCCGATTATTGGTATTTGAATCTTACGGCAGGGTATCGATTCACCATGAGCAATGGGCTACGGGTATCCTTGTATGCCTCTGCCAACAACGTCACCAACAATTTGTACATCAGCGATGCTCAGCATCGCAGCGTCAATGGAGATCCCGAAGCCACCTTCAACCCCCAAAACTTGGAAGTGTATGTTTCTACAGGTCTTCGCTATACCACTGGAATTCGATTGAGTTTTTAACATGAAGCTATATTCATATTTGGCAGCCATGGCTTTGGCTTTTGGTTTGCAAGCACAAGCTACTCTTCCCACCTCCTGGGATTTTACCACCATTGCTTCTCCTCCAACAGGTTGGAGCAAGGATTTGAGCAAGAACAATGGCAACGAAACCTATTCGGGTGGAGGCTATTACGTTTCAGGTCCCTTTGCCATCAAATTTGATGGAACGGGTGAATACCTGCTGATCAATTTTAGTTCCAAACCCGATACCCTTCAGTATTGGATTCGCGGAACAGGAAGCAATTCCTGGGAAGGCCAATTCGCGGTTGAAGAATCAGCAGATGGAAACACATGGAGCACGGTTCGTTCGTACAACAACGATTTGCCCTTGACCTATGTTCAGGTCATTGATAAGCTCAAAACTAGTTCGCGGTATGTGCGCTTTATTTACAGCAGCAAGGCCCCTGGATTCAACGTGGCGATGGATGACGTGTACATCGGTCCTGCAGCCGGCGGATTATTGCCCGAGATCAAAGTTTCCTACAATGGATCCGAACAGGTTCAAGGAGCTGAGATTCAAAATGGAAGCGATACCAGCATCGTTTTGTCGGTGAAAAACATCTCAACCGTTGAAGATTTGGAAATCAAAACCGTCACATTTAGCGGTGCGGCTGCTTCGAATTTTTCTGTCAAAACCAGCCTTCCCTTGTTATTGAAACCAGGAGAGAATAGCGATTTGGTTTTGGGCATGTCAGCAACAGCCAGCGGTAGCTACAAAGCAGAAGTATCCATCAATAGCAATGACCCAGAAAATGGCGCATACAAATTGAATTTGTACGGAATTGTCGGCGGTTTGGCTAGTCAACCAGTGGGAATTCCCGCCTTGGCCATTAGCAGCAACAAAGCCTATCGTTTGTTTGCCACAACATCGCATTCTACTGCTGATGCCATCATCATATTGCAAGGGTCTGATTTGCCCATAGACGGCCAAGTGTACGAACAAGGTGGCTATGTAGGCAACAGCCGAGTGGTTTACCTAGGGGGCTCTGGAGAGGTAGAGATTGACAAGATCGTCGCCAATACCCAATACGACTTCTATGCCTACGCTGTAAATGGATATGGTTCTTATTTGAATTACACCGACTCCTCCAAGTATGTGTATGTGACAACCCCCGGGTTGGAGGCAGGCACTTATTACAATGGCATCAGTACAGCTGACACCCAATTCATTGCCAAATTGAGAGCCAAAGTGAACCCTCACTTCCGCGTGTATTACTCGAACTACATCAATACCGTAGTCAACAACTTCGAGGCTTATGATACCGTAGGTGGGCAGCGTGTCATGGAGTGTTTCTACAGTGCATGGAAACAAGTATTTACCGAGCCCTTCGTATTCAACAGCATGTCACGCGAGCATTCTTATCCCTACTCTTGGATGGGTGAGGGCAGCGAAGACAGCGCCAACTATAGCGATTTGTTCATTTTGTGGACCGTCAATCAGAATGGAGCCAATGCGGTTCGATCCAATTATCCGCTGGGAATAGTAAAGACCGTTTCGTCTGAATTCTACGCCGGAAAATTCGGCCGCGACTCATTGGGTGAATTTGTGTACGAGCCCCGCGATTGGGCGAAGGGTGCCCTGGCGCGTGCGAACTTCTACATCTGCGCTACTTACAACAAAGCCGATAAGCCCTTTACTATTCCAACGGCGAATACCTTCTTGGGAACCGAACAGGACCAATACATCTTGAAGGAATGGAATACCCAATTCCCTCCAAGTGACTGGGAGATGGCTCGCTGTGAGTACATCACATCGGTTCAGGGCAATCGAAATCCCTTTGTGGACCATCCTGAATGGGCTTGTTACATCGATTTCAGCGACATGAGTTTTGTGCCTGAAGGAAATGACTGTGAGCGCAAAGTTTCTCGCGCAGTCAACAGCGACATTCGCGAGGTAAAGGTGTATCCGAACCCCAGTACCGATCGATGCCAGGTAGATTTGTCTGCCTTTGCAGGACAAGAAGTTTCCGTAACGCTTGTGGACTATTTCGAACGTACCGTCATGAGCCAAACGACCCAAGGTGGAACCATTTTGTCTCTGCCTATGGCTGATTTGGCTTCTGGAACCTACTTGATTTTGGTAAAAGGAGCGACGGGCGCACAGGCTGCTTCTGCCGTTCTAAAGCCCTAATACCATGGATTTCAACTCTGAAGACTTTGGCCTTCAGCTGGATGCTTGGTTAGCCGAAGATTTGGGTGCTGGAGATTGCAGCACTCTGGCTTCCATTGGCTCGGACGTTCAGGCTCACTCTCGTCTCTTGTTGAAGGAAGATGGGGTTGTAGCCGGGCTAAAGCTGGCTTCGGTTTTGCTTCATCGGGTAGACCCGGGCTTGGACATCAAATGGCAGGCAGAAGACGGGCAATATCTGAAGGCCGGCACACAGTTGGGAGAGGTTCAAGGCTCTGCACGATCCTTGTTGTCAACCGAGCGATTGATGCTGAATTTGATGCAACATTGCTCGGGCATTGCCACTGCTACTTACCAAGCCGTTGAGATGGTACGTTCGGTAGACAGTCCCACCCGAATTTTGGATACGCGTAAAACGCTTCCGGGATTAAGGGCCCTGGAGAAATGGGCCGTTCGAATGGGCGGAGGTCACAATCACCGCATGGGCTTGTACGACATGTTCATGCTCAAGGACAATCACATCGACACAGCTGGGGGAATAGCATCAGCCGTGGCTGCGGTCAATCAGTACCGAGCCCATCATGATGCTTCATTGGCCTTGGAGGTGGAAACGCGCAATTTGGATGAAGTCAGGCAGGCCTTGGCCTGCGAAGGAGTTCAGCGAATCATGCTGGACAATTTTAGCCCTGAACAGATCAAGGAGGCCCTAGCGATCATTCAAGGACGAGCAGAAACCGAAGCCTCTGGAGGCATTCATTTGGGCAATTTGAAGCCCTATGCCGAGACAGGGGTAGACTTCATCAGTTTAGGGGCGCTGACGCACTCGGTTCGTGCTTTGGACATCAGTTTCAAAACGCGCATCGTCTAAGCGACCTGGGTCACTGATGGAAGGCGAGCTTATGCCTACCTTTGTGACATGAAAATGCTGCTTTTTTCCCTGGCAAGCCTGAGTTTGCTAAGCGGCCCTACTGGTTGCGGTTCGGGCAATGTTGCGACCGACTCGGCTGCAGTTGAAACGGCTTCGGTGGTTGAAACCGAAGCGAATTCAAGGCCCCAAGCACAGATGCCTGATTCCAATGTGAGGGAGGAAAGTGCCCCTGTTCAGGAACCCATTTCAAGCGTTTTGACTTGGTATGGAGTTGAGGAAGGCTATACCAAAGCCGTGGCCGAAAAAAAAGTTCTACTGATTGATGCCTACACCGAATGGTGCGGTTGGTGCAAGGTCATGGACAAAAAGACTTATACCGACGTTCGCGTGATTGAAGCGCTGAATCGCGATTTTGTCTGCGTAAAATTCAATCCAGAGATCGCTAAATCCTTCAATTTGGGGGGCAAGGCCTTCAATCAAACCAGCTTTCATCAGTGGTTGAGCTATGGTGAGTCTACTGGATACCCGACCACTTTTTTCTGGATGCATCCGGGTAAAGACGAGGTACGGTACAATCAACCTGGTTATTTGGAGGTAGACGATTTTCTGCGGTTGCTGGCCTTGGCGCTGAACTCAAAATAAGATGGGAGGACGTCGTCAAAAACGCCGGGAGTATGCCCTGTTTGAGGGTGTCCGAATAGGGGCTGCCGTCGCCGAAGGCAATTGTATTGCTCGTATTGATGAGCAGGTGGTCTTTGTCAAATTTGCCGCACCGGGTGATCTGGCTGATATCCAGGTCGTAAAGCGCAAGAAAAATTACATGGAGGCTCGAATCGTCAACTTGATTGAGCCCTCTCCCTTGCGAGTTGCTCCCCGTTGCGAGCACTTTGGTGTTTGCGGCGGATGCAAATGGCAGCATTTGGATTACACCGAGCAGCTCAAAGCCAAATCCCAACAGGTTCAAGATTCTTTGGAACGCTTGGGAGGCCAACGAGATTTTGAATTGCTTCCCATCATCGGGGGCGATCAAACCTATGAATACCGAAACAAGTTGGATTTGACCTTCAGTGACCAGGCTTGGGTGTTGGATTTTGACAAAGAGAATCCTGTTCGTCCCAAGGGGCTAGGCTTTCACATACCGGGTCGATTTGACAAGGTTTTGGATGTGCAGGAATGCCATTTGATGCCTCCTTACGTCAATCAAATTCACCGCGGTTTGAAGGCCTTTTGCGAGCAGGAAGATATTTCCTTCTTCAATTTGGTCAAGCAGGAAGGTTTGATGCGCAATTTGCTCATGCGATGCAATGCCAAAGGCGAATGGATGGTCTTGGTGTCCTTCTTCTACGAGAGCGAAGAAGTTCAGGCTGTTTTGAATTACTTGCAGTCGTCGTTTGCAGAGATCAAATCGCTGCTCTACGTGATCAACGATAAAAAGAATGATACCCTGCACGGCCTAGAAGTACAGGTGCATTCAGGAGAAAAAGTATTAACCGAACGTTTGGGTGATCGCGAATTTGTGATCCAAGCACAGAGTTTTTTCCAAACCAACACCGCTCAAGCCAAACGCTTGTACGATTTGACCAAATCGTTTGCCCAGCTGACGGGTGAAGAGAAAGTGTATGATTTGTATACGGGAACAGGCAGCATCGCCTTGTATGTGGCCGATCAAGCCAAAGAAGTCATCGGCATTGAATACGTGGAAGAAGCCATCGCTGACGCCAAGATCAACATGGCCAACAATGGCATGGACCATTTGAAGTTTTACGCCGGAGACATGAAAGATTTGTTGACCGCCGAGTTTATCGCTGAGCACGGACAACCCGATGTGGTCATTACCGATCCGCCGAGAGACGGAATGCACCCCTCAGTGGTACAGCGTTTGGTGGAAATGAAAGCCAAACGATTGGTGTATGTGAGCTGCAATCCTGCTACGCAAGCCCGTGACGCCAAGTTGCTGGAAGAAGCCTACAAACTGGTCAAGGTTCAGCCCGTAGACATGTTCCCTCACACTCACCATGTGGAGAGCGTAGCCTTGTTTGAAAGGAAGTAGAATCGATTAGGCGAAGGCCTTTTCGATGATTTCCTGCTGCTCGCGATCGTGCACTTTTTTGTAGCCTGTGGCAGGGCTAGCACTGGAACGGCGACCGACGTAGTTCAATTTTACTGGGAAATCATAGCGATGCAAATGCAGCCATGCACCCTGGTTCATGGACTCTTCTTGTACCCAGGCATATTCGGCATTGGGGTATTGCTCAAATACTTCCTTGAGTTTCCATTCAGGCAAGGGGTACAACTGTTCGATGCGCACGATGGCGACATCGCTGTGTTGTTGTTCTTCCTTGTAAGCGAGCAGTTCATAATAAATCTTACCGCTGCAGAAGAGAACCTTTCGCACGTTTTGGCTCACCGCCGAATCGGTGATGATTTCTTGGAAACCGCCCTCGCTGAAATCCTCAATGCTGCTGACGCAACGAGGATGACGCAGCAAACTCTTTGGGCTCATGATCACTAACGGCATGGTGAAATCGCGCTTGAGTTGTCGGCGCAAGGCGTGGAATAGGTTGGCCGGTGTGGTGCAGTTCATGACCTGCATGTTGGAGCCTGCGCACAATTGCAGATAACGCTCCAAGCGAGCGCTTGAGTGCTCAGGACCTTGGCCTTCATAGCCGTGGGGTAGGAGCATCACCAAGCCACTGAACTTGCTCCATTTGGCTTCAGCCGATGCAATGAATTGATCGATGATGATTTGGGCTCCATTGGAGAAATCTCCAAACTGAGCTTCCCAAATGGTCAAACCTTGAGGGGTGGCTGTTGAGTATCCGTATTCATAACCCAATACCGCGTATTCGCTCAGGAGTGAGTTGTAAATCGACATATGCGCTTGATCCTCGCTGATGTGATTCAAGCTGCAGTGATTGTGTTGCCCGTCCTCGCTTTTCACCACGGCATGGCGGTGAGAGAATGTGCCTCTTTCTACATCTTGTCCGGTCATGCGAACAGGGTGTTTTTCTTCTAGCAAGGAAGCATAGGCCAACAATTCGCCCATGGCCCAATCCAATTGATTGCGGTCCCACTGAGCTGCCCGGTCTTCAAACAACTTTTGGACCTTTTTGATGGGCAATTTATCTGAGGGAAGGTGGGTGATTTTTTGAACCAAATTTTCCAATCGCTCCTTGGATACTTGTGTATCTGGAGTGGGACTTTGTATGTCTTTGGCACCGGCATGGCGATACCCTTCCCAAGTATTTGGAATGTCGGTAGGGGCCGGTTTGAATTCTCCTTTGGCTTCTTCAAACTTCTCTTGGAGCATGCTCTGGAACTCAGCTTCCATCTCTTTAGCCAAGGCAGCATCGATGTCGCCTCGTTGCAAAAGTTGGGCTTTGTATATCTCCCGAGGATTGGGGTGCTTGTCAATCAGCTTGTACATCTCAGGCTGAGTGAAGCGGGGTTCATCGCCTTCATTGTGGCCGTACTTGCGGTAACCCAACAAGTCGATGAAAATGTCAGAGTTGAACTCCAATCGGTAGGCCATGGCCAATTTTACGGCGTGCACCACAGCTTCGACATCGTCGGCGTTGACGTGCAAAACAGGGCACAATGTAACCTTGGCTACATCGGTGCAGTAGGTACTGGTACGGGCTTCTAGGTAAGAGGTGGTAAAACCAATTTGGTTGTTGGTGACCATGTGGATGGTTCCACCCACGTAATAGCTATCCAAACCGCTCATTTGCACCACTTCGTAGACGATGCCTTGTCCAGCAACAGCCGAGTCTCCGTGTATCAAAATGGGGCAAACTTTGTCTACCTCTCCTTGGTATTTGTGATCCAATTTGGCGCGAACCAATCCTTTTACAACAGGGTTGACGGCTTCAAGGTGGCTGGGGTTGTCAGCCAAACGCAAGTGAACTTTTTTTCCGCTTGCGGTGTCTACATTGACACTGTAGCCCAAGTGGTATTTGACGTCTCCTTCGAAGTCATCGAAGTCTCCGCCTTGGAAAACTTTACCCTCGAACTCGGAGAAAATCTGCGAATAGGTCTTGTTGAAGATGTTCGCCAGCACGTTCAAGCGGCCTCGGTGAGCCATGCCCATGACAAATTCTTCCACACCGAGTCCCGCTCCGTATTGAATAACCGCATCGAGCGCAGGAATCAATACTTCAAGTCCCTCTAGGCTGAAGCGTTTTTGGCCAATGTATTTTTTGTGAAGGAAGTTTTCAAATACAGTGGCTTGGTTGATCTTCTTCAAAAAGTGGCGCTTCTCATCGGCCGTTAGTTCAGGGATGTTGCGGGTTTTTTCAAAGCGACTTTGCAACCATTCTCTGCGCTTGGGGTCGCGTATGTAGGAGAATTCGCAACCAATGGAACCGCAGTAGGTGGTTTGCAGCAAGGAAACGATGTCCTTGAGTTTGGTAGGGCCTAATCCTACCTCCACGCCTGCATTGAAAGTGGTTTCCAAGTCGGCATCGCTCAAACCAAAATTGACCAAGTCCAAAGTCGGAGAATATGCCCGGCGTTGGCGCAGTGGATTGGTTTTGGAAAACAAATGCCCGCGCTGCCTATACCCATGAATCAAGTTCATGACGTGAATCTCTTTCAAGGCATCTTCCGATACGACACCAGTGGCATCGTACTTGCCAGATCCCAACTCGTATCCTTCGAAGAATTTTCTCCATCCAAAATCAACCGATTCCTTATCAGATTGGTACTGAGAATACAGTTGGTCAATGGCTGCTGGATCAGCGTTGAGCAAATAAGAGGTATCGCTTTTCATAGTGGGTTTAGGCTGCGCAAAATTACCTAAAAAAAGGCCAAGGGACCTTGGAAGATTATCTGAGTATAGAGGCCGGCGAATAAGAAGGCATCAAAGCGGTCCAAAATGCCGCCATGACCAGGAAGCAATTGGCCGGAATCTTTGACTCCAGCCTCTCTTTTTAAGCGGCTTTCAAATAGGTCCCCTATGGTTCCAAAGAAGGCGACTCCCAGACCCCAAAGAATGGCTTTTGTAGGGCTCATGTTCAAGAAATGGACCACGTTGCCATTGTTGTCTTTGGTCCAAATGCTCAGCACATAGGCAACCGCCGCGGTCAGAATCATTCCACCCAGCAGCCCTTCCCAGGTTTTGCCCGGACTGACTAGGGGCATGAGCTTTCGTTTGCCCAGCATTTTTCCCGAAACATAGGCTCCTGTATCAGAGGTCCAGACCAAAAAGAAGGTTCCCAACAGGAGATTGGGTACATAGAGCAGGTTGTGCACGGCGTGCATGGGAAAGCCGATGTAGGCCACACCTAAGAATATTAATCCTAATTTTTCTTTGGATTCCTCTATTCGAACAAGGAACAGACTCAAAACCAACAATAGCATCAAACCCATTGATCCGGTCAATGAATATTGATCACGTGGAGAAAAATCAGCAAAGACATAAAACAAAACACCCAAGAGACTGGCCATTTTCAACCACCGACTTTCCAGTTTGGTCAATCGGTTGTATTCGTGCATACATCCTAAGGTGATGACCGCTAACAGGATATGATGAGCCCATTTGTTTTCCAATTGCAGAATGAAAATAATGAGCAAAACGAAAAGGGAGCCCGTGATGACTCGCTGTGTGAAATTATTCATGGCTGGTGGAAAAGCGGGTGAGTTTGTACAAGGCAAAAGTTAGAGCCAGACTGGCGATCAATGCGATAAGCGGACGGGCTAATTCTTGTTCCAGGCCTTCGGGATGGCTCAGTTCGAATTGGGCCCAAAGTGTGATGCCGTTGAACAGGAAATGGTACAGAGTAGGCAATAGCAAGGAACCGGTTTCCAAAGCCAAGTAGCCCATGACGATGCCTGACAAGAAAATACTTGGCAGTTCATATGGGCTGAGGTGTATAACGGCAAAGAGCAGAGCCTGAATAAAAATACTCAGCCCCATGGAGAGACCTGTGTTTTTCAGGGATTGAAGAATGATGCCACGAAACACAAATTCTTCCAATAAGGCAGGGGTAAGGGCCATGGTCAATAAGGCTATAATCATGGCTTTTGTGCCGTGAAAGTCGAGCAACTTGTCCAAGGTGTCCATGCGGGCTTGGTTCAATTCGTCGGCCCAAAGTCCATAGGTGGATCCACTCGAAAACGATTCAACCGCATGCGTGAGAAAGGCCACTATCGAAAGGGAAGACAAGGCCAGAACAATTGTCCATACATAATGAGTGTAGGGCTGTTTGGTTCGGTACTGTCCAACATGCTCAGGAGATTGCCCAAAGATGATCAATACAATAGCGCAGGGCAGTCCCATGTAGATGGTAAACTGAAGCCAGCTAATCAGGCGAGGGTCCCATCCTTGTTTATCTCCAAACAAGCCCAACAAGGCTGACGCGTACAAAAACACCGCCATGAACAAAAAGAGAAGGGCCATGGTGGTGAACCGAAACGGTCGATAAAGCGGGTTGCTGTGCATGGGTGAAGGTGGGATTGTACCTTTGCACAAAGTTGGTGAAAATCGCGGACATAGCCTTGGGTGAGTTCCCCCTGCTGTTGGCTCCTATGGAGGATGTTAGTGATCCGCCGTTTCGATACTTGTGCAAACAGCACGGTGTCGACATGATGTATACGGAGTTCATCAGCTCAGAGGGTTTGATTCGCGACGCTGCGAAAAGCGTTCAAAAGCTGGACATTTTCGAATACGAAAGGCCCATCGGCATTCAAATTTTTGGCAGCGAAATTGATAGCATGGTCGAGGCGACCAAAATCGCCACCTTGGCTCGCCCTGATCTTATTGACATCAATTACGGTTGCCCAGTGAAGAAGGTGGCTTGCAAAGGAGCAGGAGCCGGAATTTTGACGAATCCGGAAAAAATGGTGGCCATGACCAAGGCCATTGTCGAGGCCACTCACTTGCCGGTGACCGTTAAGACCCGCCTAGGCTGGGATGATAAAACCAAAAACATCGTTAATGTCGCCGAACGCTTACAAGATGTGGGCATCAAAGCCCTGTCAATACACGGTCGAACTCGGGTACAGTTGTACAAAGGAGAGGCAGATTGGACCTTGATTGGCGAGGTGAAAAACAATCCCCGCATGCAGATTCCCATCTTTGGCAACGGGGACATTGACGGGCCAGAAAAAGCCAAGGAGTACAAAGACCGCTACGGTGTAGATGGCCTGATGATCGGAAGAGCGAGCATCGGCTACCCTTGGGTGTTTCGCGAAATCAAACATTACCTGAAAACGGGTGAATTGATGGCGGGTCCCACCTTTCAAGAGAGACTGGAAGCCTGCCGAGTTCACTTGGAGAAAAGCATTCAATGGAAGGGCCATAACTTGGGCTTAATTGAGATGCGCCGTCACTATTCGAATTATTTCAAAGGTCTGCCCGATTTCAAGGAATACCGCAGCCGATTGGTTCAATCGATGGATTTGACGGAAGTGGAGCAGACTCTTCGTGAAGTGGAAGAGTTCTATGGGGCTATGACCCTGCAAGCGCCTTAGTGTCTGGCTGACACTTTTGCTTTTTTTTCAATCCTTACATTTGTTGCAATTCGAAAAAATATGAAGAGAATTCTCCTTTCCATTTTTGCGCTTTCTACTGCTGTTTTGAGCGCTCAGACAGGGTATTATTTGTCTCCCTGTGCCGGTACTGGAAACCCTGGCAACTTGAACGCTGATCCTGAGTATCCTGTTGGCGGCGGATTGCCCGCTACCTGGTCGACCGTCATGTCAGGTGCCAAAACCTCGCCTGAGTGGTCGGCTGCTCAAGCCATTCCCTTTGGTTTTCAATTCAATGGATCGGATGTGAGCTCTTTCAAAGTTTCCTCAACCGGAGTGTTGACTTTTGATATCAATTCTTCTGTTGCTGCCCCTGCTGCTACGAATGCAGCTTTGCCTTCTGCCAACATTCCTGATCAATCGGTGTGTGTTTGGGGCTTGACATTGAATGCAAGTGGCGACTACATTGTTTCCAAAACCTTTGGTACAGCCCCCAACCGCCAGTTGTGGGTGATGTATGCCTCGGCTACCGAAGCCAATATCGGTACCGGTTGGTCTTACATGAGCATTGTCTTGGAAGAGAGCAGCAACAACATTTACGTCGTTGACCAGCGTGTGCAGTGTGTGAAAAATGGAGCAGTTTGTTCTGACAAAACCAAATTGACCGTGGGTATGCAAATCGATGGCAGCACCGCGATTAGTCATGCATCTTCACCTGCCTTTGCTTGTTCCAACAACAACGATCCTACTGCTGCTGATAACCGCTATTTTGCCTTCATGCCTGGCACTCAACCCGTTGATGCGGCCGCTGCAACTGGAGTCAGTTTGGCCCCCTATTTAAAGTTGTCGGAAGCTCCCTTCACGGTTAAAGTAGATCTGGTGAACCAAGGTTCAGCCTCTTTGAGCAGTGTAGATTTTGAATACAGCACCGACGGTACCAACTGGGTCGCTGGAACCGCAAGCGGATTGTCGGTGGCCACTTGTGCCACTTCCACCATCAGTCACCCCAGCAAATGGACTCCTGCTGCAGTTGGAACCTACACCCTTAGTGTTCGTTTGACCAAAGTCAACGGTAAGGATGTGACTGCGCCTATTTTGACCAAGACCGTTCAAGTTGTCGATCAATTTGTCAAGCGCAAGATTTTGAACGAGGTGTTCACCTCTTCTACTTGCGGTCCCTGCAAAGCCGGTAACGCTAATTATTTGACCGTAATAGACGGCCGCACCGACCACTCTACCATCAAGTATCAAGTTTGGTGGCCTGGAACGGGTGACCCTTACTGCACGGATGAAATTCGCACTCGTACATCCTATTATGGCATCAACTCTGTGCCCCGCATGGAAGTAGACGGTGGCTGGGACCAAAATGCCAGCTCCTTCACTACGGCCTTGTACGATGATTTCAGCGCTAAGCCCGCTTTTGTAGAAATTTCAGCTACGGCTTCTTTGACCTGGAAAAACCAAATCACCGCAGATATCACGTTGAATCCTTTGGTGGATTTCACGGGTAGCAACATTCGCTTGTTCGGAGCCATTGTAGAAGGAATGACTTATTGGAACGTAAAGTCAAACGGTGAGACTGAATTTGAGGATGTCATGAAAAAGATGATGCCCGATGCCAACGGCATGTTGTTGACCGGCGGTCTGGCTAAGGGTACTCCCGTTACCAAGCAATTGAGCTACGCCTTTGTAGGTGAATACCGCCTTCCTACAGATGGAACTTCGGCCCAGCACATCAAACACGCCTCAGAAAACAGTGTGGAGACTTGGGACGATTTGAAGGTTGTCATCTTCGTTCAGGACATGACCACCAAAGAGGTGTTGCAATCAGAGACCATCGAGCTGGCCATGACATCTGTTGAAGATGTGGCCGCTGGTGTACACGTATTCCCCAATCCTGCCAATGAGGTAATTTTTGTTCGCAGCAAGGATGCCTTGAATGCGGGCATTGAATTGACCAATGTTCAAGGTCAAGTGGTGTATTCGGGTTCCATGAGCAACGGTGTGGCTCAGATCCCCACTCAAGCTCTGGCTGAAGGAATGTATGTGGTTCGCATGGCGACTGCCAACGGCGTTCACAGCAGCAAAGTGATGGTTCGCCATTAATTCTTTGCTTCAAGCACATAAATAGGAGGGCGGCCACAAGGCTGCCCTCTTTCGTTATCTTTGCTGCGTTAACCCATTTTACCCGACCATGTTATTGCGAAACATTGTTAGCCGGGAGGAATTGAAAAAACGAATGGAGGCCGATCACAGGCCCTACACCACGATTTCGTTTTATACCTACCACAGGCTCGAAAACCCCGCCGAATTCCGGAATCAGTTGTACCAAGACCTCGTGTCTTTGGAAGTAGTAGGTCGTATTTATGTAGCCGAAGAGGGTATCAATGCCCAAATTGCTTTGCCCAGCAAACGATTTGAGGCCTTTAAAGAATACTTATATAGCTACGATTTCTTGAATGGGTTGCGTTTGAATGTAGCCATTGAAGAGAAGCAAAAGAGCTTCATCAAATTGGATGTCAAGGTCAGGGCTAAAATTGTGGCTGATGGCATTGAAGATTCGCAGTTTGATCCGTCCAATCGCGGCAAATACATGCGAGCGGCCGAGTGGAATCAGGCACTGCAAGATCCCAATACGGTGGTCATAGACATGCGCAATCACTACGAGAGTGAAGTCGGCAAGTTTGAAGGGGCTGTATGTCCAGATGCAGATACTTTTCGCGAAGAACTTCAAGGGGTCATTGATGAGCATGATCACGATCGCGATAAACGCATTCTGATGTATTGCACGGGCGGCATTCGCTGCGAAAAAGCCAGTGCCTGGATGAAGTACAAGGGCTTCAACGAGGTCTATCATTTGGAGGGCGGAATCATCAATTACGTCAACCAAGTCAAGCAGGAAGGTCTGGATAATCGCTTCCAAGGCGTCAATTTTGTTTTTGATCAGCGCTTGGCTGAGCGGGTTTCTGACGATGTGATTTCCCGCTGTCACCAATGCGGAGAGCCGGCCGATACCCATATCAATTGTGGCAATACGGGTTGTCATTTGCTGTTTATTCAGTGTGCAGCCTGTGCCGAAAAATACCAGAGGTGTTGCAGCGAGGTTTGCAGCCAAATCGCGGCTTTGCCCGAAGAAGATCAGCGCATCATTCGCAAAGGCAAGGGCCCTTTGAAGCGCTTTTCTAAGGGTAGGTTTGTCGCCAATCCACAGGGCTTCAACTGGGAAGAGATTCAAAAGCTTTTAATTAATTCAAAAGGATTAGAATAATTCGGCACGGAATTCGTTAATGGTGTTCAAGACCTTGAACCCCAACCCAATTTGAAAACTGTATCTTTGCTCGCTATTGCTGACATGAAGAATGATTTCAGAGGCCTAAGGCCCTCATTTATTACTTTAATGATTACCCTAACGGTGCTTTTTAGTAGCGCTAATCTAAAAGCCCAAGATTGGGGGTTTGAAGCGGATGATAGCGGTTCAGGCGACAGTACGGAACTTGGAACTGGAGATGCGGGTGCTGATCCTTGGGGTAGCGGAGGTGACGGAGGCGGATGGGGCTTTGGCGGAGAAGAAGAAGAAGAAGAGTGGGTTCAACCCAAGGCGGTTTACGTTCGATTTGTTCCCCCCTACGATAGCTTACGCGAAGTAATTTATTACGAAGGCGTTGTCGAAGATTGGGAGTGTGAAACTTGTACTTCTGATTCCCTGTATTACCGCGCCAAGAATTTTCTCGAGGATCGTTTTGGTAAAAAGGCCGTCAAGGAAATGCTTGTAGAAGATGTCGTGATGGAGCGCATAACCATGGTTGTGACCATTCCCATGATCACCAAGCATGGTGAGCACAAATCCAAAGAAGAGGGTGAGATGGAATACCGAATGACTCTTCGTTTCAAAGACGATCGCTATCGCTATCAGTTTTCCAATTTCGTGCACATTGAAGCCGAAGATGGTACCAGTGGAAAGCAGACCCGCACCTACCACGAATATTACATGCGATTGAAAAAGGGATTTCAATTGACCGATTACTATTTGTTGGCGGCTGATCGCGAAGTGAAAGACATGGTAGACGGTATCAAATATGCGCTACGTGGGCCCTATCAGCCCGACGAAGACGACTG
Organism: Bacteroidota bacterium; assembly: GCA_027621365.1. Lineage (GTDB taxonomy): Bacteria > Bacteroidota > Bacteroidia > NS11-12g > UBA955 > JALRLA01. Next base: position 92,957 of record JAQCBH010000002.1, on the reverse strand, counting down.
GTAGCCCAAGGCTCAATTCTGCTAGGAATGACCCTGAATTTCCTCGTGTGAACTGTCTATTTCAGACGAGTAGCAAAAAAGTTTGTGGATATCTTGTCAAGGCAGAATTATTGTGCTATTTTTGCAACCCCAAAAAACCGAAACAAGGGATAGTATAACGTGAATCCGCTGAGTACATACAAAACAATTTCGCTCAACGCAGCCACTGTTGACAAGAAGTGGCACGTCGTTGACGCTGAAGGTCAGACATTGGGCCGCATGGCCTCTCAAATTGCCGCAGTAGTTCGTGGCAAAAACAAGCCTGGCTTTACCCCGCACGTAGATTGCGGAGACAATGTGATCGTCATCAACGCTGAGAAAGTGGTGTTGACAGGTTTCAAATCTGACAAGAAAGAATACCTCCGTCACACGGGTTATCCCGGCGGTCAGCGCAGCACTTTGGCCAAAAACATGAAGCCTTCTCGTTTGATTGAGGAAGCCGTTCGCGGCATGTTGCCTAAGAACCGTTTGGGTCGCAAGTTGTTTACCAATTTGTTCGTTTACGAAGGCACTGAGCATCCTCATGCCGCTCAACAACCTAAGCCCTTGACTTTCTAAGATTCTATAGCATGATCAATAATTCTGGAAGAAGAAAAGCCGCTGTAGCCCGTATTTACCTGACTGAAGGTAGCGGTGTTATCACAGTGAATAAGAAGCCCTTGGATCAATATTTCCCATTGGCATGGCACCAGACCGCTGTTCAGTCTCCCTTGGACTTGACTGAAAATGGTGGCAAATACGATGTAGTTGTCAATGTACGCGGTGGTGGTATTTCTGGTCAAGCAGAAGCCATTCGCTTGGGTATCTCTAAGGCCTTGGTAGACATCAACGGTGAATTCAAGAGCTCTCTGCGTCACGCAGGCTTCATGACCCGCGACTCTCGCGTGGTTGAACGAAAGAAAAGCGGTCAGAAGAAGGCCCGTAAGCGCTTCCAGTTCTCTAAACGTTAATCATTACAATGGCTTATACGCAACAAGACTTGATGGATGCTGGTGTACACTTTGGACACCTCACCCGCAAATGGAATCCCAAAATGGCTCCTTACATTTTCATGGAGCAAAATGGCATTCACATTATCGATCTGAAAAAGACCGAAGCCAAATTGGAAGAAGCCAAATCGGCTATCCGCAATATCGCCAAATCTGGTCGCCGCATTTTGTTTGTAGCAACTAAGAAGCAGGCCAAAGAAATCGTGTCTCAAGAAGCCCAGCGCGCTGGTATGCCTTACGTGACCGAGCGTTGGTTGGGTGGTATGTTGACCAACTTCCAGACTGTTCGCCGCAGCATTAAGCGCATGCAGGTCATCGACCGCATGGCCACTGACGGAACTTTCGAGCGCATCAACAAAAAGGAGCGTTTGATGTTGGACCGTGAGAAAGCCAAGTTGTCTCGCATGTTGGGTGGTATCGAAGACATGACCAAATTGCCTGGTGCTATCTTCATGGTAGACGTAAAGCGTGAGCACATTGCTGTTGCTGAGGCCATGCGTTTGAATATCCCCACCTTTGCTTTGGTAGACACAAACTCTGATCCTACCAACATCGATTTTGCCATCCCTGGTAATGACGATGCTTCTAAGAGCATTCACTTGATCGTTTCTGAGTTGGCCAACGCCATTTTGGAAGGTTCTGCTGAGCGCAAGAAGGAGAAGAACGAAGAGGAAACTAAAAAAGTGGCTGTTGAAGCCGAAACCCAAGAAGGGTAATCTCTCGATTTTATGACGAATATTTCTGCTGCTGACGTAAACAAGTTGCGCCAAATGACCGGTGCTGGCTTGATGGATTGTAAGAAAGCTTTGATGGAAACCTCTGGTGACTTTGAAGCTGCTATCGATTACTTGCGTAAGAAAGGTGCCAAAATCTCTGAGAAGCGTTCCGATCGCGATGCTTCAGAAGGCGCTGTTATTGCCATGACTTCTGCTGATGCTTCAGCAGGTGTGATCATCGAATTGAACTGCGAAACTGATTTCGTAGCCAAGAACGATGGCTTTGTGGCCTTCGCCAAAGAAGTTGCTGAGATTGCTTTGAACAGCAAGCCTGCTGATTTGGACGCTTTGAAAGCCCTTCCCATGGGTGATGCTACCATCTCTGCTCGTTTGTTGGACGAGATGGCCAAAATTGGTGAAAAAATTGACGTGTCGAAATATACCTTGATGGAAGGTGCCAACGTGGTATCTTACATTCACGGAGCTAACCGCATGGGTGTGTTGGTTGAGTTGAGCGCTGCTCCTACTGAAGCCAATACCGTTGCTGGTAAAGACGTAGCTATGCAAATTGCCGCTATGAACCCTGTAGCTGTCGATAAGAGTGGTGTTGACGCTTCTCGCATCGAGCGCGAAATGGAGATTGGCCGCGAGCAAGCTCGTGCCGAAGGCAAGCCAGAAGCCATGATTGATCGCATCGCTGAAGGTAAATTGAACAAGTTCTTTAAGGAGAGCACTTTGTTGAGTCAAGAGTTCGTGAAAGACAGCTCTAAGACCGTTGAAAAGATGCTTTCTGATGTAGAAGTTGGATTGACTGTGAAGCAATTCACACGAGTTCAACTCGGATAATTTGAAATTTCTCAAAAGAATCCCTCAATTTTGAGGGATTTTTTTTGCGCCCTACCCCAAAACCCCTCTATCCCAATGAAATACAAACGCATACTCCTCAAGCTCAGTGGTGAAAGCCTGATGGGCAAACAAGCTTACGGCATAGATGCTGACATGCTGGCCCAATACGCAGAAGAAGTCAAGACGGTGGTAGAAGCCGGAGTGGAAGTGGCCATAGTCATTGGCGGTGGCAACATCTATCGCGGTGTACAAGGAGCCCAAGGGGGTGTCGTGGATCGTGCTACGGGCGACTACATGGGTATGTTGGCTACCATGATCAATGCCATGGCCTTGCAAGGTGCCTTTGAAAAGGCGGGTTTAACTACTCGTTTGCTATCGGCCATCAAAATGGAGCAAATTTCCGAGCCCTTCATTCGTCGCCGAGCTATGCGTCATTTGGAAAAAGGCCGTGTGGCCATTTTCGGTGCCGGAACGGGTAATCCTTATTTCACTACCGATACAGCCGCTAGTTTACGTGCAGTAGAAATTGAAGCAGATGTGGTCATCAAAGGCACGCGTGTAGACGGTATTTACGATAAAGACCCAGAGAAGCACAGCGACGCCGTGAAATACGATCAAATCAGCTTTAAAAAGGTTTATGAGATGGGTTTGGAGGTGATGGACCTTACAGCCATTACTCTGTGCCAAGAAAACCGAAAGCCCATCGTCGTGTTCGATATGAATGAATCAGGCAATCTGTTGCGTCTGGTGAAGGGTGAAGCCATCGGTACTACCGTCAGCGAATAAAGTATGGGAGTGTCCCGCTGTGACCTGCAGGGAAACATTCACGTGCAGCTAGAATGGGAGCAGCGCATCAAAAGTTTGCACCCGCAATTGCGAGCTTCGGGGCTATCACGGCCAGCCTTGCGGGCCCTTTGGCGAATAGGTGTGCGAGAGCCCAGTGATTTGAGTCGTTTTACGGAATCCCAATTGTTGTCTGAACACGGATTGGGTCAGGCCGGTATGTGCATTTTAAAGGAAACATTTTCCGATATTCTGAAACCTTAAAGGCCGTTCGGGTCGATGTTCGGCCCACGATTCCCAGAATGAATAAAGGCTCTCTAGGGCTTTGAGTTTATGCCATAAAAAAAGCCCGGCTTTGGGCCAGGCTTTTTCAACGGGGTTATGTTGGCTTATGCCAAAGAGTCAACGTGCTTTTTCAAGCTTGACTTCAAGTTTCCAGCTTTGTTTTTGTGGATGACGTTGCGCTTTGCCAATTTGTCCAGTGCGCTAAACGCCTTTGACAACAAGCTTTCAGCTTCGCTCTTGGAAGCCGCTTTGCGAATATTTTTCACGATAGTACGCGCGGTTTTGTGCTGGTAGCGGTTCAAATCGCGCTTTGCTTCGTTTGATCGGATTCTCTTGATTGCTGACTTATGATTTGCCATTTCTTTGCTAAAAAGGATTGCAAAGGTACGTGAATCCTCAATACTTTCAAAGAAATTTTGGAAAATATCAACTGAGTTCTAGCCTGTCCAAAAGCCAGGATGAAATCAATCTTGTTCAGGTGCAATGCGCACTTTCAATCCATCCAGTTCAGGGCGCAGGTAGATTTGGCATCCGAGGCGAGAATTGTCTTGCACGAAAAAGGCTTGGTCGAGCATGTCCAATTCTGCATCGCTTTGTTCGGGCAGGGTATGATTCGATTCGATGTACACTTGGCAGGTGGCGCAAAGGGCCATGCCTCCGCACTCACCCTTTACTCCATGTCCTTCCATTTTGGCGAGCTCCATCAAGTTTAGATTCATATCAGTCGGAGCTTGAATGCTATGCTCAACGCCGTTTCGGTCAATGATGCTAAGGGTAATCAGGTTTTCCATGTCAATCCATTGTTCTCAGGTGGCTCTGATCGTTTTCTTTGATCAGGCGGAAATGGGTTTCGCCAGGGGCGAGTTCCAGTACGTACAAACAGAGGTTCCCGTGTTCAAACTGGTCCATGTCTTTCAATTCCGCACCCGTTAACAAGCAGAGAAAGGAGCGCATGGCTCTCCCGTGCATGCAAACCAAAACAGGGCTTTCTGGGGTTTGAAGAATTCGCTCCAGCCCTATTTTTTGGCGTTCAAACATTTCCAAGGGAGTTTCCCCGCCGGCAATGGCGTGATCCAGTTGGCCGGCAGCCCACCGTTCAATGGTATCCAAAAACAGGGCTTTGTCCTTTTTGGTCGGGGTCTTTCCCTCCAAATATCCCCAGTTGATTTCATTCAATTCCGCGATGGGCTCAACGGGTATATCGGTTTGCTCCGCAAAGGGTTCGATCGACTGTTTAGTGCGCAGTAGTTCGGTGGTGAATATGCGTTGAAAGGGAATGTGACGGTAGGCCTCGTAAAAACAATTGGCTTGTTTCTTCCCGGTTTCGTTCAAGTGAGTGTCAACCCCAGACCCCTGAACAATCCCCAAACGGTTGTAATCGGTTTGGCCGTGACGAATTAAATAAATTGTTTTTGTCATCTCGGGATGGGAATTTTGCTCAAGAAAGGCCCCCTTCAAAGGTAAGGCTTTCCTCCATGCCCTAGGGCTTGCTTGATTGAACCATGCAGGAATCAGAGAGTTTGTACGTGATGCAGTGGCCCAACAGGGCTGAGCCTCTGATTCGAAAGGGTCAATCACGACCCATGAACTGGGCCGCTGTGTTGCAAGAAAAGGAGGCCCTGTTTGTTTCATCGTTTGGGTCTCATGAACTCCAAGTTCTCTGTTCAGCACCCACTGAAGAAGAGCCTTGGGCCTATCTCGAGGGCCGGCGAGCAGAATTGACTTGGGCGCCCCGTGAATGCGCAGACTTTACCCAATTTTCTGAACAAGTGGATTGGGTCAAACAAGGCATCTCACAAGGTGATTTTGAAAAGTTGGTTTTGGCCCGCTGCGCGGCTGCTCATTCCTCACCTGATCTACCCTTGACTCAGCGTTGGAGGGCCATGAGGGATCGTCATAGCCAAGCCATGGGTTTTGCTTACTATCAACCTGATTTGGGCCTGTGGATGGGTTCCACCCCCGAGCATTTGCTGCAATGGGAGCGTGGTGCGGGTCGAATATTGGCGATGGCGGGAACCTTAAAGGCCGGCGAGAATTGGTCCAACAAGGAACAATTGGAGCAATCGGTAACCGGTCGATTCATCGAAGAAACATTGACGGGTTTGGGTGTTGGGTTTCATGTCGATGCTTTGCAAGAAACCCAGTATGGGGACTTGCGGCACTTGCGCTCCGAGTATCGATTTGAAATTGGGTTGTCGCGCTTGCCAGCATTGCTGGAGTTGCTGAATCCAACTCCCGCTGTGGCGGGTTATCCGCAGGCCGATGCCATGCAGGCCTTGGAAAGTAGCATCTCGTTTGATCGTGGGGCCTATGCCGGTGTGTTGGGGGCCTGGAAAGATCAATGCCTTCAAGCTTGGGTGCAATTGCGCTGTGCTCGATTGTCGCAACACGGTACCTGGCTCTATGCCGGAGCAGGAGTCAATTCGGGTAGCGATGCCCAAAAAGAATGGGAGGAAACCCAATCCAAAATGGAAAGTTTAGGGCTTTAGTCCTGATCGCTTTCAGGTTCGGGCTGGGGCAGTTCCAAATTTTCAGGGTTATTTTCAACCTCTTTGTCTTTGACGAAGCGCAAGGTCTCCAGATCAAAGCGAACCCAGGAGCCTCCTTTTTGCTCTTGATAGGCCGAGTAATCGCCCGTAGGAAATTGCAAATAGGGGTTGTCGTTGCCTCCCTCGATAGCAGAACCCAAGTTGTCTACTACCAACCACTTCTCTGATTCTTCAAATCTGAGCAGCATACGTGCCGATTTGTGGTATTCAAAGACCATGCGGGTGGCTCTTGATGGGTCTTCCAAACTTTCACGGAAAAGGGCTCGGCCAAAACTCAAATCTGTTCCGTTTTCACCCGTTTCAAAATGGATGACATCGACAATGGAGCGATTGGAATTGATGTTGTGGCCGTCAAAGCCGAGAACCATCCAGTCGGTTTTATTCAGAGGTACTACTTGGTAATAAAGGGCTCCAATCCACTCGCTGGGGCTTAATTCGCTGTCGTCCCAGGCTTCTGGAAGGGATTGAGCAGAATCAAACAAGGGGAAGTTGTATAGTTCGCTTCCCTTTTTGTATTGCAGGATTCCAAAATGAACAAAACGCTTGTCGAGAAGGACGGCATTCCAGGTAAAGACTCGAAAGGGTGCCTTAGAATGGCTGGCAATGGCAATGGTGCTCGTGCGCAGCGAGTCAAAGTCAAAGTCCCAAGAACCTTTTTGGCCAAGGCCTTCCAACAAAAGAGTTTGGGCCTCTTGGGCCGAAGCCAAACGGGCAGAGTCAGTGTCGGCCCACAGCCAAGCCCCTTCCAAAGCTAAGATGGAGCGTTGGGTTTTTTCGGGTGTTTGTTGGGCCTTCAATCCAAAGGGGAGGAGCCCAAATAGGAAGCAAACAATGACAGAGTTTATGTTCATACGCAATTTTCGATGACCATGGCGCTAGCGCCACCGCCTCCATTGCAGATAGCAGCACCGCCGTATTGGCCCTGATTCTGTTTCAATACTTGAATCAGTGTTACCAAAATTCGTGCCCCAGATGCTCCCAAGGGATGACCCAAGGAAACAGCACCTCCATTGACGTTCACTTTTTCGGCATCAAGGCCCAAAATTTTGTTGTTGGCCAATGCCACAACCGAGAAGGCCTCGTTGAATTCAAAGTAATCGATCTTTTCCAGGCTAATACCCGCTCTTTCAGCCGCCAAAGGCATGGCTTTAGAGGGAGTTGTGGTGAACCATTCAGGAGCTTGCTCAGCATCGGCAAAACCGTTCAATTTGGCCAAGGGAGTCAATCCCAATTCGGCCAATTTCTCTCCGCTCACCAGCACCAAAGCAGCAGCTCCATCGTTCATGGTGCTCGCGTTGGCGGCGGTTACAGTACCTTCTTTGGTGAAAGCTGGGCGCAGACCAGGTATCTTATCGAATATGACGTTTTTGTATTCTTCGTCTTCTGCAAACAGTACCTCACCCTTGCGAGTTTTGATGGTCACAGGCGCTATCTCGGCCTGAAACTTTCCTTCAGCCCAGGCTTGGGCAGATCGTTTGTAGCTGTTGATGGCATAAGCATCTTGGTCTTCGCGGGTAAAACCGTATTCGCTGGCACAGGTATCTGCACAGTTACCCATGGCCACTTGGTTGTATACATCGGTCAAACCGTCGAGTTGCAGTCCGTCCTGCATGCGAATCTCACCGTATTTGGTGCCTGTGCGAGACTGAGGCAAGTAGTGAGGAACCAAACTCATGTTCTCCATGCCCCCGGCAACCGCTATGTCGGTGTGCCCCAACAGGATGCCTTGGGCGGCCAATGAAACGGCCTTCATGCCAGAAGCACAAACCTTGTTTACGGTGGTGGCAGGTACATGATCGCCAATGCCCGCAAATTTTGCCGCCTGACGAGCGGGTGCTTGGCCCAATCCAGCCTGCAAAACACTTCCCATGTACACTTCCTGTACGGAATTGGGGTCAATTCCGGCTTGTTCGAGAGCCGCTTGAATGGCGACAGCTCCCAATTTTGGAGCGGGTACAGAAGAGAGAGAACCGTTGAAACTGCCCAGGGGGGTGCGCTTAGCGCCCACTATGTAAACTTCGCGATTGGCCATGTTGCAAATGTAGGCAATCGCCGCGGCTTTGGGCTTCGTGCTTCATTGCCCTAATCGCCATAAATTTGCAAGGTGCAACCCTTGCTGCCCCTCTTTCCTTTGCCCTTAGTCTTGTTTGAAAATGAGGTGTTTCGCCTGCACATTTTTGAGCCTAGGTACAAGGCCATGCTCAAGCAAGTTCAATGGGTCCATTGCCCTTTTGTCGTTGCCTGCAGTTTGGATAGGGAGTTGCAGTCTTTGGCAGCCAAAGTTGAGTTGATTTCTGTTGATCAGGTGTATGAAGATGGCAGCTTGGATATTACCGGCCGCTGCACAGAACGCGTGGTATTGACCAAAGTGGTTCACGCTGCGTCTATAGAGAGCTACGATCAAGCCCAAGTCGAGACCTTGTCGTTTGTCGATGATGAAGACAAAGAGCTTCAACTTCGTTTGAAGGATTTGCTGACTCAGATTTACGAGTTATCGCAAGTGGGCAAGCGTGTGCCTGATAAATTGGGTTCTTACCTAGACTGGGCTCACAAGGCGGGTATGGACCTGAAACACGAATACGAAATGGCAGCGTTGACCTCTGTTTCTGAGCGTCAGTTGTATGCCTTGAACCATTTGAAAGAACTGCTTTACACGCTCGAGCAAGTAGAGAACATGAAGAATTTGGTTCATTTGAATGGTCATGCCAAACGTTTGAGTGCCCTATGAAACCGGCCCTACTTTTGATTGAATCTTCAGCCGAATTCCCCTCGGTTGCCTTGGCTTGTATCGAGAGCAAATCCTTGATTTGGGAGTCGGTGAATCGGGTTCAACAGAGCCATTCCGAGCAATTGCCTTTGCTGGTGGAACGGGCGGTGGCCAAAGCCAAGCAGCAGGACTATTCCTTGGTTGGTGTAGCGGTCAACGAGGGCCCTGGTTCCTATACAGGACTTCGCATTGGAAGCAGTTTAGCCAAGTCATTGGCCTATGCCTGGAAAATTCCTTTATTGGCCGTTTCGGGGTTAAAAGCGTTGGCTCAAGTGGCTGTCCTGGAGCTGGGTTCTGATTGGTCTACCGGAGCGGCTATTTGGGCTATGATGGATGCCCGCCGATCGGAAGTGTACGCCCTGTCTTTGTCGTTTCCCGATCGAGTTTCGGAGCTCAGGCCCTATGTGTTGGAGGAAGAAGCTCTTCCAGAAGTAGGTTCGCGCACCTGGGCCGTGGGCAATGGTGCTTTTAAGGTTTCTGAGACCTGTGCTGGAGTAAATGTAGAATTGACGGCGGCTGTTTTGCTCGCCGAGTCTATTGATAAATGGATAAGCAAATCCTTTTCGGATGTCGCCTATTTTGAGCCGAATTATTTGAAGGGATTTCAGCCCGGCATCAATAAAAAATACCGCTTGTGAAACTGCTATTCATCGACAATTTCGACTCCTTCTCCTTCAACATTGTACATGCTCTACAGGCAACAGGCTCGAATGTTGAGGTCAAGACTCATTTGGAATTGGACGAAGTCAATCTGGATCATTACGACGCATTGGTCATAGGTCCCGGCCCTGGAACTCCAAGTAACTCAGGTGATTTGCTCGCATTTATGAAGAGGGCTTCTCGACGAAAGCCACTGTTGGGTATTTGCTTGGGCATGCAAGCCATGGGAGAGTTGGCTGGAGCCGAGTTGGTTCACGCCCAGGTTCCCATGCATGGGAAGCCCAGTTTGATCCAGCATTCAGGGGGTCCATTGTTCGCCTGTATCCCCGTTCCCATGCGAGTGGGTCGATACCACTCTTTGGTGCTCCAATCGCTGTCTGGAACCCAAGCTAAAATCTTGGCAGAAACCACAGAAGGTGAATGCATGGCCATTGAATGGCAAGTGGGGCCCATTGTGCACTTTGGGGTTCAGTTTCACCCCGAAAGCATACTTACTCCAGAGGGTCAGGCAGTGATCCAGAATTGGGTGAATGCTATAGGGAAAGGCACTTAACAGCCTCCGCTAGTATTTGCTCAGGGCTCATGCCAGATTCTTCGCGGAGTTGGGCGATGCTTCCGTGAGCCACAAATTCATCTCCTATTCCAACATGTTGCCACTGCTGATGGGCTAGGGCCGAAACCGAGCGAATGCTTTGTCCCCATCCGCCGAGAATAGCTCCGTCTTCTACGGTGATTACGTGTTCGAAATCAGCTAATTCATGGGGGGCGGGAATGATTCCTTCCGGACGGCGCACCCAAGGGAAATGGTAAAGCGCAATGGGGGTGTTTTGAGTTTGGAGGCTGTTGAGCAAATCGTAACTCAAGGGGCCACAGCTCAATAGAGCGACCTTCTTACCAGGGTGCAACAGAATGGGGTCTAATTTCGATTGGGCAGGCAAGTCTTCGAATTGATCGTGTTCAGCCTCGCTTCGTGGGTAACGAATGGCGCTTAGCCATTTGTGTTCCAAGCTGCTTCGCATGGCCTGTTGCAATTCTTGGGCACTACCAGGAGTAGAAAGGTACAGATGGGGAACGGGTAAGAGCCAATTGAGATCGAACATTCCGTGATGGGTAGGGCCGTCTTCACCAACCAGGCCCGCACGGTCAATGCAGAGGGTTATACCCAGGTTTTGCAAGGCAACGTCGTGAACCCATTGGTCCATGGCGCGCTGTAAAAAGGTGGAGTAGATATTCAACACCACCCGACTACCGGCCGCAGCTAAACCGGCGGCAAAGGTTGCGGAGTGTTGTTCGGCAATACCCGTATCCCAAAAACGATCGGGGAATTGTTGGAAGGCAGGAGCCATTCCGCATGAAGTAGGCATGGCAGGGCTGATTCCAACCAGGTCATCGTGCCGTTTGGCCTCATTTAGCAAGATGGTGCCAAATAGGTCCTGCCACTTGGTTTTGGGCTTTGGGGTATGTTGGGGGTCGATTTTGACAAATTTGGATGTGGCATGCCAGCGGGTTTGTTCTTTCTCGGCCGGTGCGTAGCCTTTGCCCTTGGTGGTTTTAATGTGAATCAGACGGTGCTTGAACGGGCTTTGGTCTTGTAAGGCCCGCAACAGCTCTGGAATGGAATGCCCGTCGATGGGGCCGCTGTAGTCCAGGTGAAACCATTGGCACCACTGGGCAATGGTTCCATCTTGGTCGCACAAGTGTTGATTCAAAGCTCCGGTATTGGGGTCGATGCCCATTTGGTTGTCGTTGAGTATCAGCCAAACTGGACTGGGGCATTGCAGCAAGTTGTTCAAGGCCTCGTACATCATTCCACCGGTAAAGGCGCCATCGCCAACCACCGCAACGTGTTTGGCTGATTTTCCTTGAATATGATTCGAGTGAGCCATTCCCATGATCGCCGACAAGGCCGTAGAGGAATGACCTGTTCCGAAATGATCGAATTCGCTTTCGTTCCGGTTGGGGAAACCCGACAATCCTTTGTGGCTGCGAATGCTGGACAGCTGATCGCGCCTGCCGCTGAGAACCTTGTGGGCGTAGCTCTGGTGACCGACATCAAACACCAATTTGTCTTTCTGGAAATCCAAAATGTGATGCAAGGCCACGGTTAGTTCCACTACGCCTAAGTTGGCCGCGAAGTGACCGCCGTTTTGAAGAATGGTTTCGATTAGGAATTCCCGGAGTTCGCTACTCAATTTTACGAGGTCATCCTGGTTCAAACGCTGAACGTCTGAGGGATGTTGAATGGAATTGAGTAGTTCCGACATGCTACAAAGGTAGGGCTTGATACCATTGCCCAAAGTCTATTCTTCGTCTGGTTGAATTGTAAAATTTGTGTTTATTTTAAATAATTAATTAATATTTAATTTAAGCAACTATTTTTGCAACTAATAAAATGGCAAAAATTGTAAAAAATCAAACTGAAGCTGTCGAGGTTACCCCAAAACGCCGCGGCAGAAAACCTGGATCCAAGAACAAAAAGCCCAGTCAGCGCGGAGTTTCCGCTTTTCAAGTAGCCTTGCAGGCACTGGAAAAAGATATGGGGCGCATGCAAAAAGGATTGAATGCCGCACACGCGTTGGCTGAGAAAGAATTTGCTAAGAAATTGGCTCGTGCTGAGAAACAATTCCAAAAAGATTTAGCCAAAGCTGAGGCTTCGGTTTTCTTGTGGAAGGCCAAAGCCATGACCTATAAAGCTGCAGCCAAAGAAGCTGGGAAGGCTCGTCGTGGTCGTCCTAGAAAAGAAGTTGAGGTTGCTCCTCGCCGTCGCGGTAGACCCGCCAAGAGTCCCTTGCGCCCAGGTGCTGGTCGTCGCAAGGCAGGAGAACCTACTCGTCGCGATATCATTGTGGAGTATGTTTCTGCTTTGAGTCAGCCTATCAAATCAGGTGATTTGATTCAAGCCTTATTTGAAAAGAGTGGCCAAAAAGATAAAAAGCGTTTTTCTCAGGGTATTTATACCACCCTCACCCAGATTTACAAATCAGGTCATTTGAAAAATGAAAATGGAATGATTTCCAAGAAATAAACCATTCAATTTCCGGGCCAAAAGGCCTCAATAAATCGCAGATTTCCAGAGAGGTCTGCGATTTTTTTTGATAGGCACCCTACTTTAGCAAATACCTCGATTGTCTCTTCGGCCAGTTCCTGGTTGATTTCTAGAACTAACCAAAGTTCTGTGTTTGTATTGGTACACAATTCAGCCATTTTCTTGTAAAAAAGTAAGGGGTCATTGGGGCTATATAGGGCGGTTTGAGGTTCCCAATTGTCAACCCGATCCTTGATTTGGGTTTTTTCTTCGGTGGCGATATATGGTGGATTGCTCACAATGGCTTGAATGCCATCGGGCCATTTATTCCAGCTCAGAAAATCAGTGGCTTTGAGTTCTACTCGCTCTTTTACATGGGCCGGGCAGCTGTTCCAATTTATTTGGGCCCACTGCAAGGCCTCGGTTGAAATGTCAATGGCCTTGAAGTTCCATGGGCGCTCTTGGGCGAGGGTCAATGCAATGCAACCCGAGCCCGTGCCAATGTCTAGCCATTGCTGAAGGGACTGGATTTCTGGTTTTTGGAGTATGAGCTCGACCAGCTCTTCGGTTTCAGGTCTGGGAATCAAACAACCAGGGCCCACGGCATATTCATAGCGGTGAAAGGGCGCACTTTGGAAAATGTATTGAATGGGCTCTCCTGACATGAGCCGGTCAAACTTTTGGGTGTATTCTTCTTGGTCGGCAAACGAATGAGCAGAAAACCAAAGCCAGAACGCTTGTGTTTCATCGGCGCTGAATTTCTTCCGGCATCGCTCCACAAATTCTGATCTTCCCAACATGCCTCAAAGGTAACTTAGTCTAAGCGGCTGATTCGAAAGAGATGCTTTTTCGTCCTTCCCGAAGCATCTTTTTCGAGCAAAAGCAATAATGAATGGGAGAGGGGTTTTAGGTTGTCTCGGTTGATGGCGAAGTAGAATTCACCGGCGGGGCAGTCCTGTTCCATGAGCAATTTCAAGGGGATTCCTGATGCGGTGTATAGGGCCAATAATCGGCGGCTCGGTTGTTCAGAGTAACAGCGAATTTCGCATTCGGGCTGAGACTCGCTGATCAAACGATTGCTGATTTGGGGATTGAATTCCCGGAAAGGTTTACGACTTTCAAATTCGCCGGGACTTTTGCCATTTAGCGCGCCTGAGAATTGCCAAGGTGAATTCTTGGAGATTCGCTCCAGCGATCGGCCATTTTGGAGGCTGTTTTGGGGCCATGGAAGGCTGTCTAGATCGAATTGGGCGCTGCAGAGGTATAGGGTAAATGATTTGTATCCGCTGGGCCAATTGGGCCAGGATTGAACCCACAGTGATAATTGTTTGCTCTCAGAGAGCATCAAAGATGGTGGGTTTTCTGCGATGAGAATGAGGGATTGAGGACCTATTACGGGGAACAAGGTGCCCAAGGGTATGGAACCCAACAACAAACCGCTGGGTTGGCGAAATTCCAAGCGATACGAATGGAGATTTAAGCCAGAGTCACTGGGGTTGTACAGCTCAAGAAAGGATTGGTCTAGGCCGTAAGGGCCAACAAGTCCTTCAGTCAAAAATAAATGAGGGCTTTGGGCTTGGACCTCTAGGGTCAATTCGCTGCTTTGACCGCTGCACCAATGCACGGATACAGGGGTGGAGGAATGGCTTCGGGTCCAACGGTTTGTGCCTGAAGAATGCAAAGAAACAGTATCGTCATTGGTGCGGAAATAAGTCCAATATCCCCAGCTGTTGGGCGGTTGCTGCAAACTATGCAATTGCTCAGATATCAAACACAAGGGCAAACGATGGAATAGAAGATTGGAATCAAGTTCACAAGGCCCGGAATAGGCGAAGCCAGGACTGCCACCCGGCAGGCTAGAGGCGGCCCAATTGTGCTCATCCAAACAGGCCCATTGTTCGCAGGTTTTTTCAAGCGTGTATCCCCATTTGGGGTCGTAGTAGCCCCAGTGCTCCTGGCGGTAATGGGTGCGGGCTAGAATGTCCCCTTTGGAATTGCTGAGGTAGAGGGTGTCGCCGGCTTGGTTGAAATGGGGAAGTTGGGCCCACTGTTGGTGCGAAATGGGCGTGGCTGGTATTCCGCTTGACAGGCATATGCGCTGTCCGGGGAGCAAACGAGTGGATTTTGGAGCGGTCTTTTTGCTTTTGGGATCACTCAAGGAACATCCCATTAGATTGATGACTTCGTGACTGGTGTTGAGCAGTTCGACAAAAGGTGATCCACCAAAAAAATTAGAGTTTAGACTCAACTCTGTAAATGCCAATTTTTGGGTTTGGTTCGTGCTGATCCAACCCCAGTCAAGGGCAGGGCCGCGGTAAAAGCCCAGCAACTCATGGGCGCTTATGGCCGATTGACCCGATTGCCCCAATCGCAGAAAAAAGGTGTCGCTGTGTAAGGGGCTAATGGCCATAGTAAGGCTATCAATGACACAACCTTCTTCCACGAACTGGGCCGAGATGGATTCGGAATCTCGTTTCAAGAGTAGGACCATGTGCATGGTGCTAGAAGAATGCTTGTGAAGGCTGGCCACTACAAGGCTGTCCAACATTCGCAGTTCCATACGGTCTTGACTGCCTCCCAAAAACAAGCTCTGCTCGGCTTTCCCAGATCGCCATCCCAATTGCAGGTAATTGTTGCTAGATAGGCCGATTGACCAATCCCATTCCAAGGCAATTTCTTCAGAACTGGAATGGGGTTCGATGTGCAGGGATTCCCATTGATGGGGAGATGCATTGATAGAATGGGTGAGGCATCCCATTGGAGAGTGAGCCCAGATTCCGCTTGGGTACTTCCAATGAGCCGTGTCAAGGTGTGGAAGTCGACTTTGCTCCCATTGAGCTTGGGCTGGGCTGAACCAGCTAAGGGCAGCTAGGCTAACGATAAAAACGGCGCCCCTTCCAGGCAAAATGGCCCGGCCAGAGGGCGAGAAGTCCCAACAGGGGCAACCATAAGGTTTGCAAAATGGAGAGGAGCCAAGCCGACGAGATGTCTTGTTCTTTTTGCCGCAATGTCGGGGCCAAAACCCATTGGTCAATGATCGCTTTTCCCAACCAAATACTGACAGCCAAGAGGCCGTATTCCATTGATTCATGAGGGGCAAAAAACCAGCCTAGACCCAAGAAAAACAGGGGGCTAAATGCAAAGAATCCCAAGGTGATTTGCAGCTGGAAACTTGACTTGTCCTGTTGCAGAGGTGTTTTTCGCATCCATCGCAAACGCTGCTGGACAAAGTCGCCCCAATGGGTTTCAACAGAGGTGCAAACAGCAGCACCGGGACTGGAAGCGAAAGCGAACAATTCGGGATGCCGAATGTAGTTTCTCTCCAAGGCGAATATGTCATCGCCACTGCTAGAATGTTGGCTGTTTAAGGGTTGGATCAAGCTGGGGTGTACAAGTAGATTGCCGCCGTTGGCCATCAGCAAATGACCTTTGGAAAGGCCCCATTGGGTGAGGGTCAGTAAAGCCGAATTCTCCATTTTTTGGTAGCGGCTCAGAAGGCTAGGGCCGCCTTCAAAGACCAGTTCCCCGAGGGCGACACCGCCTGAAGGGGCGGCTTGAATTAAGCATTCCAAAGAAGTCGGCTGAACCCGACAATCGGCATCAGTAAACCAAACCCAATCGGCTGCGGCAGGGAGGTGATTTTGTCCAAAATTCAAGGCTGCTTTTTTCCCCTTCTCAGCGGTGGGTAATGACAACAATTGGACAGGAAATGAGCAGCGGTCGGCTTCTTGTTGAGCCTTTATGAAGGAGTCGTCTGAAGAATGATCATCGACCCAAATCAAGCCGGCTATGGGAGAATTTAAGTGGCGAAGTCCGGAGAAAAATGCGGGAATGTTGTGGCTTTCGTTTCGGCAAGCCACTAGGACCCATGTGCGAGTTGAATCCATCGATGGTTCAAGGTTGGAATGACCCAAAGCGCCGCTTGATTTCCACAATATCCCATAGGCCAACAAGCCCAGAAGAGTGAAAATCCCTGCAGGTACCAAATGAAAAGTGGATCCCAAAAGCAAGGATGCGGCCAAAAGGGGCAGCAAACGGAACCGATGGGTGGAGCTGAACATGCCCCAATTTACGAATCCAACCCGTGTGCCCGAAGTATTTTTTTCTCGATAGCCGTAGTGCTAAAGCCTTCGAGTAAGGCAATGGTTTTGACGCTGCCCCCTTGGGAGAGAACGAAGGGCGCACCGGCAATTTGTTCAATTTGGTAATCAGCCCCTTTGACCAGAATATGAGGGTTGATTTCTTGTATCAATGCCTCAGGAGTGTCTTCGTCGAAGAGCACCACCGCATCCACAAATCCCAAAGAAGCAACCACCAGTGAACGGCTTTCTTGACTTTGCAGGGGGCGGGCAGGGCTTTTGTCTAAGCGTTGAACCGACGCGTCGGTGTTCAAGCCCAAAATGAAGTAATGGCCCAAGGCCGCTGCTTCGTTGAGGTATTGAACGTGACCCGCGTGCAAAATGTCGAAACAGCCATTGGTGAACACAATGGTCTTGCCCGATTCTCTCAAGGCCTGAGCCCGTTTTGCAGCGGTCTCTCTGGGCCAAATTTTTTGAGTGGTATTCAGTTTCATGTGCGAACCTTCCGGGATTCCCAAAGCCATGCAGCGTAGCATACCGAGCCGCCCACAATCAGCAGTAGATTGCTCAATGCTACAGTGAAGATACCAAAAGTTTCAGCAGAGGTCAATTCCAAGCCGTAGACCATGTGCAATCCGTAGGCGACAATCCCCCAAACACCTGCACCGGCGGGGACAGGGACGATGATGCCAAAAGCCGAAAAGACCATCACAGCCAGCGATTGTGACAAGGTAAAGTCAGCCGTCATGGGTAGAGCCTTGAGCGTGACGTACATGCAAAGCCAATAGCCGAGCCAAATGGCGTAAGAACTCAATAGGAAGAGGCCAGGCTGGCGCAATTTGAAAATGCTGTTCAATCCACCCGAAAAGCGGCTCCAAAGTGAATCGCCAGGAGTGGAGGGCTTAGAGGCTCGTTTGCGCCATATCCAAAATGCTGTTGCCGAAAAGGTGAGGACCAAGATCACTACGGCAGGATGTTGAGTGGCCCAGATCCAGCCGCTTTCTAAAGGATTAAGAAGAAAGCCCGAAATGGCTTCGTATTCCCAAACTAGGCAAAGCAAAGACAGTGAACCCATGACCAACATGTCCACGATGCGCTCGGTGACTACCGTGCCTACTAGCATTTCAACAGGTGCTTTTTCGCTTTTGGAGGCCATGGCACAGCGGGCGACTTCACCGCCTCGAGAGGTGGCCACGTTTACCAAGTATCCGGTCATGACCGCATAAAAGGAGCGGCGTTTGTTCAAGTTGTAACCCACGGGTTCAGTCAGCATGTTCCAGCGCCAACCACGAATGAAGTGGGCGAAGATCATGATCAGGCAATAGACCAAAATCCAAAGGCCAGAAGCTTGCTGGATGGCCAACCAAGTATGGGTCCAATCAACAGAATAACCAATATAGCCGAAGACGGCTAAACTGGCGATAATCATAACAACTCGCCCTAGCAAGCCTTTTTTTCGGGGGCTATGCGAGTCGTTTTGGGTCATGAAATGGGTCGATTGTTTCGATCGGGAAACAGATTGCAGGGCTGATGAGTTTTGGCTTCATCAGGGCTCATAGTGACGAAGGTCATGATGATCAATTCGTCGCCGACTTGGCCGCGTCTTGCCGCTGCGCCATTCAAGCCAATGATTCCCGTTCCACGGTCTCCGGCAATGATGTAGGTTTCGAAACGTTCCCCGTTGTTGTTGTTGACAATCAAAACCTTTTGATTGGGGACCATTCCGGCCGCATCGACCAGGTCCATGTCAATGGTAATGGAACCGGTATAATTCAGTTCAGTTTGAGTCAAACGAACGTTGTGGATTTTGCTTTGAAGGACTTCAATAAGCATGTCGAGGCAAAGGTAAATCCAAAAATGCGATTCAGCCTGACCGTAGATTGCTATTTTCGCAGGAATGCAGTACACTTCTGAAGTTGTGGAACAGGCGGTTGAAGCCTTGTCGGGTTTTCCCGGAATTGGGCGAAGAACAGCGCTGCGCTTGGTGATGCACTTGTTGAAGCGACCAGATATGGAAGTGGCCCGCTTGGCCGAAGCTCTGTTGAAATTGAAAACAGACCTTTTTGTTTGCAAAATTTGCAACAATGTAAGCGATGGAGAAACCTGCCAAGTTTGCAGCAATCCGGCCCGAGAAGCTTCACTGATATGCGTGGTGGAAGATTATTCCGATCAAATGGCCATCGAATCAACCGGTCAATACCGAGGGGTTTATCACATTCTCAGCGGGCTCATTAGCCCTATGGATGGAATAGGCCCAGAAGACATTCACGTCAATTCGCTACTCAAGCGAGCCGAAGATGGCTCTGTCAATGAGGTTATTATGGCCCTCAGCGCGACGGTTGAAGGCGATACGACCATGTATTATTTGGCCCGAAAACTCAAGGATTATGGCGTAAAAACCTCCTGCATCGCCCGAGGCATTGCCGTAGGAGGCGAGATTGAGTATGCCGATGAAATCACACTGGCCCGCAGCCTTCAGCAACGAACCCCTTATAGCGTCTAAGCATGGATTTATCAGTCGTCATCGTCAATTACAACGTCAAGCACTTTCTCGAACAGGTGCTTCTTTCGGTGGAGAAGGCGAGTCGCGGTCTGAAGGTGGAAACCTGGGTGGTGGACAACAATTCCGTAGATGGAAGTGTGGACATGCTTCGCGTAAAATTTCCAGATGTTAAGCTGATTGCCAATACGGAGAATACCGGTTTTTCTAAAGCGAACAACCAAGCCATACGTCAAAGCAGCGGTGAGTTTATTCTGCTGCTGAACCCTGACACCGTGGTTCAAGAAGATACCTTTCACCAATGTTTGGCTTACATGCGTTCGAATCCCTCTGTCGGCGGATTAGGCGTTCGCATGATAGACGGTAAGGGCCGTTTTTTGCCCGAGAGCAAACGCGGACTTCCCAGCCCCAAAGTGGCGTTGTACAAAATGAGTGGACTCTCGACCCTGTTCCCCAAAAGCCGGGAATTCGGTCGCTACCACTTGAAGTACTTGCCCGAATTTGAGACCCATGAAATAGATGTATTGGCAGGGGCTTTCATGATGATGCCCAAACGGGTTTTGGATGAAATCGGTTTGCTCGATGAGCGCTTCTTTATGTACGGAGAAGACATTGATTTGAGTTACCGCATCACCTTGGCAGGGTATAAAAATGTCTATTTCCCAGGGACGACCATCATTCACTACAAGGGTGAGAGTACAAAAAAAGGCTCGGCCAATTATGTGAAGGTGTTCTACAATGCCATGGTTCTGTTTGCCCAAAAGCACTATTCGGGGCCCATGGCGGGTTCTTTTGCTCGCATCATTTCAGTGGCCATCTATGTGCGGGCTCTGATGGCATTGGTGCATCGATTGGGAAAACGAGTGGCTTTGCCTTTGGTTGATTTTTTCAGTGCCTTGGTGGCCTTTTCCTTTTTGGCGAATTACTGGGAAATCAATCACAAGTTTGTTCGAGGCTATTATCCCGATGCCTACTACGGCTTGCATTTGCCGGCTTATACTTTAGTGCTCATGGCCTTTGTCTATCTCAGCGGTGGTTACGATCGCCCTCTGTCGTTTCGACGAACCTTGAGAGGAGCGGCGGCCGGCGCTTTGGTCTTGCTCGCACTTTACGGGTTGCTGCCAAAAGATTGGCAGTTTTCTCGTGCCATTTTGGGTTTGGGGTCCATGTTTGCAGCCGCCATCTTTGAAATCAGCCGATTTGTGTTCAGTCGAGGGCAGCTGTTCTCTTCCCGAATGGATACGGCCCGGAAAATAGCCATTGTGGCTGGTGAAGAAGAATGTACGCGAATTCGCAATTTGCTATTGCAAAGTCATATCGATGCCGATGCCATGCATTGGGTTTCCGTACAAGAGCCTAAGCCCCTTGGGGCCATTGCCGGGCTTTCTCAGCTGTCGGAATTGGTCGAGGTTCATCGCATCAACACCCTGATTTTTAGCGGAAAAGACGTGGGTAGCGATCGAATCATGGCCTTCATGACTTCTTCTCATCGAAGAGGATTGCAGGTGAAAATTGCCCCTGAACGAAGCAATGCGATCATTGGTTCAGATTCCAAAGATGAGCCGGGAGAACTCTTTACCGTTGATGTTCGTCATCGCCTGTCTGAACCTCAGCACCGCCGCAATAAGCGCATCATGGATGTCGCGTTTTCACTATTGGGACTGCTGTTGTTGCCCTTGCTTTTGTGTTTCAAAAATGCCCGAACTACCATTCGATACATCCCTTTGGTGTTGTTGGGAGGTAGAACTTGGGTGGGTTATGGGCAGCATACCTCTGCTCCTGATTTGCCTCAATTGAAACCGGGGGTTTGGTCAGCGGCTGGAAAATTTGCGGGTACCACCTTTGAAAATGATGCCTTGTTCCTCTATGCCCGTGATTATTCGGTTTATTTGGATGTGGAACTGATCTGGAACGCCCTACGCTGGAATCAATGAATGCCTACGAAGTAAAGAGACTCATTCGTGTCATTTTGATGCTGTTGGCTTTGCTGATTAGCATTGCTACTTTATTGGTGAGCCAGAAATTGGCTCATCAAATTGAGGAAGAAGAAACGGCTCGAATGGAGTTGTGGGCGGAAGCAGAACGATTGTTGAATGATCCCTACAACGAAGGTGATCTGGGCTTTTACTTGGATGTCATCAAAAGCAATACCACCATCCCGGCCATTTTGGTCGACGATGAGTTGAACATCATTCAAAGCGTCAATGTGAATGCCCAGACGCCCAAAGCTCTGCAAGAATCTTTGCAGCGTTTCCGGGTTGAGCATCCGCCGATATTGGTTCCCATCGATCGGGATTTGACCTACCGCGTGTACTATGGCGATAGTACCATTACCAAGCAGTTGAGGTATTATCCCTATGGGGTATTGGGCATTGTTGCCGTGTTCATATTGTTGGCCTATTTGGCTTTTTCCTATTCCACGCGCTCCGAGCAAAATCAGGTCTGGGTTGGACTGGCAAAAGAAACGGCCCACCAATTGGGCACGCCTATTAGTTCGCTGTTGGGCTGGATTGATTGCCTCGAGGCTGATGTGTTTCCTGTTGAAGCCCCCGATGAAATGCGCAAAGACATTGAGCGACTTCAGGTGATTACCGAGCGCTTTTCAAAAATCGGCTCTGAACCCAAATTGGAGCTTGTGATTTTAAGCGAATTGTTATCCCAATCGGTCGATTATATGAAGAGCCGTTCGGGTAAGAATGTTCAACTCTATTACCAAGCCCCATCAAAACCCATACGTGCAGAAATCAATATCAATTTGTTCAATTGGGTCATTGAGAACATCATCAAAAACGCTGTTGATGCCATGGAGGGGGAAGGAAGTATTTTCTGCTCAGTAGCCTATCGAAATGGATTGGCCTATATCGATATCAGCGACTCCGGAAAGGGCATACCCAAAAATCAAATGAAGGATATTTTCCAACCCGGATTTACAACCAAAAAAAGAGGTTGGGGATTGGGGCTTTCTTTGGCCAAGCGAATCGTTCGGGACTACCACAAAGGTGACATTTTTGTGAAAGAAAGTTTGCCGTTTAAGAGGACCACCTTGCGAATTACCATAAAAGCTACGCAGTAAACCCATGCTTCAAAAGTCACAGACATACCTGCTTCTGGCCCTTGGAATCGCCATGGCCTATTTCGTTTTGGTGAACCCTATTTTGTTTGAATTTTATTCTACCAGCAACAATGATATCGTTTTGGTAACCAATACCTGGACCTATGAAATCTTCGAGGATAACCAATTGGTAAGGCCCTATCCCAATTATTGGTTGATCGGCAGTTTTTATGGAGTAGTGATGGTTTGGGTGGTTGCTTTATTGATCTACAATAGGCCCAAGGCCCAGCTGTATTCTATCCTAGTCTTAGTTGGGGTACTACTGGCATACGGAATTGAAATTCAAGCGACGTATTGGGTGTACCAATCGAAGTACTATTTCTCTCCGGCTTATGAAGGGAAATATTACTGGGGTGCAGCCCTTCCATATGCAATGGCATTTTTGGCTGGGTTGATTGCTTTGTACATATTCAAAAGAAGAAGAGCATGATGAAGAAAATGATTTCAGCCGTTCTGGCTTTGACGGCCATCGTTATTGGCCACGCTCAGCATTGGTCCTACAATGAATCTGCCGCTGATTGGGACCCCTCTGATTTTCCTCAAACACCCTATGAGGTGAGTGGCCAAGTGCACACCGCGACTGTTGATCAAGCAAGAGAGTGGTACCAAGCCATGGCTCGTCAATTTCCAGATCGATGCGAACTGGTGGATATGGGACCCAGCGATGCGGCATGGCCCATTCAGGTGTTTGTCATCTCTTCCGAAAGTTCAGATCCCATCAAAGTTTTGGTTAACAATGCCATTCACCCCGGTGAACCTGAAGGTGTTGACGCTTGCATGTTGTGGGTGAGGGATGTGCTCTTGGTTGAAGGGTCAAGTGCCTGTAATCAAGTTGAGTACCACATCGTCTTGCACTACAATGTAGGTGGGGCATTGAATCGGAATTCTCAGTCACGGGCCAATCAAGCGGGGCCTGAGATTTATGGGTTTCGCGGCAATAGCCAAAATTTGGATCTAAACCGTGATTTCATCAAGATGGACAGCCGAAATGCGGAGTCATTTGAGCGGTATTTCTCTCGGTTTCAATTTGATTATTTCATTGATAACCACACCTCAAACGGGGCTGACTATCAATATGCCTTGACCTTTTTCTTTACCCATGCCGATAAGTTGCATCCTGCATTGAAGGACCACTCTTTGAGCTTGGAAGCCACTTTGCGGCAAGATTTATTCCTAGAGGGATGGATCAATGCCCCCTATGTGCAAACTCGCGATCATACTCCGGAAAGCGGATTGGTAGGTTTTTTTGAAACCGGAAGATATGCCACGGGCTATACGGCTCTTCACCACTGCATAGGCATTTGTGTGGAAACCCACATGCTGAAGCCCTTTCCTCAACGCGTAAAAGCCACACATGCTTTTTTGGCGGCCTTTTCCAATCGCATGGCCACCAAATCCATGCTCAGGGAATTTCAAGATTTGGAATTGTCTCTGCGTCGGAGTTTCAGTTCTGATCCATGGGTGCAAGCCGGTGATTATTTGCCCATTCGATTCGAGTTGAGTACGGTACCCAGTGATACGCTCGATTTTTATGGATTTCAACACGGATACCGCAGCAGTGCTGTGCACGGACAAGATCGATTGTTTTACGACCGCAATAGTCCCCAAACGTTCCCTGTTCCCTATTGGAATCATTACCTAGCCGTTGATTCGGCGCGCGTGCCCAGGGCTTACATTTTACCCCGCGGATACAGCCGAGAGGTGCTGGAGCGAATAGGCAGACAGAGAGGAGTGAGCGTTGTGGGCATTGCAAAAGATACCACCATGGAGCTGACTGTGAGTCAATTGTTGAGCATGAAAACCAGTCAGCAACCCTATGAAGGGCACTACCTGCACAGCCAGATTCAGACCGTAGAATATTCACGTCCGGTTCGATTGCAACGGGGAGATATGCTCATCAAGGTAACGCCCGAGAACGCCTTGTTCCTGGTCAACGTTCTGGAGCCAAGAGCTCCTGATAGCTATTTCGCATGGAACTTTTTTGACGCCTGTTTGCAGCAAAAGGAGTGGTTCAGCGATTACGTATTTGAAGACATGGCCGCTGAGTGGTTAGAAACCCAACCCTTGGTCAAGGAAGAATTGCAGGCCAAAATGAAGGCCGATCCTGAATGGGCGACAAATGCGGGGGCTGTATTGACTTGGGTTTACCAAAAAGGACCCTGGTCGGAACCTAGCGTCAATGAAATTCCGATATACCGCCTGTATTAAACCTGCGGGTAGCAGGTGCTCCGATAAAAAGTAGGCAGTCCCTTACTCGCCGAAGTACTCGACGAAGTTGTTTTGGGTTTCCCAAAGGGTGATTTTGTGTAAGTGCACCCCCTCGGGTAAAGCATTGGAAATGCGGGGCCACATGGCCACAGCCATGCTTTCAATCGAGGGCATTTGACCTTTCAGCCATTCGACATCTAGATTCAGGTTTTGATGATCGAGCTGGTCTGTGACCTGATCGCGTATGATGACCTTCAGTACCTTCAAATCCATGACACAGCCG
Source organism: Bacteroidota bacterium (assembly GCA_027621365.1). Classification (GTDB taxonomy): domain Bacteria; phylum Bacteroidota; class Bacteroidia; order NS11-12g; family UBA955; genus JALRLA01. The sequence continues at coordinate 68,116 of JAQCBH010000002.1, read as the reverse complement.
GTGTCGGGATTGGGCTGGCCTTTGACGGTAACGTACAAATCAAAATTATGCCCATGGTAATGGGGGTTGGCGCACTTGCCAAACATCTCGAAGTTCTTCTCTTCTGACCATTTGTCATTCCACAAGCGGTGTGCCGCATTGAAATGTTCTTTCCGGGTCAAATACAACAAGGGCATATCAACCGCAAAATTAGCCAAAAATTAGGCGTACCACTCTTTGAGTTTCGCAACCGTTGAAAGAATATCTTCCTCGGTGTTGAATTTGCCAAAACTGAAGCGAACGGTGGTTCGGTCTGTGCCAGGGCGCAGGCACTGAATGACATGGCTCCCAACCGTTGAGCCCGATGAGCAGGCGCTGCCACCACTGGCAGAAATACCGGCTAGATCCAAATTGAACAACAACATGGGTCCAATAGGGTTGGGCGGGAAAGAAACACTGAGTATGGTGTACAACGATTCGCCTTCGGCATCGCCATTGAATTCAACGCCGGGAATTTCCGCTTTCAATTTTTCCAGCATCAGGAATTTAAGCGCTGAAATTTTCGCTGACTTCGAATCAATGTCGCGGTAGGATATTTCCAAAGCTTTGGCCAAGCCGATGATGCCGTAGATGTTTTCTGTTCCACCGCGCAACTCTCGTTCTTGGGACCCGCCGGTAATGAGGGGACTGATCTTTCTGCCTTTGCGAATGAAGGCAAATCCAACTCCTTTGGGACCGTTGAATTTGTGAGCGGCGCCAGCCAGGAAATCGACAGGCAATTCTGACAAATTGAAACGGTAATGCCCCATGGTTTGAACGGTGTCACTGTGAAAATAGGCTTGGTGCTTTTGGCACAATTCAGCCACGCGCTGCATATCCAAAAGGTTTCCTACTTCGTTGTTGGCGTGCATCAGGCTCACCATACAATTTTTGTGGGTTTGAAGCAACTGTTCCAGCGCCTGCATGTCCACGTGACCATTGGGTAAGATGGGCAGCAAGTGCAGTTCGGCCATTCCCTTATGCGCCAATTCTTCAGCGGTGTGAAGAACAGCGTGGTGTTCAATGGGAGAACTGATGATGTTTTTGACCCCAAGGTCCTTTACTGCGCTGCGAAGGGCCAAGTTATCAGCCTCGGTACCCCCGCTGGTAAAGAAAATTTCGGCGGGGCTGCAACCTAGTAGTTTGGCAACCGATCCTCGTGCTTCTTCCATCATGCCCTTGACTTTGCGGCCATGAGCATGTGTTGAACTTGGGTTTCCATAGTAATCCCGCATAACCGGAATCATGGCTTCCATCACTTCTGGATCCAGCGGGCTGGTGGCAGCGTTGTCTAGGTATATGCGGTTCTCCATGCTTTGAGTTGCTTGTTTTGGTTCAAATAACCGAGAAAGCGATAGCACAATTTGGCCATCGTAAATTCGGTGATGATGTCCACTTCGCGGGGGGCGATTTCGACGATGTCAAAACCGACCACTTTGCGGCGTTCACACAATTTTTTGAGCAGTTGGGTTCCTTGGTGCCAGGTCAATCCGCCGGGCTCAGCCGTACCGACAGCAGGAACGATTGAAGGGTCAAATCCGTCAGCATCAATGGTGACGTAGACTTCTTCGCCCAAGGCATCGATGACGCGGTCCATCCATCCCTCGTCGTGCAGCATGTGCGCGTACCAGGTGTGAATGTTGTCTGATGACTGTATTAGTTGGGCCTCTTCGATGCACTGAGCACGAATGCCCACTTGCACCAAATTAATGCCTTCGCTGTGCACTCGGGCCATCACAGAGGCGTGAGAATAGGGGTTGCCCTGATAGGCCTCTCGCAAATCAGAGTGGGCGTCAATTTGCAAGACGCTCAAGCCAGGATGTTTTTTGGCGTGAGACTTTACCAAGCCATAGGTCACTGTATGCTCGGCACCCAGTGAAACGCAGAATTTGCCTGCGTTCAACACCTCATCGGTGTGGGCCTCAATCAAATCAACGGCCTCTTTATCCACCTTACCCGTAAAGTCAAGAGCTTCCAAGGTGCAAATGCCAAAATCCTTGTACGATTCAGTACCTACTTCTTCGTCGTAATACTCAACGAAATGAGAAGCTTCAATGATGGCAGCTGGTCCTTTGTCGGAGCCGCTGATGTAGCTCGAGGAGTATTCGTAAGGGACCTGTTGGATGACCACTCGGGCGCGGTCGAATTCCGTCAGTTCGGCTTCTGGCAGAGCCAAGAAGCCTTGTTCGGCGGCAAGGCTTTTTTGCATTAGTCTTTGACGCGTTCCATGTATTCGCCAGTGCGGGTATCGACTTTGATTTTTTCGCCGATTCCTACAAACAAGGGTACGTTTACCGTAGCTCCGGTTTCAAGCGTAGCGGGTTTCAACGTGTTGGTAGCCGTGTCGCCCTTCACGCCAGGTTCAGTGTAAGTGACTTCCAAGACCACTTGAGCGGGAGCGTCGGCAGCAACGGGAGATTCACCTCCTTCAAACGAAATCATGACGGTATCGCCTTCTTTCATGAATTTGGCGCCTTCGCCAAACATGTGTTTTTCAATGTTGATCTGATCATAGGTCTCATTGTCCATGCAGACAAAGGCCTCTCCTTCTTCGTACAAATACTGCAGTTCTTTCACTTCTACGCGAATGATGTCTACGTTTTCACCGCTGCGAAAACGGTTTTCAGCGGCTTTTCCATCTTTTACACGGCGCATTTTGGCTTGATAAAAAGCGCGAAGGTTTCCAGGGGTGCGGTGTTGCCATTCGATTACTTGAACCAATTCTCCGTTATAACGCAAGAAGGTTCCAACCGATACATCTGAAGTAGTTGCCATAATTTGAGTTTGCACAAAAATACGGCAAAGGGTCGAAATGCCGCCGCTTCTGCATCCTTTGGAGTCGTTCAAGGGTTTGAAGCTTGAAGCGAATTTGAAATAGTTGGATTTCAATAGGCCAATTTGATGCCGTATCGGCGCATGGCTACGCCAATCGCATACGATCGTCTTTGGGCTTTGGGGCTGTGCAAACCACAGGTTCTGGGACAGGGCATCATGCTGGCAATTTGAATGCACTGACTACGGGTGAGTGACTGTGGCGATTTCTTGAAGTAGTAATAAGCCGCGGCTCGCACACCAAAGGCACCTCGGCCAAACTCGATGCAGTTCAAATAGACCTCCATGATGCGTTCTTTTCCCCAAATGGTTTCGATCAAAAAGGTGAAATAGACTTCCAAACCTTTTCGCAACCAGGAACGCCCTTCCCAGAGAAATACGTTTTTCGCGCACTGTTGAGAAATGGTGCTAGCTCCGCGTTTTTTCTTGTGTGTTTTGTTGTAATCCCACGCTTTTCGAATGGCTTTGAAATCAAAGCCGTGGTGCTTAAAGAACTGTTGGTCTTCTCCGCAGATTACGGCCAATTCCATGGCATCGGGAATGCTTTCGAGAGAGGTCCAGGCGTCGCTGCTTTCTAAGAGCTTCTCTTTTTCGAGTTGTTCTTGGGTCAGTCTGCGTTGGCTGATTTGCAACAGGGTGGTGGGAGGATTGACAACCTTGTATAGGAGTACCCATAGCACTGAAAAAGCAATGGCACCCAATGTGATTTTGGCCGTCCATATCCAAACGCGCAGCATGAGACGAAAATAATGGGAGAAAAGATCGCGTGTTACGCGGCGTATAAAAATGACTAAAAACCGTTTACCCCGTTGACTGTGGTGTATTTGAGAACCAGGTTTTTATCAGGATAGATGCGTTTGAACGCACTTTGTACCATCAAGGTAGCTTCATGAAATCCGCAGAGAATGAGCTTCAACTTGCCAGGATAGGTATTGATGTCTCCAATGGCATAAATGCCCGGAACTGATGTTTGGTAATCAAAGGTATCGACTTCAATCGCGTTTTTATCCAAAGCCAAGCCCCAGTCAGCAATGGGTCCTAGTTTGGGAGAAAGGCCGAACAAGGGGAGGAAGTGGTCAGCTTCTATCCAGTTCAAATCGTCTTGACCTTGAATTCGCACCCCTACGGCTTCCAAGGTGTTCTGGCCGTTCAGTTCGACAGCCTCTGATTGGGTCAATAGATCAATCTTTCCTGCGGCAGCCAAATCCATGACTTTTTGAACGCTATCCAAATGCCCGCGAAACTCGGTTCGGCGGTGCAAAAGGGTAATATGCTCGGCTACATCGGCCAAAAAGAGGGTCCAGTCTAGAGCGCTGTCGCCTCCGCCTGAAATCACCAATCGCTTGCCTCGGTAAGCTTCGGGGTCTTTGACCATGTAATCAAGGCCTTTTCGCTCGAACTGGGCCAAGTTGGGAATGGGTGGTTTGCGGGGTTCGAAAACGCCAAGGCCACCGGCGATTGCCACGTTGGGTGCCTTGTGTTGCAAGCCTGATTCGGTGGTGACGATGAACCCGTTGTTATCGGTTTTTTCAATGGAAACGGCTTTCTCGCCTAAGGTGAATCCAGGTTTGAAGGGCTCGGCTTGCTTCATCAAGTTGTTGATCAATTCGCCGGCTAGAACCTCCGGAAAACCCGGAATGTCGTAAATGGGTTTCTTGGGGTAGATTTCGGTCAATTGACCTCCTGGCTGGGGGAGCACATCGATCAAGTGGCAACGCAATTTGAGCAAACCAGCCTCAAACACGGTGAACAGACCCACAGGGCCGGCTCCAATGATGATGATGTCCGTTTCAACCATAACAGGTACAAAGGTAACACAAGCTACGGTCTCGGAACATGAGCCTTGTCAGCTTCCGATTCGTTTGAGACCGTCGCTTTGGTAGATGAACCAATGCCGTCCAATTTTAACCTTGCTTCCCGTACGCAACACCTGCAGGTTTCGGAGTTCGGTTCCATTGACGAGCAAGCTGCCTCCCGTTTTACGGGCGAGTTCGATGTAGTCCAGATGAATCTGGTCGTGCACGCCGCAGAGCATGATGCAAACGGGTTTGTCCACGTGTTGCATCAGGGAAATGTCTTTGATGGGGGCATTGTTGTCAGCAATCATCAAGACCGAATCGGTATCGGGCCAACGCTTCAGAGAATAGAGCGTGGCTTCAATGTTGTTTTCGGGGTAGTCGCCGCCCATGCCATGCTTCATGGCGATGGCCATGGTTCGGTAGACAGAGTCGAAGTCTTGGGATTCGGCAAAGTACAAACCACCTGTTCTGCCGACGAATTTGAGTTCCTGAGGTTTGGAATCGCCATCATTGAAAAAACAGAATCGACCCATTTCCAAGGCCTGAGTGGAGTAGCGAAGCCAAAGCATGACCTGGGCATTGTAAGGGCTCATGGAACCGGTTACATCGGCAATGATGGTCCAGCGACCGTTCCATGCCTTGGAGGTCAAGGATCGGTATTCGGTGGTACGGGCCAACAACGAAGAATCGAAGATGCCATCTTTGCGGTAGTAGCCCGGTATTTTCTTCAATGGGATGCTGTCCACCACCACTTTCATCTCGGGTTTGCGCATCCAAATTCCCGCACTTTCAAAGCGCATGCCTTGCAGTTTTTTGGAGTTGTTGTGAGGCAAATAGAACCCGGTGGGTTCGAGGTGTCTCTTGGTGCGGTACAGGATTTTTTCGGGGACCCAGGTGCTGGTGTCGCGATAGGTCTCTAGTACGGCTTCAATGCGCTTGAGTTCTTTCTCTACTTCGGCTTCGTTCGGCGGATTTTTCAAATACACCACAAAGCCGTGAAAGGCTTGACGCGCATCGTCTTCGGTGACGGGTTTGCGCTGCTCGAAAATGCGCCATTCAATGTTGGATTCTTCGAAAATGCTGGGGAATACGGCTTGCAATTCAGCAAAGCGCTTGCGGTTGAGCTCAGGCTGATTGAAGGAATCTACTTGGCGGTACCGAGTGTACACCAAATGAATGGCCTGGATTTGGTTGGCGACGGGTAGCTTATTGGCGGTGAGTTCTTCGATGAACTTGGCTCGGGAAAACCCCATTTCCAAGTAAATGATGTTGGCTGATTTGGGGGTGGGGTGCATGCCTACTGAAATGGGCCTGAGCTTCATCAGCTCATTGATGCTGACTTGGCCAAAGGCTGTAGACAAAAAGCTCAGTGCGATGAAGCAGGTGTTAAAAATGCGTTTGATTGACATTGCTTAGTGCAAATCAAGCAAATTCAATGCCCCAATGGGCTTTTGGGTGTGAAACCCTTCGGCATATGTACAGGAAATAAGACGGCCAAAGGCTTGAGCTCGGGCTCGAATGCCCTCCAAGAAAGCTTCACCACTGATGGGAGTCTCGGGTTCTTGGCTATTGGGGTCGTAGAATTGAGACGAATAAGCCAATATGCTTTGCATCTTGGTTTCCAGATGATCACCAATGTCGATGACCAAATGGGGTTCGGTATAACGATCTTGGATGTAGTGGTAAACGGTTTGAGGCCTGTGGGCGTATTGGGTTTGACCCTCCCACTCAGTTTGGATTTTGGGTAATCCTGCCAAAAAACAGGCTCTCGAGGTTAATTCTGCCGCTCTCGCGTGATCGGGGTGTCTGTCGCTCAAGGCATTCGCCAAAACAACCTGAGGACGGGTATAACGAATCACCCGAATCAGCGCTAGGAGTGTTTCTTGTGTTTCTTCAAAAAACCCATCTCCCAAATTCAAGTTGGTGCGGAAATCCAACCCTAGAATAGCCGAGCTTTTGGCCGCTTCTTCATCGCGCAAATCAGCGCTTCCTCGGGTGCCCAATTCTCCACGAGACAGGTCGCAAATGCCAATGCGGAATCCTTGTGCTTTGTGGCTGAGCAAGGTGCCAGCAGCAGAAAGTTCGACATCGTCAGGGTGAGCGCCAAAGGCCAAAATGTGCAGGGGTTTCATGCTTAGAGGTTGGGAGGGTTGAACAAGAGGTGAAAGAGCGTGTTGCCGACGGCGTTTAACGTTTCTGGAACCACGGCGTCCAAATTGTCATCGTGGGTGTGCCAATAGGGAGCAAATCCAGTTTGGGGATTGTATTGAATGATGTCAATCATGGGAATTCCAGTGCCTCGGTATACGTAGTAGTGATCGTCAATGATGGCAGGTATACGTTGGGCGATGAAGTGCTTGGCGTAACCCAAACGGCTAGCCATTCTCCACGTGTGGTCCAAAATGCGACCACCCCAAGCATAACTGTGGTCTTCCCAATAGAACTGTGCATCTTTGGCGCCTACCATGTCGAGTAAAACTCCAAAATCGGCTCTGTAATTCGATCTATGCGGGTTGGCCGCCCAAAGTTGAGAGCCTAAGCAGAAAGAATTTTCTACTTGAGACATGCCGTAATCTTCGGCATCGAACAAGAGAATGTCAATGCCGATGTCGGGTCGACGGGTTTTCAAATTCCGAGCGATTTCCAACAAAACGGCCACACCACTGGCCCCGTCGTTGGCACCTAAAATGGCTCCCTCGGGGTTTTTGGTATCTTGGTCGGCAAAGGGACGACTGTCCCAGTGAGAGGCTAGCGCTATTCGGTGTTCGGCTTGCCAATTGAAGCTGGCAATGAGGTTGATGGCAGGCAGAAGCTTGCCATCATAGGTGCGAACGGTTCCATCTTGGCGCAACACGGTGTCGGCATAGTTCAGCAACTTGGATTCCAAGTAATCGGCACATGCTTTCTGAGCTTTGGTTCCAGGTACGCGAGGGCCAAAAGAGAGTTGATCAGCGACAAACTGGTAAGCCGAGTCAGCTTGAAAGCCCGAGACCTCCCTGAAGCTACTTGTCTCAGTTGGGGTTTGGCTTTTTTCTGCGGGTGTTTCAGGGCTGGAGCAGGAACTGGCCGTGACGACCAGAATTGTCAACACCAAGCCGGTCAAATGTGGGAATGTTTTGGCCCTCATAGCAATGGCAAAGGTAGCCCATTTCAGCCGCACGCCTATCTTCGAAGCATGAGTGATCCAATCAAGAGCATGACGGGCTTTGGCCGTGCGAAAGTGGAGAACGACCATTGGTCGGTACTTTGTGAAATCAAGGCTTTGAATGGACGTTATTTCGAAGCTGATTTGCGCATGCCCAAAATACTCAATGAATGGGATCCGATCTTGCGTAAGTTGTTGAATGAGCGATTGGAAAGAGGAACCATCACCTGCCACATCAAATTGGAACAAAGGGAACTTGGTGAATCCCAAGGTCTGGAAGCCAATCTTATTTTGGCTCAGCAATACTTGAAGGTGTTGCAAGATTTGGGTTCAGCCGTGGGTGCTCCCTTGCAAGACCCCTTGAAAGAAGTCATCCGCTATCCTGATGTGCTCAAACAAGGTGAAAAAGAGGCCGATGATTCCCTGGCGGGCATAGTCCAGGAATGCTTGATTCAAGCCGCCGATGCCTTGGATGATTTTCGTCGTTCTGAAGGGGCCGCCACCGGTCAAAAATTGGCACAGTTGATTTCTTCCATATCGAAAGATCTGCAAACTGTAGAAAGTGAAGAAGCTCCTCGGAAAGAGGGGTTGCGGGAACGGGTATACCACAATTTGCACGAACACATTAAGCAGAATGGTGTAGACGATGCCCGTTTTGAGCAAGAACTGTTGGTCTATCTCGATAAGTGGGATATCGCGGAGGAAAAGCAGCGTTTGAGTCAGCATTTGGATTATTTCCAAGCTTGCTTAAAAAGCGAGCCTAAGGGCCGAAAGTTGAATTTCATTGCCCAAGAGATGGGACGTGAGATGAATACCATGGGAGTGAAAAGCAATCACTTTCCCATGCAGCAAGCCGTTGTGGCCATGAAGGAAAAATTGGAACAGATAAAAGAACAGGTTCTGAATATCGTTTAACTTATAACAACCAATTGGGTTTCGCTCTGAATGGAGCATTTGAATATGAATAAGAATTATAAAAATTGGGCTCTGGGTCTACTGGCTTTTGTCAGTTGGGGATTTGCGCAGGGCCAAGTCGCCGAAGAGTCGTTGGTCATGGAGGATGTCGAGGTTAGAGACTTTGAACCTTCCGATTCGATGGAGTTGGATCCATTCTCCGCCTATTTTGCCCTGTCAGACCCTTCCAATATGAAGGGTGCGACAAATTTGAATTGGGAATCTGGGGCCATTTGGTTTCCTCAGGTGCACCCATATTTCCGACCCCCACAGCGCTGGCTGAAGTTGCACGCCGTCTCGGCTATTATGGCCAATAATGCCTTGGAAAGTCCACGCAACATTGCCTTGTTTGTGCCTTTGCAGCCGAGCAATACCTGGTTGATCAATCGATACCTAGAAACCGGCGATTCTATCGACATGGCTCGATTGAAGATGCTGCCTTCCTCAACGGCTCCTGATATGACGGTAGAATTGGCCAAATGCATTCGCCAATTTGATACGGCTGGTCATGTTCGGGTTTACCCCATGTTGAGGCAGTGGTGGTGGCAAGCCTTGGCACTCGTTTTTGTTCAGATCATCGACAGCGACGAGAGTTGCGATTGGGAATGGAGAGCCCATCACGAAGCTTTCAAAGCTGTGAATAGGGTGCTTGAGGAAAAGTTGAAGTATGCGCAGTACGAGATGCGCATGGAAGAGGAAGACGCCGATTACAGCGACTACGAAATGGAAGAACCCGATCCGGAGTTTAGCATGGAAAGTACCTTGAAAGCATTTTTGGAATATTACCCAGAGAGAGGAAGACCCTACGCGTCTTACGTCAAAATGGATAGCTTGGAACTGGAGCGACTGATGAGTAGCGTCAAATTTGAAAGTCCGGGTTGCGAAGAGCCAATGGTGAACATTGATTGGCAAATGCATATTTGGCAGCACATCAAAGATCGCCGAGACCTGGGAGATCAAGTCGTTGTAGCCGGAGAATGGCCTTGGGCCCTGGGTCAAGAGGTTCGTACCAAAGCCGAAAAAACCGATTTTCACTCGTTGATGGACCGTGCGTTGGACGAAAAACTGCCCGTCGTGAGAATGAATTTGTTTGATGAGCCTGAACTGCAAATCTATGAGCGCAAGTTGTTGGCGAAATACGATACCACTGAGGTAAAACCCCAATTGGAACCGCAAATGGCAAAGGCCTACGCTGATAGCTTTGACCAAGAGTCAGCCTGGCCAGCTCAGCGTTGGTTTGCCTTGACGTTGCCCAAAGAAAACCCCGCTGTTCAACAGTGGGGAATTTACCTTCCAGAAGCAGATTCACTCATCCTATTTGACGGTGATATCATCGATTCTCAAATAGACGAAGGATATGAATCTTCTGATGAAGAAGACTATGATTACGACATGGAATATTACGACTGGGAATCAGATGATGCTACCGGTGTTTTGTTGAGTTTGGGAGCCACGAATTTTGGGATGCTGAAAAGCTTGACTTCCCTCAATGCGGTGCTGAGCAGTCGAGGATTGGAAGAGTTGCCCGGCTTGAGCTCTTGGGGTGGTCAGGCATCGGTGAGTTTTTCACAAGGCCAAAAATCTTGCCAGACCATTGGGTTTGGCTACACCAATTTCCAATTTGAGGCCTCTCAATTTGCCTCTCAATATTGGATGTTCAGCAGTGGTGGAGAGTTTCGATTGTTGGGTCCTTCGCACAGTTATCAATCCAAAAATCCGTTGCGCAGTGGTCAAGGTGGCCTTTGGGTCGGTTTGTCTGGGGTCATGGGTTATGTGGATCATCGCATCACCTTGCCTAGTTTTAGCAGTCCAGACTTTACGGCCAATAGCGTCAGCGCTATTGTCAATCCCGGTTGGTTGTACGGCTTGGGTGGCGATGTTCGATTGCAATTGGGTCCTGTTCAAATCAAAGGTTCGATGGGTTACAATTGGGATGGTTCAGACGATCGTTGGAAAATCAATGGCACATTCATCAACAGCGAGACAGGCTTCGTGAACAATAGCGTCTACTATCAGATTTCAGCCAGTTATTCGATTCCCTTAGGAGTAGGAGAGAGCGTTGATTACGATACAACAGCAGTAGAAGAAGTCATTGACTTCGCGTTTGAGAAAGAGGTAAAAAAATGAGAAAGATATTTTTGGCCATAGCCCTTATGGCTAGCCCTTCGGCTTGGGCCCAAATGGATACAACAGCCGTTGCCGCAGATTCAGGGGTTGAAATGGCAGGCAATGAAAGTCAGAATGATGCTGCCAAAGCACCTGTAATCCCCAAGGCCTATTTGGTCGATATGGGATTTGATGATTCGGTGAAAAGCCCGGGAATGGATATGATCATCTCCCATGTTGGAAATGCGCGCTTGGTATTCACGGGTGAGAATCATTCTTATTCCAAATTCAACTCCATGTTGGAGTACGTGATGATGCGAAACTTGTACGAGCAAAAAGGCTTCAATCGCTTCTTGATTGAGCTCAGCCCGGCCCGCGCTCACTACATGAACCGCTACATCTGCGATGGTGATACCATGGCCCTGGCTGTGTTGCGCAGCATGACGGGCTACCGGTACATGGACATGTTCCGTGCTATGCGCAATTGGATGAAGGATATACCCTCTGAGAAGCAGATTCGAATCGTGGGAATAGACGTTGAGCGCTTCACCGATTTGCCCATGCTTCGGCTCCATGAATTGTTGCCGAAGACCGGAATCCCCGATAAATTGAAGTCATTCGTGGAGTCCCTGCACCAGATGGGTGCTATGGCTTTGGATGAAGGTCAGGTGGAATACCGAACCGAGAAATTGCCTCACCTTCAGGGGCTTGAGGGAGATGGTGATTACGAATGCACCTTGAGTGAGTTGGTCACTCGTTATGCCGACAGCCTGGATGGTGCTATGCGCAACTGGTTGGGTTCGGAGTATGCCGGCTATGCCGAGGCCATGGGATGGCTCAAGCAATACGAGCGTTGGGAAGAGTTGGATGACTTGGCCCAGCAATACGCTTGGCGCGAAGAGCACATGTACCAAACCTTGAAGGGGGCTTTGTCAGCTGAACCTGAGTCCAAGTTCTTTGGTCAATTTGGGCGCTGTCACGTGGGCCTTACTCCACAGCAACAAGACTGCGGATGGTTCGAGTACCACAGCGTGGTCAATCGCATTTCTCAGCGCTATTTCCAAAGCGACAGCATGGTTTTGTCTATTGGGGTGTTTTACCGAGATGAGATGGATGCCATTTCGACCAATGATCCGTCGAAACGTCAGGCCATTCGCGATGAGATTCTAAGTATTACGGGTTACGAAGAACCCGAGACCTTTGTGTTCGACATTCGCGACACTTCGGCTCAATTGCCCTTGTTGGCTGAAAAGTTTCATCTGGCTCTTTTGCACAGTGAACAGGTAGAAGGCTTAGAGGTTGATACTACGTTGGATGCTTCTTATTACGGCGACGACGAATACGAATACAGCGAGAATAGCGAATCATCTTCTTGGGTCATTTTTGAGCCCTTAGGCTTTGGGACTTTGGGCGCAGATTATTCTGCCATGGCTGCTCATTTTCAGGGCTTGAGCAAGCCCTTCGAGAATGTGCCGAGTCCCATATATTATCAATTTGCCTTTGCTTACAGGGGTGAACATTTGGGGCTTCGCCTCGAACAAGGTTTGTATGCGATGCCCGTTTACAGCGGCATAGATGGTAATCTGAAGATGGGTACCAATACCACCTCTTTGCAAGGGTTTGCTGATTTTCATGTAGGTGAGAAATGGGTCATAAGTCCCAGTGTGGGAGTGGGTCAGTTGACCGATAAGTTGCACTGGTCTCCGATTTCAAGTTCCATCTTGAATCCCGATCCTCGAGGTATGGTTAGTGTCGTCGCCCATCAGAATTATTGGATGTCTTCTCTTTCTTTGGGCTATCAGCTGGTCGATGAGATTCGATTGAGCGCATACGCCGGTATGCAGCAAGCCTTGAATATCAATGATCGTTCAGGCAGCTTGCAGTACTACTACAAAGGAACCCTAACTCCCTATTTGGCTCCCGATGCTTTGGGGAATCCTTTGAACGGAATGGGCTTTGGGTTCCGTTTGGAATTTTTAATTGATGCAGAGCCCAATGATTACTCCTATGATTGGGAAGATGATTGGTAAACCAAAGGCATGAAGCAAATTGCGAATTACATCACCCTGGGCAACTTGCTTTGCGGGTTAATGGCCATTTCCGCTTTGGCTACTGGAGACAACAATGCCCCCTTGGCAGCTTTGTCGTTTATGGGGCTAGCTGCTGTGCTAGACTTTCTTGACGGCTTTGTCGCCCGCTTATTGAAAGCTGATGGGGAAATGGGCAAACAACTGGACAGCTTGGCTGATTTGGTCAGCTTTGGTGTGGTTCCTGGCCTCATTTGGAGGCATTATATGTTGGAATTGGGGTATTGCAGCAGCAGTGGCTTTTGCATCAACCAATATGTCTGGGTATTGATTCCACTCGCGGCGGCTTGGCGCTTGGCGAGATTCAATGTGCAATCGGTCGAGGGTCCTGGTTTTGTTGGGGTGCCTACACCCATGATGGGTTTGGCCTTGGCTGCCTGGTCCTTGATGCCGCACGCCTTGAAGCAAGAAGCTTTTGCCTCGGGTTGTGAAGCTGACCTGTTGCGATTTTTTAATCAGTTTTACGTTTGGTTGTACATGCCACTTTGCGCAGCTTTTTTGATGGTAGGGGAGACCCGCATGATCGCATTTAAGGGTAAACTGGGCATTTGGCACTTCGCATTTCTTGCGTATTCTGTGGTTGCTCTTCTTGTTTTACCCTATGCCGCAGGGCCTCTATTGCTGTTGGGTTACCTCATTTGTTCGGTTTTGGCGAACTTTGCAGGCAAGCAATCAAATTCAACATCATGAAAGTAGGTATCATCATGGGAAGCGACAGCGACCTGCCTGTCATGCAGGAAGCAGCAAAAATCCTTGAACAGTTAGGGGTATCTCACGAGGTGAGCATTGTTTCGGCCCACCGTACCCCCGACCGTTTGATGGCCTATGCCAAAGAGGCAGCGGGTCGTGGAATCGCTTGCATCATCGCAGGAGCCGGGGGCGCTGCCCATTTGCCCGGAATGATTGCCAGCTTTACGCATTTGCCCGTCATCGGTGTTCCGGTTCAATCCAAAACCATGAGCGGTGTCGATAGTTTGTACAGCATCGTTCAAATGCCTCCAGGCGTTCCCGTGGCCACTGTGGCCATCAACGGAGCCATGAATGCTGGTATATTGGCCGCGCAGATTTTGTCAACGGCTGATGCCGAGTTGGCTAATCGCGTCGCTTCTTACAAGTCGCAAATGGAAACCGACGTATTGGCCAAAGCTCAATCGGTTGAATCTGACTGGAGAGAATACCTCAAACAGCGCTCTTAAGCCATGGTGATAGTGGGTCAGGCCCTCGTGTCTGAAGATGTATTCGAGCGAAAATTTGCTTGCCAAATTGACAAGTGCAAAGGCATTTGCTGCGTGGAAGGAGATGTTGGAGCACCCTTAGAAAATGCTGAGATAGAGCGCATCAGTGCCAATTTAGAGGGCATCAAACCCTTCATGTCAGCCGAAGGATTGGAGCTCATGGGTCAAGGCAATTTTTCAGAAGTAGACGAAGACGGTGAGCCGGTGACTCGTTGCCGAGAAACGGGTGAGTGCGTGTTTGTCGTTTACAAGGACAATGGTCTAGCCTCTTGTGCCATCGAAGAAGCCCATGCAGCGGGTAAAAGCGACTTCCTCAAACCCATTAGTTGCCATTTGTATCCCATTCGGGCCAAAAAATACGGGGCTTATACCGCCATGAATTACCACAACTGGGACATTTGCAGCGATGCTTGTCAAGCGGGAACAGAAATGAACATTCCCGTACATGAATTCCTCAAATCAGCCTTGATTCGAAAGATGGGGGAAGAGTGGTACCAAGAATTGTGTGAGGTCTACGCTGCTTGGAAGCCGAGATTTTAAGGCAGGAACCAAACCCACATCAGGCCCACCAACATCAGCCATTTTTGAAGGTTGGCCGATTGTTTGAAGTCGCTCGAGCTCTGAGCTTGTGTAAGGCGAATGAGCCCATAAAACCAAAGCCCCATGACCGCTATCCAGGCATAGCCAAAAAACAGCATTCGGTGCAGCCCAGAGAGCTTCAATCCAAACAATTGAAGAAGAACAATGCTGCCCAGCAAACAGAAATACGAAAGTTGGGCGCGGCGTTTGGCTGATTTTACCCCCTTGCTAACTGCTAAGGTCTGGTACCCACTATGGGTGTCTCCTTCCACGTCTTCGGCGTCTTTAGTGATCTCGCGAGCCAAGGTGGCCCAAAAGGCCAATAATGCGAATTCAGCGAAGTATCCACTTTGTACCTGATGCACTCCGCGTGAGGCCACATAGACAACCATGCCGCCCATCAGAGCAATCAATACATTGCCTTGCCATGGGGTTCCCTTTAAGTCAGATGAATAATAATGCAACAACAGGGCTATGGCTGCGACCAAAAGCCCCATGCCCCATCCGCTCATGAAGGCGAATACCAGTCCGAGTACACTCAATGCGTAGTAAAATCGCTTCGCCGATTCTGGGCTGATGTGCTGAGCGATGATGCGTTTTCGCGGGCGGTTGATGCGATCGGTTTCAACGTCATAGAGGTCGTTGATTACATAACCGGCGGCTGCCGTCAGCAAACAGGAGAGAGTCACCAATCCGGCCTCAGGCCAGCGAAAGTTGGACCAATCGATGCGAAACAAAGAAGCCAAGGAGTCAGAGTTGCCTTTGACTCGAGAACTGGCCATCATGAAAACGGCTTGGAGCAGCAAGGTCAGCCCCAAGTTCTTGGGCCTCATGAGCAGCCAATACCATTTCCAAGATTTCATGGCAGCAAGTTAGCGCTTAGCAAACTTCATTTTATAGGGAGCATTAACGCGCCCCTCCGACAAGGAT
Organism: Bacteroidota bacterium; assembly: GCA_027621365.1. GTDB lineage: Bacteria > Bacteroidota > Bacteroidia > NS11-12g > UBA955 > JALRLA01. The sequence continues at coordinate 52,431 of JAQCBH010000002.1, read as the reverse complement.
TTGAGTTTGTTTTTCAGCATTTGACGCTTGAGCGGAGCAATGCGGTCGGTGAACAAGATTCCCTCGATGTGATCGTATTCGTGTTGAATGATGCGCGCAGCCATGCCTCCAAAGGTCTGGGTATGGGTGTTGAAGTTTTCGTCTTGGTAGCGAATGGTTACATCGCTTTGGCGCTTTACATTGGCGCGAATGAAGGGAATGCTCAAGCAACCTTCTTCGTATTCCCACTCGGCTCCCGTCTCTTCGATAATTTCAGCATTGATGAACACCTGCTTGAAGCCTGCGGGTTCAATGCCCTCGATTTCGCCCCCGTCAATGACGAACAATCGAATATCCAACCCGATTTGGGGAGCGGCCAAGCCAATGCCATCAGATTCGTACATGGTCTCCCACATATTCTCCAACAGGTCTTTCAAGTTGGGGTATAGGGCATCGATTTCTTGGGCTTTTTTGCGTAAAACGGGAGTGCCGTAGGCGTATATCGGAAGTATCATGAAAGTTGACTCAAATGGGTTTGCAAAATTAGGGCTGCGCTTACGGTATCGACTAGGCCCTTTTCGCGGCGTTTGGATTTTGAAGCTCCCGAGGCCAAAATGCTGGCTTTGGCTTCTCGGCTGCTCATTCTCTCGTCGATCAGGTGCAATTGCCACTGCGGATATCGATTGCGAATTTGTATGACAAAATCCCGAACAGGTTGAGAGTTGTGCGTGTCAGAACCATCCAAATTCAAAGGCATTCCAATGACCGCGCTATCGACTTCATTTTCTTGGCAATAGCGTTCCAGCCATCCAAACAGAGTGCTGGTCTCGACCATGCCAATGGGTTGGGCAAACATGCGCAATGGGTCGGTCACGGCCAAGCCTGTTCGTTTGAGTCCGTAATCGATGCCTAGAATGCGTGCCATTGGTGCAAAGGTACGGCCGGAAATCGGCAAAGAGGGGCAACAAAAAACCCCGGCAGGGCCGGGGTTTTTTGAAGTGAACAACAATGAAGGGCTTACATCATGCCGCCCATGCCACCCATATCGGGGCCATGAGAGTGGGCAGGAGCCTCTTCTTTGATTTCTGACAACACACACTCGGTGGTCAGGATCATGCCGCCAATAGAAGCTGCATTTTCCAAAGCCACACGAGAAACTTTCTTGGGGTCGATGACACCGGCCTTGATCAAGTTTTGGTACTCTTCGGTGCGGGCGTTGTATCCGAAATCACCACTGCCTTCGGCCACTTTCTGAACCACGATGCTTCCTTCACCGCCAGCGTTGGCAATGATTTGACGCAAGGGCTCTTCCAAAGCGCGACGCACGATGGCAATACCGGTGTTTTCGTCTTCGTTCAAGCCTTCAACACCGTCAAGTCCGGCAATGGCGCGAATGAAGCTCACTCCACCACCAGGGACGATGCCTTCTTCAACGGCCGCGCGAGTGGCGTGCAATGCATCGTCAACACGGTCTTTTTTCTCTTTCATTTCCACCTCAGTGGCAGCACCAATGTACAAAACAGCCACACCGCCGCTCAGCTTGGCCAAGCGCTCTTGCAACTTCTCACGGTCGTAGTCAGAAGTGGTGTTTTCTATTTGAGTTTTGATTTGGTTGACACGAGCGGCAATGGCTTCTTTGCTTCCTGCGCCATTGACAACGGTAGTGTTGTCCTTGTCGATGGTTACTTTTTCAGCAGTACCCAGATCTTCCATGCCTGCGTCTTCCAAACGGCGACCCTGCTCTTCGCTGATCACCGAACCACCGGTCAAAATAGCGATGTCTTGCAACATCTCTTTGCGGCGATCTCCAAAGCCAGGAGCTTTGACAGCAGCGATTTTGAGGCTTCCGCGAATGCGGTTGACCACCAAGGTAGCCAAAGCTTCACCGTCGATGTCTTCAGCGATGATCAACAAAGGTTTGCCAGTCTGAACGACTTTCTCCAATACGGGCAACAAATCCTTCATGCTGCTGATCTTCTTGTCGTAGATCAAGATGAACGCATTGTCCATCTCGGCTTGCATTTTTTCAGTGTTGGTTACAAAATAGGGGCTCAAGTAACCGCGGTCGAATTGCATACCTTCTACCACGTCAACGGTGGTTTCGGTGCCTTTGGCTTCTTCAACGGTGATGACACCGTCTTTGCCTACTTTTTTCATAGCCTCGGCAATCAAAGAGCCGATGGTTGAATCGTTGTTGGCCGAAATGGTCGCAACCTGCTCAATTTTATCGTGAGCATCTCCAACTGTTTCTGCCATCTCGTTCAATTTGGCTACGGCGGCTGTAACCGCTTTGTCGATACCGCGCTTCAAATCCATCGGATTGGCACCGGCTGCTACGTTTTTCAAACCTGCGGTCACGATGGCTTGGGCCAAAACTGTAGCGGTAGTGGTTCCGTCACCGGCGATGTCAGCGGTTTTGGAAGCTACTTCCTTCAACATTTGGGCGCCCATGTTTTCTACGGGATCGACCAATTCGATTTCTTTGGCAACGCTCACACCGTCTTTGGTGATGTGAGGAGCACCGAATTTCTTGTCGATGACTACGTTGCGGCCTTTGGGGCCTAAGGTTACTTTAACCGCGTTGGCCAAAGCGTCTACGCCACGCTTCAAACCGTCGCGGGCGCTGGTGTTAAAATCAATTTTCTTTGCCATTTTTTTGTTCTTTTCTAAGGTTTAGAGAATTGCCAAGATGTCGCTTTCGCGCATGATCAAATAGTCTTTTCCCTCAATGCTGATTTCAGTTCCGGCGTACTTTCCGTACAATACCAAATCGCCATTTTTCACGGTCATAGGTTCGTCGGGCTTGCCGTTTCCTACAGCCACCACAGATCCTTTTTGTGGCTTTTCTTTAGCGGTGTCGGGAATGATGATTCCTGAAGCAGTTGTCTGCTCGGCCTGAACGGGTTCTATCAGAACTCGATCGGCCAGTGGTTTAACGTTTACTGACATATCAATGAAAAGTTGTTCGGGGCCACTTATGAGAAATTCGTGCCAAGGCCAAAATCAGAGCCAGGAGGCATCTGAATGGCAGAAATTGGCCATCATGTGCGACAACTTGTCAGTTTGACTCTAAGAACCTTGCCAATTCTTCAGAATAGGACCGGGCTTTCTCTTGGATATGGGATTTTGCCTTTTCCCCTTTTTGGTTCAACTCTTCCGGTTGAAGCATCCATTCGCAGAGGGCAACGCAGCATTGTCGAGCGTCGACACGCAACAAAAATCCCTGTTCTTCGAACAATGCCGCCTCTGGGAATTTGTCGGTTTTTGGGCCGCACATGACTGGGGCACCAGCCGCCAGTGGTTCATATACATTGTGCAAACCTGACCCGTATCCGCCGCCAACTATGGCCATCTTCGCTATGGTATACAGGCCTCTCAATTGTCCCGTTTGATCGACCCACAACTTGTTTTTGTCTGAAGCGGGTATACCCTGACTTAGGAAGGGGCAAGAAAAGGCGGGTTGACGTCGGGTTTCATGCGGAACGATGATCCAGTTCCACTGTTCGCTTACCTCTGGGAATTCGGTCCAAAACTGCTGAATCCATTGCTCTTCTGATGGCCATGAGCTTCCAATTACGATGCAAGGTCGGCTTTGGGCCCAAGCGTGTAAGGATGGATCAACATAAACATCTTTGAGGCGTTCGCGGGTTTGGTAGGTCCGTGCATCTCCTAGAACAAACACGGAGGGATTGAAGGACCTAATCAGCTTGGCTTGTTCTTCGTATTGGACGGAAATGGCGGTTGAATGGCTGACAGCACGAAGCCAAGCCTTTGCCCAGGGTTTGAATAGAAATTGCTGGGGTCGAAAACTTGCATTCCAAATCCAAAGAGGGGTGTTTCTCCGGTGAATTTCCTCCAGGTGATTCAGCCAGAATTCGTATTTGACCCAAACGGCCAGATCGGCCTTCATGGCATTTTGAAATCGGCGAACGGCCCGAACCTGGTCATCACACAAGTACACTTTGTAGGTTCCTTCAGGCAGTTGGGCGTTGTTGTAGCCTGAAGGCGAGAAGAAGCTGAAGACAAATTGCGGGGATTTTTCTTGTTTTTTCAAGGCCTCAACTAGGGGCAAGGCCATCTCGAATTCGCCCCATGAGGCGCAGTGAATCCAAATGCGTTTGCCCAGGGGTTGTGGCAAACGGCGCAAGTCATCTATCGCTTGACCAATGCCTTTTCTTCGCTCATGAGCTTTGGATGAAATCATGGCCAGTACCCATGATAGGATGGGACCTAGCAAACTGCTAATCAATCGGTATGAGTACCGAACGATCATTCGAAGTAAACCGGCTCTTTTTCGACCTTAAAGCCGGATAATTTAATGGGAATGATGACGGCTCCATGAAGTCCAAAGGCCAAGTCTGTTTTGGGTCCTTGGTCTGCGCTATTGGCGGCATAATTCCAGGCTCTCAGATGCTGGGTATGTCCTTGGTGCGCCGTAAAAGCCAATTGGAAGCTAATGGCTTCGTTGTTGTAATACTGAATGCCCAATCTCTGAGATAGTTGCCAGCCTGCAGAGAGGCGATCGTATCCGCCGAGATAATCGCCGCTGAGTTGGGGTACCTGCCCCTCGTCGAATTGGTACCGAATGTAGTGCTGTGTGCTGCCCAAGCCGAGTTGGCCGTAAACCGACCAGGTAGCGGTTCCTTTGGTCTTGAAATCAATGGCTCTACCAGCCCATGCGCGCAAGCTATAGCCTCTTTGATAGGCGCGAATGACCGCTGGAAATCCAAACATGTCAATCAGGTCGCCCGAGTCACCGTTGATGCCGTCAAAGATGCCGGTTGTGTTTACCGTGCTACCCAAATAGGGCTCGTATTCGGCGCCCAAGATCCAATTGCTGACGGGTTGATAAGTAGCGCCCAGCTGCATGGAAGCGAAGTAGGGAAACCGTTGTGCCCAGTCGCCACCGCTAACCGAATAGCCGCCACCCACCTGCAGGGTTACCAAAGGGGGTTGAGTGTATACCCCGTTATTTCCGTTGAATTGAGAATGTCCAACGGAAGCCCATGCAAGTGAAAAAAGCAGGAACAAAGCCTTGCGCATAGAGCGAAAATAGGCAATTAGAGATGTAAGAATGGCGAAATGCACGAATAAAACCCGGTCGGATTTTCGGCGTGTACCCAGTGTCCCGCCCCTTCTACGCTGCAAAATATGGCTTGCGCAAAGTGCTGCAAAATGTAAGGCTCGTCATCGGCTTGTATGTAGGCGCTTTTTCCTCCTTTGACGAAGAGGCAGGGCTGGTCGTAAGTACCTGTGAAATCCAAGCCTTCGATGATACTGGGATAGTGGGCTTCGAGAGCGGAAACGTTGACTTTGAGTCGGTAACCGCCGCTGCTCAGAGGTTCCATGTTCTTGAGCAAGAACTGACGAACAGACAATTCTGGGGCATAGCGGCTAAATGCTTCGTCGGCCTCTCGGCGTGATTCGAGAGCGGCGAAATCAATGCTCTTAAAGGCTTCGAAATAGCGCAAATGACCGGGAATGTAGGCTTTGGGCGCTATGTCAACCACGATCAATTGGCTGATGCGTTCAGGGGCAATATGAGCGGCCCACATGGCTGTTTTGCCACCCATGGAATGCCCAATGACCGTAGCCGATGAGTCACCTAAATGGTCCATGAGCCGAAACAAATCGTCGGCCATGGCGCTGTAGGTGGCGTCTGCGTCGTGAAAACTCTTGCCGTGGTTTCGCGCATCACAGGTGATGACGCGCTTGTGCTCAGATAGTTGACTGGCGAACAAGTGCCAGTTGTCCAACATGCCAAAAACTCCGTGTAGTATGTAGACAGGTTCAGCACCTGCATCTCCATATATACGGTGATTGAGGATTTGCACTTAATTCAAAAAGCTATCTACAGGAGTGTAGTCCAAGCCGAAGGCCTCGCTTACTCCTTTGTATACCACTTTGCCATTGATGACGTTCAAGCCCAATTTCAACTCGTTGTTGTCCGCACAGGCTTTCTTCCAGCCCTTGTTTGCCAATTGGATGGCATAAGGCAGAGTAGCGTTGGTCAATGCCAAAGTTGAGGTATAGGGAACGGCCCCAGGCATGTTGGCTACGCAGTAGTGAATCACTCCATCTACGGTGTAAACAGGATCGGCGTGGGTAGTGGGTTTGGCTGTTTCGAAACAACCGCCTTGGTCGATGGCTACGTCTACCAATACAGCACCAGGTTTCATGCTGGGCAGCATGTCGCGGGTGATCAATTTGGGCGCTTTGGCTCCAGGGATCAAAACACCACCGATGACCAAGTCAGCGGTTTTGATGGCTTCGCGAATGTTGTATTCATTGCTGTATTGGGTAAATACGTTGGCGGGCATGATGTCGTCCAACTGGCGCAAACGGGGAATGCTCAAATCCATGATGGTCACGCGAGCACCCAATCCAGCAGCCATTTTGGCGGCCTGGGTACCGACGATACCTCCACCTAGAACCAATACCTCTGCGGGTTTAACGCCGGGTACACCTCCGAGCAAAATGCCGCGTCCGCCCATGGGCTTTTCTAGGTACTTAGCACCTTCTTGAATGCTCATGCGTCCGGCTACTTCGCTCATGGGAACCAACAAGGGAAGGCTACGATCGGCTTTTTCTACGGTTTCATAGGCCAAGCAAACCGCTCCGCTTTCGATCATCGCATGCGTCAATGGCTCATACGAAGCGAAGTGGAAATAGGTGAACAACAACTGATCCTTTTTGATCAGTTTGTATTCGGATTCAATGGGCTCTTTTACTTTGATGATCATGTCGGCAATGCCGTACACATCTTCAATGGTGGGTAACAACTCGGCACCGGCACCGGCGTATTCTTCGTCGCTAAAACCGCTGCCTTCGCCAGCGCTAGCTTGTACGTAAACGGTGTGGCCGTGTTTCTTGAATTCAGCAACGCCTGCGGGGGTCAACGCCACCCGGTTTTCGTTGTTCTTAATCTCCTTGGGTACTCCGATGATCATGGGTAAAAGTGGGGCAAAGATAAGTGCTTTTTAAACGCGTTGAACAGGCTCCAATTAGAGGCCGAGTTCTCGCTGCAAAGCTTTGCTTAGAGCGTCTTTGTGCACCATGATGCAGATGGTTTTGTACGCAAAGAAGGCTTCAGATGCATACAGGTATCCGCCGCAAGCATTGGCCTCTCCCCAGCTGTTTTTGACTACGAAGTAATCGCCAGAGCTGGCCTCGCTGACCATGCCAGTGATGTGCATACCGTGATCGTCAGTGGTCTCCTGACGATCAAAAGCCAATTGACGCATGGCCGCGTCAATGTTCTTTTCGGGCATGGGCTGTTGGAAAGCGTTGGAAAGGCGCTCGGCACCCGCTGAATTGAAATGCTTCGGATCGTTGCCCAATTTTTGAACCAGACTGTCGTGGGTAGGCACGATGGCCAAACCGTCGCGGTAACTGAATCCTTTTTCGCTCACGTCGGTGGCCCAGGCAATGCTGTATCCCTTTTTCAAGGCCTCTTTGCTAGCGTTAATCAAGGTTTGCAAAGGCACGTTGTAGGCGGTTTGCATGGACCAGTTGTCGACTACTTCGATGGCAAAAGGACGGTAATAAGGGTGATGCGTGAAGGAAGTTATAGGTACGTAATCCTGCATGTTGAGATTCAAGGAAGCGGCAAACGTTTGCGGCGTGTAGGTCTTTCCTTGGTAAGTAAATTCAGAGGGAACATCGCCCAGATACGCGTCGACTACACGTGTAACGGCCAAGACCCAGTCTTCGCTCAAACTGCCGCTGGGGCGTTCGGCGATGGCTTGTACAAAGGCGCCCAATGCAGAAACCATTTCCGCGTGATTGTGACGCGTGTTGCCGTGCTTCAACCCGGAGTAAACCTCTTCGGGAACAATGCCATATTTTTCAATGATATAAGGAATGTCATGGAACTCACCCCCTTCGTCAAATTGGTGCTTGCCACCCATTCTCACGTAGGTGATGGCCTTTTCGATATAGGCACAGCGAGCGATGTACATTTCGCTCAAATCGTGGCTGCCTTTGCCGGTGCGAATCAGTTCGCTTTCGACCATGGACAACGTACTGTAGCTCCAGCAAGTTCCCGTTCTGCACTGGTCTTTGATAGAGGTTTCTTCCAAGTTGTACACCTCGGTAAAGGCGTATTCACTACCGGGTTTATTGGTTAGGGTTTGGGCTTGCAAGGACAAGGTCAATCCTGCGGCCACCAAACTCCATCCTTTGATAGAAAAGCGTTGCATGGCACAAATGTAACCGATTATTTGAACGGTCGTCTCAGGGTGTAGGCGGGCGCGCGGTAGATGTAGCGCTTGTACAGGTGAGTGAGGTAGCGCAGCCATCCGAATTTGACAAAAACCAAAAATTGGTTGTCCAGAGCAATGGCACCCAGGGTAGATTTGATTTCTGTGGCCGTTCGGCCCATGTACAATCGGTGGGTTTTTGCGGCAATGGAGCTGTCAATCAAGTCCAAAAACATGCGCTGATACAGCGAATATTGTTCGCTGGTAGAACGGTCCATTCCCATGTGCATGGCGTGCCATTCTTTGCCGTCTTCAATGTAACTAACAAATCCAATCAATTCCTCGTTCAGGTAATAGCCCCTGACTTTGAAGTTCTTTTTAAGGATGCGGTGGTACTGCCATAGCAACTCATTCAAATTGCCGGTCAGAGCCACCGTTTTTTCGGCCAAAGTTTGCTGCAAAAACAGACTGCAAGTGGCCAGCCATTCTGAAGCGGGTTGGTCCTGCAACTCGCGCCAGGAAAAATCAGCGGTGCTCTTGAGTGCTTTTTGATTGCGCACGCGGTATTTGGAACTCATGGCGGCCAATGCGTCAGTCAAATCGTTCCACTCGGGTTTGCTCTCAAAGACCATGTAGGGTTCAGCCTTAAAACCAACGGCGTCGGCATAGGTGTCATGGTTCATGACGTTCACCACGAGAGCGCCGCAACTTTGCTCACTGTTGCCGAATTGACCAAATCCGAGTTTGGGTTCGACGTCAGCCCAATAAACCCCTGGGGCACAAGTATTTCCTACGACACGAATGAATCCTTTTTTGAAGAAGAAGTTGACGGCTGCCAGCCAGATGCGCGCAATGTATTTGCCTGTGGGGCGGCTCAATTCCAAGAAACTGAGAGGGAGTTTTCCGTTTTGCTGAGTCAAGGTTCCCGCATAATTGGGCATGGACTCAAACAAGGTTTGAATGGAGCTTTGTTCTTGGAGATGAGAAGACATCGAGGGTGCAAAGTTCGACTTCAAATAGCCATGCCAAACAATTTATCGTCAAAAAGATGTTGTTGCACGATTATTGCATAAGCGGGCCATGGGCTCATTCATTGCCCTTATTTTTGTAAGCATTCGATATTTAGACAGAGCATGAGAAATTTGATTTTATTGGGTTGTGCGATGGCCTCTTTTGCGGGTTTGTCGGCTCAAAAACCCAAAGCAGATTATCCCATTGGGCAGCGTTTGGCCTCCTACAAGACCTTTACGCTGACCACCGATACACTGGCCTTTACGACGGCCGAAAAAACCTGTTTGGTTCATTTGATCAAGGCTGCCGAACAGGCTGACCGCATTTTCTGGAAGCAGACCTACATGGACAAAGACCAGGCCTTGTCGGGAATCAAGAATGACACCTTAAAGCGTTTCATGGAGTTGAACTACGGTCCCTGGGATCGATTGAACAACAACGAGTCTTTCGTGAAAGGGGTAGGAGACAAACCGTTGGGAGCGAATTTTTATCCGCCGGTATTCAGCACTGAAGGAATCGATTCGGTCTTTTACACGGATATCTTCAGCCCCTACACGGTCGTAAGGCCCTTCAATCCTCAAATGCCCAAGCCAGAAGGCGAAAAAGGTAAAGGGGAGCCCAAACAAGGCGAAGGTCCTGGAGCGGGGAATAACATGCCTCCCGATCATGAATTGCAAGGCTCGGCTGGCTTCGGATTTGGATTGCAGCCCATTCCCTCCACTAGCGGTTCCATGATTGCTACTCAGCGTTTCGGAACCCTGTATGAAAAGGAAGTGTTCAAAATGGTCGATGAGCTCAACAAGGCCGCTGAAGCCATCGAAGCCGAAGACCGAGATTTTGCCATGTTCCTTCGCGAACGCGCCGGAGCCATGATGAGCGACGAGTACATTCACAGCGATGTGCGCTGGTTGGAACTTCGCTCTCACTTGGATATCATTATCGGGCCCATTGAAAACTACGAAGACAAATTGTATGGGGCCAAAACTTCTTACGAAGCCTACGTTTTGATTCGCGACCTAGAGTGGGGCAAAAAGTTGGACAAGTTCGTGGCCATGTTGCCCGAATTACAAGCGGGCATTCCCGTTGATGCGGCTTACAAACCTGCCATTGCGGGTCCCTCAGAGCCCCGCTTGGACGAAATGGGCAATCCTTTGCCGCCTCAAGATTTGGGACCCATTGAGAAACCTGGATTCCCACCCATACCTCGCCCTGAGTCGCCCATGAGTCAGTTGGCCGTGTTTGACGTGGTTTACTATGGCGGCGATTGCAATGCCGGTAGTAAAACCATTGCGGTAAACTTGCCCAACGATGAAACCTTGCAGACCTATTTCGGTACCCGCCGTTCTCAGCTGAAGAATGCCATGCGCGCCAAGTTTGAATACATGGTCGTGCCCATTTCCAAAGAGTTGATCAACCCCAAGCAGCGCAAATACATTGAATTCAACGGGTTTTTCTCCAACGTGATGTTCCACGAAGTGGCTCACGGTTTGGGCGTCAAGAATTTGGTGACAGACAGCAGCATTACCTGCCGCGAAGCATTGGGCCCCAATTACAGCGCTATTGAAGAGTGCAAGGCCGATGTTTTGGGCTTGTACATGGTGACGCAATTGTGGGAGAAAGGCGAGTTGGAAGGCTCTTTGGAGAATTACTACATCACTTTCGTCGCTTCTGTGTTCCGTTCGGTTCGCTTCGGTGCCGCTTCGGCCCATGGAAAGGCCAACATGATCACCTTCAATACCTTGATGAATTCAGGAGCCATCGTTCGCGACGCCAAAGGATTGTACTCGGTTGATATGAAAGCCATGCGCAGTGCCATTGACAAATTGGCGGCTGAGCTCTTGACCTTGCAGGGAGATGGAAATGCCCAAGGGGTTCAAGCCATGCTCGATACCCGTGCCAAAGTCAGCGATGCCTTGAAGCAAGATTTGGCTCGATTGGAACAGGCTAATATTCCGGTTGATTTGGTCTTCGATCAAGGCCTAGATACCCTTGGTTTGGGTCACTATTACCAAGAGCCTCAAAACGGCGAGCCCGGAATGCCCGGTCAACAGCCTTCTAACGGTCAACGCCCATGATTGGAATGAACCGATTGGTCTTGATGACGGCCGCCACCGGTTTGGTGAGCATGCTGGTGTTTTGTGGAAATGGAAGCCCTGAGGGCTCCGATCCGCTGTTGTTGAATTTGACTCAAACCTTGGACCGGGAGCACTACCATGCCCCCGAACTGAACGATGAGTTTTCTGAACATGCTTACCGCGCTGTTCTGGACAATTTGGACCGAGACAAGCAGTTCTTTACGGCTGAAGACATCAAAGCCTTGAGTGTTCATGAAAAAGCCATTGACGATCAAGTTCGCATGGGCTCTTTTGCCTTCTTTGACTCTGCTTGGAGTCGATTGCAGAGCCGCTTGAATGTCATCGAGCCTTGGGTTGATCAAACGCTGTCCAAGCCCTTGGTGTACCAAACCAAAGCCACCTGGACCGAGTACGAAGATGTGCCTGAATACGTCAAAAACGAGGCGGCCTTGCACAAACAATGGGATTTGTGGTTGCAGTTTCAAACCGTTGATCGTTTGTACCGCAAGCAGGAGTCTCAAAAGGGCATCAAACCTGTAGAAGAAGATCCCGATTTGGAGGCCACAGAAGGCGCCACTCCTGAGTCAGCATTAGACAAAGCCGAGCGCATTCTTCCATTTGACAGCTTGGAATTGAAGGCCCGTAATGAGACGGCCAAATTCATTCACGACTGGTTCAAACGCTGGCGTGGAATGGATCGCAAGGATCAGGTGAGTTTCTATTTGAATTCCTTGTGTCAGGTTTACGACCCACATACCAATTACTACGCTCCTGAAGACAAGGAGAACTTCGATATTTCCATGACAGGGAAATTGGAGGGAATTGGTGCCACCTTGAGCGAGCGCGACGGATACGTAAAAGTAGAGCGCATCGTGCCCGGATCGGCTTCCTATAAGCAGGGCGATTTGAAAGCCGGTGATCTGATATTAAAGGTCGCCCAAGGCACAGAAGAAGCCGTTGATATCGTCGGCATGAAGCTGGACGAGGCCATCAAGTTGATTCGCGGCAAAAAGGGAACAGAGGTTCGTTTGACGGTCAAAAAACCCGACGGATTGATCCAGGAAATCCCCATCATTCGCGAGGTGGTTGTCATTGAAGAAAGCTATGCCCGCAGTTTGGTGTTCGAATACAATGGACACAAGTTGGGCTTGATTCAGCTGCCCAGCTTTTACGCCGATTTTTCGGCCCGTGGCCGTGGTCGCAATTGCACGGGTGACGTTCAGGCAGAGATAGAAAAACTCCAAAAAGCCGGTGCCGAAGGCATCGTGTTGGATTTGCGCAACAACGGGGGAGGAAGCTTGGCCGATGCCATTGAGATGAGCGGTCTGTTCATTCCTTCTGGCCCCATTGTTCAGGTTCGATTCCCCAATGGCGGGGTTCAACAAGCCGCTGATCCAGACCCATCGGTTCGCTACGATGATCCCTTGGTGATCTTGACCAATACCTACAGTGCCTCGGCCTCCGAAATTTTGGCGGCGGCTCTGCAAGATTACGGTCGAGCCATCATCGTGGGTAGCAAAAGCACCTTTGGAAAAGGAACGGTTCAAACCTTTGTTCCGCTGGAAGGCGCAGGCAATGCTGTTTTCCCCGACGGATTCGGACAAGTCAAGGTGACCATTCAGAAATTCTACCGAATCAATGGGGGTACAACCCAATTGGTGGGTGTCGTGCCTGATGTCATTTTGCCCGATTTGTACGACGAGGTCGAGCGAGGTGAAAAAGAGATGGACTTCCATTTGGAGTACGACAAGATTCGCCCCGCGGCTTATCGTGCGTATTCCGGATCACTCAGCGCAGGCAAAGGACCTGCCATTGAACAAGCCAATTCTCGCATTGCCAGTGGGGAATACTATCAGTTGATTCGCGAGCGCAGCAAGCAATTGGGTGCTCAAAGGGCTCAATACGAATACCCCTTGGATTTGAATGCCTATTCTGCTTTGCAGCAAGACTGGCAGTCTCAAGCCAAAAAGGTCAGCGATTACCCTTATCAAACGGTGGTAGATAGCCTGTACGCTTTGCCAGTAGACATTGCCTCAGCGCAAGGAGACGAAGCCAAACTGGCTTTGAAAACCGATTGGATCAAACGCTACAAAAAGGATGTGGGCATCGATGAAGCCGCCCAAATCTTGAGCGCTTGGTTGGGTCAGTAAGTACAGATTGGCTGATGCATACAGCCTCAACCTGTCAAGGGTAGCCGACTTGGCTAGGTCAGTAAATGAGTTGAAAAAAAGGCCGTATTACTCTTTCCACAAGTAAGGAAAGAGTATGCCGGCCATGACCAGAATCAAAAAGTCCAAGGCGCCAATCAAGTAGAGGTCCTTGTACGTGCTGCTGACCAAAATCGGGTTCAAACATTTGGCCGAAGCCCCCATTCCTACAAGAATAAGAGGCATCAACAAGGGCAAGCTCAATACCGGTGCTAAAAAGGCCGATTGGTTGGCTTTGGTCGCCAAAGCCCCAACCCAGGTAAAGATGCTAGCAATGCCTCCGGCTACCCCAATCACCAACAAGAAATAGATCGCTAAATGTTCTATGGGCATGCCCATGAAGGCAGAAAAGGCAATGAAGTTGAGCACGGCAAAAGCCGCCATGCTGATCCAAGCGTAAACCATCTTGGACCAAAGCAATTCGCTAGGGTGTGCCAGTTGGTTCCAGTATATCCACCGGCCCCGGCTCAAGCCCAGGAAATTCTTGCTGATGGCCTGAAGGGTGCAGAAGATCAAGGTGATCCAAAACAAGCTGTTCCACGTTTTGCCGTGAATGTCGGGCTGAGTCAAAAAACTCAACAGAGCCATGGTCAACAATTGCAAAGCCGCGGCCGCCAAAACAGCGGGCCGGCGAATGTCCAAGCTCCATTCGGCGCGAATCAATTGTACGACAATTCGGGTTCTGAGCATAGGGACTTGTTTGCTTACCTTCGCGAAGGTATTGGCGAAAGACAGGCTTTCCCAATTTTCAAATCGCGATGTTCAATAAGATTCTCATAGCCAACCGAGGAGAGATTGCCATTCGGGTGATTCGCACCTGCAAAGAGATGGGCATATCTACTGTAGCCATTTATTCAGAAGCTGACCGTGTGGCCCGCCATGTTCGGATGGCTGATGAAGCCTACTGCGTGGGTCCTGCACCTAGCAACCAAAGTTATTTGAAAATGGAAACCATCATCGATCTGTGCAAACAAACGGGTGCCCAAGCGGTGCACCCGGGCTACGGATTCCTGAGTGAGAATGCCACCTTTGCGCGTCGTTTGCGCGAAGAAGGCATCGCTTTGATTGGCCCTAGTCCCGAAGCCATGGATATGATGGGTTCCAAGATTGCCTCTAAACAGGCCGTTGAGAAATACGGTGTGCCCTTGGTTCCCGGAATCAACGAGGCCATTGTCGATGCTCAAGCAGCATTAGACGTAGCCCGCAGCATTGGTTTTCCCGTATTGGTCAAAGCCAGTGCCGGTGGGGGAGGAAAGGGCATGCGTGTGGTGGAATCAGAAAACGAATTCTTGTCTTCCCTGCAAATGGCCCAAAGCGAAGCCCGTTCTGCTTTTGGCGATGACGCCGTTTTCATCGAGAAGTATGTGGGCCGTCCTCGACATATTGAGATTCAGATCATGGCCGATTCGCATGGCCATGTGTGCCACTTGTTTGAACGCGAGTGCTCCATACAGCGACGCCACCAAAAACTGGTGGAAGAAGCTCCCAGTGCAGTGTTGACCCCTGAATTGCGCGAGCAAATGGGACAAGCAGCCGTGAATGTGGCCAAGGCTTGCAACTACAGCGGTGCCGGTACTGTCGAGTTTCTCTTGAGCGACAACAAAGACTTCTATTTCTTGGAGATGAATACGCGCTTGCAAGTGGAACACCCCGTGACCGAAATGATCACCGGTTTGGACTTGGTCAAGGAACAAATACGCGTAGCCGCTGGTGAAAAGTTGTCCTTCAGCCAAGAAGATTTGCGCATTCACGGTCATGCCATTGAGCTGCGCGTTTGCGCCGAAGATCCCTATCAGCAGTTCCTGCCGAACGTAGGTCAAGTACTGACTTATTTGACGCCCCAAGGCCCCGGCATTCGCGTCGATGACTGCATGGAGTCAGGCATGGAAATTCCCATCTATTACGACAATATGCTGGCCAAGTTGATCGCCTGGGCTCCCACCCGGGAAGAGGCCATTCAACGCTTGCGCAGAGCCATTGAAGAATACGTGGTTGTCGGCATTGAAACGACCTTGAGTTTTGGCGAATTTGTCTTGACTCACGAGGCCTTTTTGAAGGGAGATTTTGATACCCATTTCATCGCTCAGTACTTCAAGCCTGAAGAAGGGCAGAAGCCGAACTTGAGTGAACAGGAACTGGTTGGATTGGCAGCGGGAGCAGCCCTCTTGTA
The DNA here is from genome assembly GCA_027621365.1 of Bacteroidota bacterium. Classification (GTDB taxonomy): domain Bacteria; phylum Bacteroidota; class Bacteroidia; order NS11-12g; family UBA955; genus JALRLA01. Next base: position 36,788 of record JAQCBH010000002.1, on the reverse strand, counting down.
CGATCAAGGGAAAAAGGCTTCCAAGCCTGTTTCGGCCTCCTCTTCCCAATCGGCCTGGCAACAAAACCGCCGCCAATTGCGATAGCCCCATGAACAAAGTCCTGTTGGTTGATGATTTTCATTCTGACCTCATGCAGGGCTTGAGCGAGCATGGTATCGATTACGATTACCTGCCCACGATTACCGAGTCTGAGATTCGCAGCCGCATTTCCCACTATTCGGGTCTGTTGATTCGCAGCAAAATGTGGGTTGATCGATCTTTGTTGGAGCTGGCGCCCCATTTGCAGTTCATTGGCCGCGGCGGCGCGGGTTTGGACAACATCGATGAACACGCTTGCCGAGAAAAAGGCATTGAACTCTTCAATGCGGGTGGGGCCAATGCCGATGCTGTTGGCGAGCAAACTATGGCGATGTTGCTCAGTCTATTTACCCGGTTGCACAAGGCCGATGCTGAGGTTCGTCAAGGACTTTGGGACCGGGAGGGAAATCGCGGACTAGAGTTAGCCGGCCGCACAGTGGGCATCATCGGATACGGTCATACCGGTTCGGCTGTAGCTCGAAAACTGGCTGGATTTGGGGTTCGGGTATTGGTCTACGACAAGTACAAGGAGGTTCAAAGCGATGGCTACATGGAAGCCTGCGATCGGGTAAAGATTGTGTCAGAATCAGACATTCTCAGCTTTCACGTGCCCTTGACTTCGGAGACGAGAAAGTGGGTCGATGAAGCCTTTGTTTCAGCCTTGTCCAAGCCCATTTGGTTGCTCAATTTGTCCCGAGGTGAAGTGGTCGATACCCAGGCAGTTTGGAGGGGCATTCAGAGCGGTAAAATTTTGGGTTTTGGAGCTGATGTTTTGGAGCGTGAACCCCCGATGCAGGCGGGTTCTTCCATACGTGAATTGATTGCGGAAATGTCAAAAGATTATCGATGTTTATTGGCTCCACACGTCGGCGGATGGACCCGTGAAAGTTACCAAAAGATTTCCCGTGAATTGCTGGCTAACACCTTGGCTGTCATGGGGGTGGATTGATGTCTTGAAGCCCAGTATGGACCCAGTGCTGTTGATTGCAGCCAAATACAAGGCTCATTTGGCCTTTAATTCGAGGCCTAAGGGGTTGTTACTCTCTTGATTTTTCGGTAAAATTGCCAATTAGTCGGATGGAATCGCTCAACGGCGCCTCATCTACTGAATTGAACCAAGAAAAATCTATGAAGAATACGCATCTCAAGTGGGCTCTAACCCTTGCAATGTTCGCTGCTGGAAGCGCCTGGGCGCAAATCAACTTTGCCGATTTTCGTGTAAAGGCATTGAACCAAGATGGAAAGAAAATCTCGGGTGTTCGAGTGGTCATGACCCAGAACGACATCGAAGTCGCTTCTGACACCACCGACTCAGACGGTAACGTAGTATTCCAAACCCTGAATCCAGGGGTATACGTGGCCACCGCCGAGTACGCAGGGTTTCCCCTTCAGAAAAAAGAGAATTTGGAACTGGTTGCCGGTTACAACGACCCCTGGGAAGTTCGTTTCCTAAAATCAGGTCCGGCTGTAGAAATTGTGGTAAGCGGTCGCCGCGGTCCTGTAAGCTTGAACAACGGAGAAACCCAAATTTCGGGTGCGAAGTTGTTGGGTGCGGGTAAGCGTGGTGCAGCCTATGCCGTTTCTACAGACGCGGGTATCTTGGCCACTCGTCAAGGTACTTCGGTTCGCGGAACTCGTGCCGACGGTAACGGAACCTACATTGACGGAATGCGTATCATCGGTGGCGGTACCTTGCCCAGCTTGGGTACGGAAGCTGTTGCTGTAAACATCGGCGGTATTCCTGCCATGTACGGTGATTTGACTGGTGGTGCTTTTAGTTATACCTCTAAGAGTGCTTCTGCTAAAATGGTTTCAGCCATTGAGGGCATTACCTCTACCGGATTGGATGCCTTCGGTTACAATACCGTCGAAGGGTTTGTGTCTGGTCCACTTTGGAAAAAGAATATCTTGACAGATGGCGGTCGCACCAAGGAATTAGTGAAGCTCGGATTCACCTTGAACGGAAACTTAGGCTATTACAAAGAGCCTAATCCTACCCGCACGGGTGTGTATGTGGTGAAAGAAGACAAGTTGGCTGAGATTGAGGAAAACCCTTTGATCATCACACCCAATGGTTTCGTTCATGCCGCTAGTTACTTGACGGAAGATGATTTTGATTTGTTGAAGGCTCGCCCCAATTCAGCCTTGTACAATGGTAATTTCATTGGCAAGTTGGAATTCCGTCCCACAGATTTGATTACCATCACGGGTTATGGTTCTTACTTCTATTCCAATGGTCGTTCGGCTAGCAACAGCATCATGAACTTCAAGAACAACGCCCGTAGCGACAACCAGACCTATCGTGGCTATTTGCAGTTTACCCAGAACTTCAAAGTGGATAAGGAAAGCCAAATCAAGTCGGCGTTCTACACCATTCGAGGTGAATACCAATCATCAACTTCCCAAACCCGCGATGCCAAGCACTTGAACAACATCTTCGACTATGGTTACGTGGGAACCTTCACTCGTTACCCTGAAGAGGTGTTTTTCTATTCGAATTACGATGCTCAGCAGAACCCCAACAAAGAGCCCAAAATTGTGCGTGACCAATACGGTAACTACGTACAGTTGCGCAACTATTGGGAATTGGTGGGTTACCGCGATACCTTGATGGCCTTCCAAGCCAGCGATTTGAACCCTCTTCGTGCCAAATACACTCAGAATGTTTACGATTACTACGATAGCCGTGGCTTCAACGTGACCAGTCAAGGTACCTTGATTGCCAACCAGGGCTTGTTGAACGGTTTTAACCCCAACAACGTCTATTCTTTGTGGGGTACCCCTGGTGGAATCACTGCCGGTTGGAGCAAGAGCCAAAGCGAGCGCTATTCGGTGTTTGCTTTGGGTCAGATGCAGGTTCAAGGCAAATCAGTGGGTGGACGTGAGCGTACTCCCCATGACTTGCAAGCCGGTTTCTACTACGAACAGCAAATCAGCCGTGGTTATGGTTTGGGAGCCAACGGATTGTGGATCCTCATGAACCAATACATGAACAGCCACATTGCGGAATTGGATTTGGAAAACCCCATTTTGAGCTACGATGCCAACGGGGTGTTCACCGATACCGTTCGCTACAACCGCTTGATCAATTATGAATCTCAATCGCACTTTGACCGCGCTTTCCGTGACAAACTGATCAATGACGGCGCCGTTGACGTTTACGGTCGTCCCGTTGGTGAGCGCACCTTCATCGATATCAACTCTTATAAGCCTGAAGATTTCAGTCTGGATATGTTCAATGCTGATGAGATGTTGAACAATGGTAACGGTGTGGTTAGCTACTTTGGTTACGATCACTTGGGTAACAAAATCAAAGGAAAGCCTTCATTGGATGACTTCTTGAACAACAAGGATCAGCGTTTGATTGGCGCCTTCCAACCTGTATACATGGCCGCTTGGTTGCAAGACCAATTCCAGTTCAAGGATTTGATCTTCCGCATGGGTCTTCGCATGGAGCGTTATGATGCCAACCAGTCCGTGTTGCGCGATGCATACAGTTTGTATCCCATTAAGACAGTAGGTGAAGTCACTGAAATCAATGGATTGGCCGCCGATCATCCCAGCAACATGGGTGAAGACTTCAAGGTATATGTTAATGACATCGAAGCTCCCACCAAAATCTTGGGTTACCGCGATGGCGACCGTTGGTACAATGCCGATGGTTCTGAGCAGCGCAACCCTGAATTCTTAGCCAACCAAACCAGCAATGGTCGCATTGCTCCTTATTTGATTGATCCCAGCAAGCAGGAATTGTCAAGTGCTTCCTTTAAGGACTTTACTCCTAACGTGAATTTGCTTCCCCGTATTTGGTTCAGTTTCCCCTTGGAACCCAAGCGCAAAACCTTCTACGTTAGCTATGACGTGTTGGCTCAGCGCCCCAATAGCGGCGCCTCCTTCTTGTCAATTGACGAGTTGTATTACCTAAAGAATCGCCAAGGTTCTACTATCTCCAACGGTGATTTGGGCCCTCGTTTGAAAACCGATTATGAAGCGGGTTACAAGCAGGTGTTTGGTCGTCGCGGTGACCGCGGTTTGGAGTTGGCTGTTTCTTATTCAGAGATTCGCAATGACTTTGGTTTGTACCAAATCAACCAAGGCTATCCTGTTACCTATACGACCTACCGCAACATCGACTTCGCTACTGTTAGCGGATTCCGCACCAAATACGTAATGGACAACGTAGGCGCTGGCGGTCGTCCAGGCCCCTTGAGTTTGTCATTCTCTTACATGTTGCAGTTTGCCGACGGTACGGGTTCAAACATCAGTTCACAGGCTACTTTGATTGCGTCAAACCAGCCCAACTTGCGCAACGTGATTCCTTTGGGTGAATTGGACATTCGCAACAACTTCAAGGTTTCGGCTACTTGGGCATGGGGCGGTGGTATCGATCCTCGCAGCAAGAAGAATTTGTATACCGGTCCCCGCATCAATGGCAAGGAAATTTTCAAGTTGACCAGCTTCAACATCATTGCCAACTCTTATAGCGGTGCTCCCTATACGCCAACAACCCGCGCTGTGCAGATTGGAGCCGTTGACCGTGCCCAAATCAAGGGTGTGCCTTTCGGTGCTCGCTTGCCTTGGCAGAATACCTTCGACATCAACATCACCAAAGGTTTCACTGTTAGTCGCACTGAGAAGAATGACTTGCAAATGAATGCCTTCTTCTGGATTCAGAATGTGCTGAACACCTTCAACGTCGTGAATGTGTTCCCTTACACCGGTCAGCCCATGGATGACGGTTTCTTGAATTCTCCTCAAGGTCAGTTGCTGATTCAAAACCAGATCAACTCTCAGAGTTATGTGGATTTGTATCGCATTTTGTTAAACTCTCAAACTGGTAACTACGCCAACCCCCGCACCATTCGTTTGGGATTGCGTATGAACTTGAACTAATCTGTACAGCTCCTAGAAAATAGATATGAAACGATTTGGCATTCTTTTGTTAACGGCATTAACGCTAAGCTCACTGAGCGCTCGCCCCATTGTCAACGTCAATGGCCGCGGTACACGCCCCAGTGTAGATCGTCGCGGTGGCCAATTTGCCAACACTTGTGAGCCAGCTTCTCAAAGCGTGGATTTGGACATCAACAACGTCCGAACCAAGTTGTTGAACGGCGGCGATATGTGGTGGGATTTGAACAATCCCAAGTATGAGGTACCCAAAATCAGTGATCCCAATGCCGTTCGTAAGCACTCCTTGTTCTCGGGTGCCATCTGGATCGGCGGTAAGGACAACGGAGGTAGCTTGAAGTTGGCTGCGATGACCTATCGCCAGCGCGGATCAGACTTCTGGCCCGGTCCTTTGGATACCACAACAGCCGCAACTGACCCTGTTCGTTGCAAGACCTACGATAAAATGTGGAAGGTGACGCGCGATGAATTGGAAGATTTTGAATCCAGTCAATACGTCAACCAAAGTGTGGGTATTCGCGATTGGCCCGCCGGTCGCACCCGTGCCGTTATGAATGGCAACGAGGCTCACTATTTGGCTCCTTACAAGGAAATCATTCCCGATGGTGTATACGATCCATTTGCGGGTGAACACCCCGTTTTGGATGATCGCCGCCCCACAGAAGAGAACGGTGTCGATAAACAGCCTGACATGTTCATTTGGTGGGTATACAACGACAAGGGCAACATTCACTCTGAGACACAGGGTCAGCCCATCGGTGTAGAGTGCCAAACCACGGCATTTGCGTTTACTACGAATGACGAGGTGAACAACATGACCTTCTATTCAACCAAAATCATCAACCGTGGTTTCACCACCTTGAACGACTGTTACATGGGCCAATGGGTCGATGCTGATTTGGGTAACTATGCTGATGACTATGTTGGTTGTGACGTAGGCCGTAGCTTGGGTTACTGTTACAACGGTGATGACGACGACGAAGGTGTTTTGGGTTATGGATTGAATCCTCCCACCATCGGTGTAGACTACTTTGAAGGACCTACCGATACGGCAGGCAATCAAATGGGAATGAGTCACTTCATGTACTACAACAACGATTCTGACCCCATTCGCGGTAATCCCGGTGAGGCTCCTGAGTTCTATAACTTGCTTCAAGGAAAATGGCTCGGTGGTCAAACGGTAACTTGGGGTGGTACAGGTTTTGGTGGTAGCCAACCTGCCGACTACATGTTCCCTGGCCCAACCGATCCTGCCTATGCTGGTGAGTGCTGGGATGAAAAGAGCGCGGGTAACCGTCCTGGTGACCGTCGTTTCATTCAGTCAACCGGTCCTTTCTTGTTGCGCCCCGGTCAGGTTCAGCGCATTACCGTAGGTGTTGTTTGGGCTCGTACAACCAGCGGCGGTGCCGGTGCACCTTGCTTGGGCACAGGGTCTTTGCGTTTGTTGCAATTGGCTTCAGACAAGGCACAAACCTTGTTCAATAACAACTTCAAAATTTTGGACGGTCCTAACGCTCCCGATATTGAAATCCAGGAGTTGGAGTCTGAATTGGTGATGAAGTTCTTGAACACCAATTCAACCAAAGTGGAGAACTACCGCGAGAAGTATAAAGACGCCAACAACCAAGAGAAGACCTATGCTTTCGAAGGATACTTGGTATACCAATTGAAAGACGGAACCGTAAACACCGGTGACTTGACCAACATCGACAAAGCTCGTCTGTTGTTCCAAGCCGACGTTCAAAACGGTCGTGACATGATCATCAACCGCGTGTACGATCCTAAGTTGTCCCAGTTGGTGCCTGTCATCATGGTCGAAGGAGCAGACAAAGGAATACAGCACAGCTATTCCATCAAGAACGATTTGTTTGCAACCTCAGCTAGCACTCGTTTGGTTGACTTCAAGCCTTACTACTACATGGTGTTGAGTTATGCCATCTTGGCCGATGATTCTTTGCAGCTAGACCCCAATCAATACTTGGCCGGTCGCCGCAACATTCGTGTGATTCGCGCCATTCCTCACAAAACGGAACCCGAGAATTTTGGAACTCAACTCAATACCCAATACGGCAGTGGTCCTTCATTGGTGCGCTTGTCGGGTCGCGGAAACGGTGGTCAGGTGTTGGAGTTTACCAAAGAAACTTTGGATGAAGTACTTTCTACGGGTTACGCTCCAAATCCAAAATACATGCCCGGTATGGGTCCTGTGAACGTGAAAGTGGTTGATCCTTTGAAGGTTCCCAATGCCAAATTTACTTTGGTGTTCAACGAATTGAAAACCTCATTGGGATCTGGATTGAAAGACTCCATGACCAAACATACCCAGTGGTTCTTGGTCAATCAAACGACTGGCGATACCGTATTTAGTGATACAACCATCGCCGTCAAATTTGAAAGTGTACAGGGTAGACCCTCTGTGGCCAATACGACAACCGAAACTTTGGCCGATTGGGGTCTGAGCATTGAAGTAGAGCAGGTGTACAACCCTGGTGAGAACGCCGAGGCTGATCCTTCTAACGGATATGTTTCTTATGAGGTGACCTGGGAAGACAACGGAAAGCAGTGGTTGACGGCGGTGGCCGATAACGACGCCAACGGCAACGCTCAATCACAAACCGTATGGCCCAACTGGATTCGTGCCGGTAGCAATGGTCGTGGTGGTACCTTCGACGGTTACACTTCTGACTTCTTCAATCAGGACGGAACCCCAGTTGATCCCGGTTCTGCTTACGAGCGCATATGGAACGGCCGCATCGCGCCTTACGGTTTGGTGGCCCGTGAAAAGTACAGCCCAACAGTGGGTAAGAATACCTACGGTTTTGCTTGGTGGGGTAACGCAACAGGCTTGCAAAACCCCATGGCCGAGTTGGCCAGCGTGGAAATTGTCTTGACTCCCAACAAAGATTTGTGGACTCGTTGCCCCGTATTGGAAATGGCTGATGACGAGGTTAGAACCTCAACCGAGGGTCAACAGTCAAAATTCAACATGCGTTACGCCAATTCAGTTGACAAAGAAGGCAATCCCATCGCCGGTAGCATGGGCTTGGGATGGTTCCCTGGCTATGCCATCAACATGGAAACGGGTGAGCGCTTGTGCGTAGCTTTCTCTGAAGACAGCTACTTGCCTGGTGACAACGGTCGTGACATGATTTACAACCCGACAGACCGTGTGTACAACGACAATGGTAACTATCCCGTTATCGGTGGTAAGCACTTCATCTATGTATTCAATACCGGTTATAACGGTATTTCCCGCAACGTGAAAGGTGATCGTTACTTTGGAGAGGATGAAGCCAACTTCCAGCGTTTCAAAGACGGTTTGATGGCTTCTGCTCCTGGTGGAAACCCCAATAACTTGCAAAAGACACGCGTCTTGTCACAGGTAATGTGGGTAATGCCTACTTATCTGGCTCCTGGTTACAACATGGACAACGGTGTACCTCCAACCGAGGTGAAGTTCAAAATCAACATTCGCAAGGCGTATACCACCTTCCAAACTGGCAATGCAGCGAACAACGATCGTCCTATGTACGAATTCGATGCGAGCGAGATTGCTCCAACAGTTTCCAACGATGTAGGAATCGCTAGCTTGGATTTGGTGAATGTGGTGCCTAACCCCTACCGCGGTTACAGCGAATACGAGAACAGCCCCGTTGACTCTCGCGTGAAGATCACCAACTTGCCTCCTGAATGTACGATCACGATCTACGACATGGCAGGTAATCAGATTCGCCGCATCACCAAGGCCGACGAACAGACCTTCGTCGAGTGGGACTTGAAGAACCAAAGCAATGTGCCCATTGCCTCTGGTTTGTACTTAATACATGTAAAGAACAAAGACTTGGGTGAGAAGGTCGTGCGTTGGTACGGCATCATGCACGCCATTGACTTGGATAGCTATTAATAGAACTCATGAAGAAACGCTTGAATATTGCTTTTGCCGCTGCCTTGTTAGGTAGCAGCATGCTTGTACAACCTTTGATGGCGGGTAACCCCGAGCGTCAGGGTCAGGCTGGAGCCGCTCAATTGACCATCAACGGATGGGCCCGCAGCAGTGCTCTTGGCTGGGCAGGTGCGGCAGGAGTAACCGGTCTAGAAGCTACGTTTATGAACGTGGCAGGAATGGATAAAATGGCATCTCTGACAGAGCTGGCCTTCTCTCGAACCGCTTGGTTGGTGGGTAGTGGCATTTCTGTGAACAATGTGGGTTTTGCCCAGAAATTGGCTGATGGCGATGGTGGAACATTGGGCTTAACTGTGATGCAGTTTGGTGTCGATCCCATTGACATCACAACGACTGAAAACCCCTATGGTGGAATCGGTACTTACCGCGTTAACATGACCAACATTGGTGTCTCTTATTCCAAGAGTTTCTCCAATGCCATCGCAGCAGGTTTTACCATGCGCATGGTCAACGAAGGTATTCCCGATGCGAGTGCTTCAGGTGTTGTTTTGGATGCAGGTGTTCAATACTCGACTACCTTGCGCCCAACCGCCAATGCCATCAAACGAAATGACTTCAACTTTGGAGTATCAATCAAGAACATTGGTCCTGACATGATGCACAAGGGAGATGGTTTGAGCTACAAGGCCTTGCTGCAAAACGGAACCTTTGACAAGACGGTTCAGGTGAAAGTAGATCCCATCAAAATGCCATCCTTGTTGAACATCTCAGCGACCTACGACATTCGTTTGGATAAGGTGGCCAACATGTACGACAACAAGTTGACCTTGGGCTTCGGCTTCACCAACTATGCTTTCTCTGCCAACCAAACGGTCTTGGGTGCTGAATATACCTACAAAGACTTTTTGTCTCTTCGCGGTGCTTTCGTGTACCAAGAAGGAGTGTTCAACGAAGATACCCGCACCTCTGCCTTTACAGGCGCTTCGGCTGGTTTGAGCTACAATTGGACCATGGACGGTGGCAACATTGTCTCCTTAGATTACAGCTACCGCCACACAAACCCCTTCGACGGTGTACACAGTTTTGGTGTGCGCATTGGATTGGGCGCGGCCGAGTAAGCAGAAAAAACTTATATTTGATTGTTGCATCTATGGGAGGCCATAGATGCAACATTTTTTTTAACACCCACCCAAAACCCTAATACATACACACCATGAGTGCGATTCAGTATTTTACCAAAGAAGGATTGGATGCTTTGAAAGCCGAGCTCCAACAGTTGAAATCAGTAGAACGCCCCCGCATCATTCAAGCCATTGCCGAAGCCCGAGATAAGGGTGATTTGAGTGAGAATGCGGAATACGATGCCGCCAAAGAAGCCCAAGGACACTTGGAAGATAAGATTGCCCAGATGGACAGCCTTTTGGCCAACGCACGTGTTATCGATTCCTCGCAGCTCGATACCAGCAAAGTCAGCATTTTGTGCAAGGTGAAGGTTAAGAACCACAACGTCGGCAAGGAAGATCAATACATGATTGTATCTGAAACTGAAGCCAATTTGAAAGAGAAAAAGATTTCGGTAAAGAGCGCCATTGGCGCTGGATTGCTGGGCCGAAAAGTCGGTGAGATCGTAGAGATCCAAGTGCCTGCTGGGGTTGTTAAATTGGAGATCTTGGGCATCAGCATTTGATCATGGCTAGCTTGTTTTCTCGAATAGTCGCTGGTGAGATTCCCTGTCACAAGGTGGCGGAAGACGAGAAGCATTTGGCTTTTTTGGATATCATGCCCTTGGTGCATGGCCATGTTTTGGTCATACCCAAACACGAGGTTGATTACATGTTTGACCTTGAGCCTTCGGCCTTGGCTGATCTATGGAAATTTGCCCAAGGGGTCGCTCAGGCCATGGGTCGCGAATTGCCCTGCAAGCGCATAGGAACAGCCGTAATTGGGCTGGAGGTTCCTCATGCGCACATACACTTGGTGCCCTTGCAGCAGGTAGGAGACATCAACTTTAGCAAAGAAAAGCTTCATCCTAGCCAAGAAGAATTGGCGGCGATGGCTCTTCGTTTGTCACGTGCTTACCATTCTTAACCATGCATCCAGAACTCTTTCATTTCGGTTCCATTACGCTCTATTCGTATGGATTCATGATCATGATTGGAGTGCTGGTAGCCTTCTTCGTGGTCTATCGAAATCGAGCTGAGTTGGGCTTGGACCTGGATGGCGTTAGCGAGTTATTTTTGTATTGCTTCTTGGGAGTATTTGTAGGAGGTAAAATCTTTTTCTTTCTAGAAAAACCGGGCTATTACGCCTCCCATATGGGGGAATTTCTCGACAATCTCGGGCGTGGATTTGTGTTCTACGGTTCCTTCCTGTTTACCGTAGCCGTCCTGGTCTGGTGGTTTCGCAAGCGCGGAATACCCTTGGCCAAGGGTTTCGATTGGGTTGGAATAGGGGGTGCCTTTGTGCATGCCTTTGGCAAAATCGGATGCTTCCTATCGGGTTGTTGCCATGGAGTCACCTGTGATGCCGCATACGGTGTCGTTTATACTCATCCTCACAGTTCGGCAGAGCCCTTGGGAGTGCCCCTTTATCCGGTGCAATTGTGGGACTCGGCCATTATATTTACCTGTTTGGTCTTCATGTTTTGGACCCAGAAGCGGCAGAAATTTGATGGTCAGTTGTTCTTGATTTACGGATTGGTCTACGCCGTAGGGCGCTTTTTTACCGAAATGTACCGAGGCGATGAGGCCCGCGGATACATCATCGACAAGTGGTTGACGCACAGCCAGGCCATTGCCATGGTTGTCTTTGTCACCTTGGTCATAGTGTATTGGAAAGGTCTACGCAGCGCGAACAAAACGGGAGGTTCAGATGCTTCATGAAGTGGTCGGTCAAGAGGCCATCAAGCAGCGAATGCTGCGATCGGTTCAACAAAACCGGGTACCGCATGCGCAATTGATCTTGGGCAACATGGGCCACGGAAGTTTGGCTCTGGCTTTGGCCTATGCCAATTTATTGACCTGTCAACAACCCGGCGAACAGGATGCCTGTGGCGAATGTTCCTCGTGCCGAAAAAACAAAACCTTCACGCACCCAGACGTTCATTTTAGTTTTCCTTTTCCCAGCAGCAGCGGTGATACGGCCTCAGACTTGCTCGGGCCTTGGAGGGAACAATTGAGCGAAACGCTTTACTTCAATTACGAGGACTGGATGAAGCACCTGGGTTCAGAGAACAAACAGGGCAACATTCCCATCAAGGAATGTCGATCGATCATCAAGTCGCTCTCACTGAAGCCCTTTGAATCGGGGCGAAAGATTCTCATTTTGTGGATGCCGGAATTCTTGGGACAAGAGGGCAATGTGCTGCTGAAAATGATCGAAGAGCCGCCGGCGGGAACCATATTTCTGCTGGTAGCAGAAAAAACCGAGCGCATCCTGAATACCATTCTCTCCAGAACCCAGACCATGCGAATTCCTCCACTGCTGATTTCAGATGTGAATACGGCATTGGAACAGAAAGGAATTGAGGCCTCTGCAGCGGCTAGAGCGGCCCAACTTTGCCAAGGTGATTACCGCCATGCTTTGCAATTGATCGACCAAGTTCAAAGTCCCTACTTTGAGTCCTGGAAAGGGTTTTTAGGCAATGCCTATACCAAAAAAATGGATCAGGTGGCCGCTTGGGCCGATGAAGCAGGCTCTTTGGGACGCGAAGGACTTAAGGCCTACATGCAGTATGGATTGGCTTTGTTGAGAGCAGCCTTGTTGCACGAATACGTGGATCAGCGGCCTGAGTGGAGCCCTCAAGAAGGCGAGTTCCTAGACAAATTTTTAAAGCTCAATGTAGACATAGATGCCATGGATCGAATGGTCGGTCAAGTGGAATCAGCCATCTATGAAATTGAGCGAAACGGCAATGCCAAAATGATACTGACCACATTGGGCTATGGCATATCCAAAAATATTCGCAATTGAAAGTTGCTTAGGCAACCTAGAGGGGGTTTTGAACCTCTATTGGACAGAGCCACGCCATCTAGAGCATGAAGGAAACCAATCTGCATACTGAAACTGATTCGCATCGAATTCAGGCATGTTTGAGGGGAGATGCTCAGGCTCAGTCAGAATTGTACCACCGGTACGCGGCCAAACTCTACGCCATTTGTTTGCGATACATGGGAGAGCCCGATACAGCTCGCGATATGCTGCAAGAGACCTGGATCAAAGCCTTTACCAAATTGGGAGAATTCAAAGCTCAAGGTTCCTTTGAAGGTTGGCTGAGAAGAATTGCTGTCACCACTTGCTTGGATTCCATCAAAAGTGATCGCATGCGATTTTCCACTGATATTGAAGAGCATGCGACCCTGCAGGACGAGGCTCCCAGTTTGGATTCGAGAATGGATGCCGGGCGATTGCTCAAATTGATAGAGCAGCTTCCTGTGGGATACAGGGTGGTATTCAACCTGTTTGCCATTGAAGGCTATGGACACAGCGAAATTGCGGACCTGTTGAGTATTAGTGAGAACACATCCAAAAGTCAATTGTTCAAAGCGCGCAAGTGGTTGCAAGAGCGTTTGATAGATGAAAAAAAATAATTCACAGAAGAGGCAACCATTGGGTGGTCTTTTCCTTCTTGTCTCTAAGTCACCAACTGGATGAACGACCAAAACCCCATAGATTCCTTGTTTCGCGATGCATTGCGAGAGGCCGAAGTGCCTGCTCCCGATGGGGTATTGCAAGCCGTTCAATCTCAACTGCCTGCGGCAACGGCTGCGACGGCAAGTGGAACAGGATTGCTGGCCAAAGCTTCGATTTGGGTCTTGGCAGCAGGTGCGGTGGCTACTGCGGTTTGGTGGAATGTAGATTCTCAAATTCCAGTGGAGCCCCAGCTTCTTGCAACAGAAACCGTTGAAGCTGCCCCGGTGAAGCCTGCTGATGATTTTATGGAAGACGATGGGGTAGAGCTAGAGTCATTCCGCAGGAATGACGAATCGGCCAGCGCTTCTACGGCATTGGCTGAAGTTGAAATGGATACCGCCCGCCAGAGCACCTCGGTTGCCAGTGTGACGCCACAGGCTGTCATGGAACTGGCTAACCCCTCTCGTCGTTCTGAGCCGGTCATATCGGTAGTTTCCAAAACCGTTTCTTGCAAAGGCTCGGCTCAGGGCCGATTGTCTGATCTGGCAGGTGGTTGCATTCAGTTTGAGTCGACCGCCCAAACCGATGCCCAAACCTGGTGGAGATTGGATGGGGAGCAGAGGAATGTGAGCGGTGGAACCCATTGTCCAGATTTTGGGCGAAGAGACCGAATTACGCTTGTGCTCATTTTGCGCCATTCGACGGGCTGTGTGGACTCCCAAGTATTTTGGGTTCAAGCACCCAAAATGGAGATACCCAACTATGTGATTCCCGATGTGATAACGCCCAACGGAGACGGTTTGAATGACCAGTTCTACGTGGAATTTGATCGTTATCCGGAGAGATACGAATTGCTGATTTTCGATCAACTCAATCGTTTGGTCTTTCGCAGTGAAAATCCTCGTGAAAGCTGGAAAGCCCACTGTTACCAGACGCCTTGTCCGGCCGGTCTTTACCGTGTGGTTCTTACCACCCAGTTTGAAGGTCAGTCAGAGACAAAGGTGAATCGCCAACCTTTGCTAATCAAAAAGTAGTCCCAATGATATCCCCCAAATCGCCTAAATTTGAAGATTCACGTACTGTGAAAACACCTTTTATGAAACGATTTACCTCGACACTAAAAGCGGCACTTTTGGCCGTTGGAGCCTTGTTTTACGGGGCTTCAGACGTTCAAGCTCAGTGCACAATCACCTATGACGGTTCTCCCTGTCTAGGAACTCCCATTCGCTTCTTTGGCGCCAATTCTGGTACCACGCACGATTGGGATTTTAACGGTGAAAACACCCAGACGGGTCAGAAGAACGTCAATTATGCCTTTAAAACGGCCGGTACTAAGCAGATCAAGTACATCACGACCATCAACGGTACCAAGTGTACCTCAACGGTTAACTTGGTCATTCGCGAGTCCCCAAAAATCAAGTTGACTTTGGTGAATTTGTACGAGCAGTGTTTCGAAAAGAACTTGTTCTGTTTCAACGATTCCACCTTCAACTCTAACGGGGCTAAGATAAAGAATATCAAATACCTGGTCAGTGATGGTCAGTTGTTTGAGTATTCGAATCCAACCATGCCTCAGACCTTCTGTTTCTCCATCAAAGATCAACGTGGAGGTACCTTCGATTTGTACATCGAAGTGGAAGATGAGAACGGTTGTGTGAGCGCTGATACCATTCAGGCTGCCGTGAAAGTGCGCGAGAAAATCGGTGCGCGTTTCACATCAAACAAGCCTGTTCAATGTGACTCGGTTACGGCGATCATCAAGAATATTTCTCAGATCGACAAGAGCCAGGTGAAAACCATTACTTGGTACTGGGGCGATGGCTCTATTACCAATGACTGGGGTCCTGATATCAAAAAGACTTTCTATGGTCAAGGTACTTACAACTCTAAAATGATCATTGAGACTTTAGACGGTTGTAAAGATTCATTCGAGGTAACAGCGACAGCGACGGTTTTCGCCTCTAAAGCGAACATCATAGCTGACAAAGATTCAACCTGTATCAGCGATCCAAAGATTGCCTTCAAAGTGGATCAAATTCCTTCGGGTGCGACGGGCTTGTTGTGGAACTTTGGTGATCCCAATACCGGTCCTCGTAACTTCGATAACCGCAACTGGGCCACCGAGCACGTGTTCTCAGGCTTGGGTCCCTTCCAAATCAATCTGACTTACAGACACCCCATCTGCGGTAACAAATCTGCTTTTGATACCGTCATTATTTTGGGTCCTGTTTCCACCATTGAAGTCGCGTTCAACCGAATTGCGGAGTTTGAGGTATTCCAGTGTCCCAAGGATATCATGGATACGGTTCACTTCAAGAACTTCTCAACCTTCTATCACAACGACAAAGACTTTACCGATGATGACTCTACCTGGTACAAGCCCGATGGCACCTTGGGTCATACATTCAAGTCTCAGGTTTGGGTGAAGCCCATTCGCAACGAGTTGAACTCTGATAGTTCCTATTCGGTTTATCAAGGCAACCCTTCACCCGGTGGAGGAAACGATTACAAGAAGCGCGAGCGTGTTTGTGCCATTCGTTTATGGGATTTCGGAGATAACTATGCTCCCAAGTGTACCACAGACATCATGGAGAACAAAAACGTCTTCGTGAATTGCAACTTCTCACGTGATACCTTGCCGAAGCACTATTATCCTAGCTGGGATTTGGTGATGCTGAGCGATTTTAAAAATGCGCCCATGCAGGATGCCATCTTTATCGACAGCAACGGTTTGTGTAAAATCTTGAACGTGTGGCCAGATTCTATGTTCTACATCATTCAGGATTCTATTGTGACGGTTCCGAATGACCCTGGTTTCTTGAATTTGGCCGCTAGTGATTATGGTTCCGGTTCAGTCAAGAAGTATTTGCAAGATATCTATTGGAAGGGCAAGGGTACACGTTACATCGAAGATCCCGTTGACATGGAGTTGGGCAATGGAGATACGGCGTATGTTGGCCCCATGAGTGGTCCTTACAATACCATGCACATTGGTCCTAAGACGGTGAAACTAAATGCCAGGGAAGAGGTACAGCTCAGGAGCAAAACCGACTCGGTCAAATTCTTGCTGACCGTAACCCTGAAAAAAGACACGCTCCCGTACAACCTGTATTTGATTCGTTACAACAAGGGTGAGCGCCCCATCATTCTCGATAGCTTTAAGCGCTTCCCCAACGGAAAAGAGAATTTTGACTGGTCCATCAACTACCAGCGCTACCGCGATTTGTATTATGCCAAGATTCCTCAGTGTCAGAACGTGAAGTTGTTGCACAAGGATACTTGTCATCCTTTCCAGTGTGAAAGTGAAGCCACCAAGCAGTTGGCCATGATGCATGCCAATGCCGGCGGTGTAGGTTCTGGTCTGTTGAAAGACGCTATCGAGTGTTTGGGTGCCAAGAGTCCCCAATACGGTATCACCTTTGTTTTGAGTGACTTGAAGCCTGGTTGTACTTTCTCACATGTGGCCATCAACTTCGATTCTTCTTGTAACCCCAACGGCTTTGTTCCCTTGAGCGGTTTGAGCCCTGGCGGTCGTCCTCCTGGACCCCCATTCCCAGGTTATCAAATTGCCGGTAACCCACCAAGCCGTTACTCCAAGCAATACACGGCCTCTGAAGTGTGCGATCCCAGCGGATGCATCACCGTAGGTATCATTGTAGGAAACGGTGTAGATAAGAATGGCAACAAGCCTTTGTGTTCTGATACCCAATGGTACAGCCGTTTTGCTTGTTTCCCCTTGATCGATCCCGCTTTCGAAGTGGTGACTCCCAAGCCCAATTCCTTGAACATTCGCAAGATTTGCAAAGGCGATGATATTGTGGTTCGCCCCACTCCTGGTAACAAGACCCGTACCCGTGACTTGAAGTCATTGCGCTGGGAATTGGCTACGGGTAATGCGAGTCCCTACTATTCAAAAGGCTGGCGCCGTTACATCCAAGAGGACTACTTCCACTACCAGAAGCTGCCCGGTCGCAATGACTCGGCCATCTACAACTACATTGTGGTGACCCGCGGAGGTGAAGATCCCTACCAGATTCCTTGTACCGATGTATGGGATGACGGTAAGACCTATAAAATTACTGGGCCTGACACCATCATTACCGCTGAGATTACCAAATACGAAATCGCTGCTGATGTATCTGAGGTTTGGGACAACATCAAAGACCGTGCGGAGAAGCGTGGATTTGATCCCTTTGCCTTGTCGCCTACCGACATCGCTAAAATGATTTGGAACAACGTAGGTGTCATTGGTCAGCCTAGCACTGGTGCCTACGGATGTATCGATACCACTGGTTTCGGTAAGTTCATCAAGTACTACTATGTGCCTGATCCAGCTTACACCAAGATTTTGAGCCCTCGCGATACCAACATTGTTCCTCTGGATAGCTGGAAGCAAGGTAACTCTTACATCAAGGCTTATACCTTCAACCCCAATTGGGCGGGTTACCATTTGATCAGCTTGAGCATGACCTCAGCCAACGGTAAGTGTGACGATTTCGCTGCCTTCCCTGTATTGGTTGGTTTTGCCATGGAGTTGGAATTGCCTGATTCGATCATTTGCCAAGACCAGGCAAACAACTTGCAGGCCTTGCCCAAGTACCGCATGTTCCACCCAGATCCCATCAACTTCGGAACCTGGGATACCTATGACTACTGGCGCGATCAAGATCGTCAGAAAGACATTGCTCAAGGCAAACCCAATCGCGAGGCCATCACTCGTTGGGACTGGAGCAAAGCTGACGACGGTGTGTCTATTCCATTTGGAGGAGCTCCCTACGGTGCAGCCGGTCCTGGTACGACTTTAAACCCCTGGAAACAGTTGGGTGGAGGCGGAGCCAGCGCTCTTTACTACAAGAATGACTCTGGCGTGTACATCATGCGCAACGTAGCTGGTGACTCAACCGGTTGTATGGATACCATCGAGCGTCGATTGTTCATCACTCGATTGGATCCCTTCTTCAACTTGAGTTTGAACATTCCTTCTTGTAACTCAGTCATTGAATTCTTCGATAGCTCCATCTTGTACGATCCCTGCAACTGGGCCATCAAGAATTGCGACGGTACAACCAATCCCACCGAATGTGACTTCATTCGCGAATGGTTCATCGATTGGGGTGATGGAATTACCAACTTGTACAAGCGCTCAAGCAGCGATGAGCTAGGCTTGCCTGATCGTATCGCTCACAAGTACACCCGCAACGGATGGTTCCAGGTCAAATACTTGTTGAAAACGGACCAAGGTTGTGAAGACACCGTTAGCCGTTGGATCAAGATTCCTGGTCCTCGTCCCAAGTTTGAGTTCACAACCAAGTTTGGAAACGAAGTAACCATTTGTGCCGGAGATAGCATTCAGTTCACCAACTTGACTGACTCAGCCAGCACCAGCGCTGACTGGACTTGGTTCTTCGGTGACGGTGCCATCGACAACGTGAAGGATCAGTTCGTAAGTCATACCTATGACAATGCCGGTCGCTTCTTCGTGTTCTTGGAACAGTACGATTCCTTGATCGTGCCTCCCAACGTTCGCAAGTTCTGTCCTGCTACCTATCCTGACACCCCATCACAGGCTGCCTTCATCGTGAATGTATTGCCCCGTGACAGTGTGCGAGGTTTGATCTTGAAACCGGCCATTTGTCCTGGTGACTCGAATACCTTCATAGATTTGTCTGACACGGTCTTCAAATCTTACAAGTGGCGTTTTGAGAACTTGAGCAATGGTCAGGTGGATACCATCACAGTGACGGATTCCATCTATACTCGCCAGTTCTGGTCTCCCGGTGTGTACCGCGTGACTCATTTGGCGGAGTATGATCCGCAGAGACCGAACCCCTGGTGTCCCACCATCATGGCTGATATGTTCTTTACAGTTGACTCTGTGATCGCCGACTTTAGCATCGACTCTTCCGGTAAGCCAGACTTTAGCTTCACCCGCACCGATATCAATGGTACACAGTGGCGCTGGGGCTTTGGTCACCAAAACGACATCACTCAGACCTTGCCCAATGTCTTCATTGAGAATTTGAAGTCGGGTGATAAGACGGTTCAGTGGTCATACGATAGCTCGAACGTGTATTATGTCTGCTTGGAAGTTACCAATGCTTCGGGATGTAAAGACACCATTTGTAAGCCAGTTGTCGTCGACTTGTTCGTCTACTTGGCCAACGTCTTTACTCCTGGTGACAACAACGGCAAGAACGATACTTATCGAGTGCCCATCCAGGGTCAGGATCTGTTTGAGATTCGCATCTTCAACCGTTGGGGTGAGCGTGTGTTCTACTCAGAAGATCCAAAGGTTCAGTGGAACGGTCGTGTGAACAACGACGGTCCTGAGGTTCCATCGGGTACTTACTTCTACCAAGTGACCTACCGCTTCAAGGGCAAAGACAAAATCAACAAAGTGAACGGTTCTGTGAACCTGATTCGCGGAAACTAAGATTCTATAGCGCCGGCCCCTGGGCCGGCGCTTTTGTTATGAAACTACCACAATTTCAACTCCTGTCTGATTCGGGAGATTGGCGCAGCGAAAAGGACTATTTGGGTCAGCCTTTGGTCTTGTATTTCTATCCCAAAGATCACACTCCCGGTTGTACCAAGGAAGCTTGTACGTTTCGCGATCGATTCCCGGATTTTGAAGCTCTCGGCGCCCGCGTAGTGGGTGTAAGTGCTGATGGTATTGAGCAACATGCCAAGTTCAAACAAGATTTTGGCTTGCCCTTCGAATTGTTGTCTGATCCTAAAGGCTCGCTTTCAACGGCCTTGGGCGTGCAGAAAAGCCTATTTGGATTGTTGCCCGGCCGGGAGACCTTGGTGTTTGACGCCCAAGGGGTATTGAAACATCGATTCTCTTCTCAATTGAATGTGAATAAGCATGTTGCAGAGGCCTTGCAAGCGTTGAAGTGAGCCTTGGATTTCTTTTATTAAGAAATTGTACAATTGACACTTATTTCTTTTTCGTTAGGAATGAATGGACTATTTTTGAACAAAACTAGATTATTATACCTATGAAAAACACGTACAAACTAGCTCTTGCTTTGGGTTTGACGGCCATTTTTGGTTCGGCTCAAGGCCAAACAGGATTGTTCATTTCGGAGTATGCCGAAGGAACAAGCAACAACAAGTACTTCGAGTTGTACAATGGAACGGGTGCTACCGTGAATTTGGAAGACTACATGTACGTATCCTGCTCGAATGGATGCAACGTGACCGGAGAATTTGAATACGACAACTCAGGTGTATTCACCGGGCATACCATTGCTCCCGGTGGAACTTTTGTAGTCGCTCACCCTTCTGCTGAAGCCAACATTTTGGCCAAAGCCGACACCACCTTCACTTACATGTCTAACGGAGACGATTGGTTTGCCATCTTGTGGCGCGCTGATTCTTCTGTGGTGGATATGATTGGTGAGTCTGGTGCAGATCCTGGATCTGGATGGGATGTAGCCGGTATAAGCAACGGTACCATGGATCACACTTTGGTTCGTAAGTCATCTGTAACCAAAGGCAACGGTGGAAACTGGTCTTCTTCTGCAGGTACGGATGACGCTACTTCAGAGTGGATCGTAGGTGATAAGCCTGATGGAACCTATTTGTCTGCCGACTTGGGCAAGCACAGCTGGGTAAAGGTTGTTTTGCAAGTAAATATGCAGAATGAGCCTGTAAGCCACTTCGGTGTTCACGCTCCTGGTGGGTTCCCCAACATGACTTGGGATCCTTCTACTGATAAAGTTTTGGCCAGCAATACCTCAGGATACATTTACTCTGTAACCTATTTCTTGCCTCCCAATGCCGAGTACGAATACAAGTTCGTTAACGGTAATGCTTGGGGTCAGCCCGACGAGTCTAGCAACACCAAATTCGGTGTAAGTTCTACCGATACCACTATGGCCGTTCGTTGCTGGAATAGCACTGTAGATTGTTCAGCTCCTGCTAACGGAACTCACAAGGTGACCTTCCAGGTGGAGATGAAGAACCAAGACATCGATGCTGATGGCGTTCGTGTAGCCGGTAACTACCAGGCTGCTGCGGGTCACGCTAACGATTGGAGTCCTTCTGATTGCCCCAAGGCTGCACAGCATGGTACCATCTGCCGTTTGGTTGCTTGGTTGCCTGATGGTAGCTACGAGTACAAATTTGTGAACGGTACCGGCGCATGGGAAAGTGCCAACAATCGCGCTTTGACCGTTAGCGGTTCTGACGTGGTAACCAAGTTGGTGTGTTTCAATGAAACCGATACTTGTGCCACCATTACCAAGATCAAAAAGACCATCAAATTGTTTGTGAATGACGGCAACTTCGCCAACAGCTTCAAATTGACTGATGTGAAGTTCAAAGGTCAAATGAGCTCTTGGTCTGACTTCCAAGCCTACGATGACGGAACCAACGGTGACATGACTGCTGGTGACGGTATCTGGACGGCTGAATACGAGTTGAGCACCGGTACCTACGAGTGGGGTGCTACTGATATGGGCAACTGGATCATCAAAGGCCCCAACTTGAAAGTGACGTTGAACGGTGACGGTTCTGTAACTGGTGATACTGTTTGGAACATCGCTGCTTTGGGTGATTTGATCAACGTAACCTTCTCTGTTGACATGAGCGATACGATCGTGAATGCGGCAGGTGTATGGTTGGCCGGTAACTTCCAGCCTTACATGGAAACTCCTCAAGGTGAGTGGAAATACAACACCATTCAGTTGACCGACAACGGTGATGGCATTTGGAGCACTACAGTTAAGTTGTGGGCCCAGAAATACCAGTACCGTTTTGCTAACGACAGCGCAGAAGCCGCCAGCGAAAACTGGTTGGGTGCTGAGTGCAGCAGCTTGAACGGTTACAACAAATTTGACCGTGTGTTCGACGTGACCACTGCCAAGCAGGACACTACCTTGCCAACATACAAGTGGAACCGTTGCGAAACTGTTACCTTGAACACTGAAAACATCATCGGTGCCGCTGAGGTTCGTTTGTTCCCCAACCCTGCAGAAGGTCAGTTTACTGTTGCCTTGAGCGGTAGCCGCATTGCCAACGTGATTGTCATGAGCATCGATGGCCGTGTGGTTCGTCAGGTTGCGGGTTCAGGCCAGAGCGTGGTAGTTGAAACTGCCGGATTGCGCGGATTGTACATGGTGAGCATCAGCGACAGCATGGGCCGCAGCACAACTCAAAAGGTTGTATTGAAGTAATCCCTCAAAAGAAACTATGAAAAAGGCCCCGAGCAATCGGGGCCTTTTTTTATGCCCAATGGGCCGATTCTGGTTCATTTGGACCAGAAGTAATCAGACTTAGATGTCGAATGAAAACCCGCGTTCCAAGAATCGATTGTAACGCTTGGTGTCATACTTGTACAACATGGCCGGGCGGTGCGAAACATCGGTTTGGCGGTAGCCTGTTTCGCTGATCAGATTCATGCTCAATAACTTTTTGCGGAAGTTGCGAGTGTCGAACTCACGCTCCAACACAGCTTCGTACAATTCCTGAATTTGGGTAAGAGTAAAGTGTTTGGGTAGCAATTCAAAACCGATGGGTTGGGTTCTGATTTTGTTGCGCAATTGCTGCTTGGCGAATTCCAAGATCTCCATGTGGTCAAAAGGAAGCTCAGGAATCTCATTGATGGGAAACCAGGCCGCTTCTTCTGCCCAGGAGGAAGCTTGGACTTGGTAGTCCTCGACCTTGATCAGTGCGTAATAAGCAATGGTGAATACCCGACCAAAGGGGTGACGGTTTACGTCGCCAAACGCGTGTACCTGCTCCATGTAGATGTTGTCCAAGCCAGTCAGACTGCGCAATACATGAATGGCCGACTGGTTCAGGTTTTCATCTAAGGGCACAAAATCGCCAGGCAAGGCCCAACGATCTTTGAAGGGTTCAGCACCACGGTAGATCAATAAAACCTTTAAGGATTTCCCGTCAAAGCCAAAAATGACATTGTCAACCGTTACGGCCGCCTTGAAATGGTTGGGTGTCCCTGTTTGCTGCATTGCAATTCCAAAATTCGTGATTTGCTGTAAATATTACAATATGCTTTTTGTAATTTAAAAAATTGGTATCAACTGAAATCAAAGAGATTGCACTTGGCTTATTGTATTAAATGGGGATTAGGTGTGAAATATTGGATTGTTGTTCATGCTTGATTATTTGCAAATGCATAAATTGCAAGGAACCATATTATCCCATTTCATGATCAAAATATTGGCTTACACTTTATCTGCAACTCTGAAAAATTCACAAAAGCGAATTGGGGGGCTGTTGCTTCTGCTCGCACTCGTTTGGCAGGTTCAAGCGCAAACCTATTCCGGCTATGTAACAGACTTATCTGGGGCTTCCATTTCTAATGTCCGTGTGGAAGCACGTGATGCCGAGGCAACCACCAACGAAGCAGGTTTCTTTACTGTGGCCGCAGAAGCGGGTCAAACATTGGTTTTTTCGCACCCCAATTTCCAGCAGTATTCTACCTTATTGACCGATATCACGGAATTGTCGATTCAATTGACGGCCACCGACGAATCCATCAATCCCGTTGTGGTCGTAGGTTATGGAACCAGTCGCAAAAAAGATTTAACGGGTTCAGTGGGTTCTGTTCAGGCCAAAGACTTGGTCGTTCAGCCAGTCATGACCGCAACGTCGGCCATACAGGGAAAATTGGCCGGTGTACAAATCACCAATTACGGTGGCCCTGGTACAACGCCTACTGTGCGAATTCGAGGAACGGGTTCCGTGATTGGTGGGGTAGAGCCCTTGTATGTGGTTGACGGTGTGATCACCGATGACATTCGAAATATCAATACTGCTGATATTGTCAGTGTGGATGTTTTGAAAGATGCCTCCTCAACGGCCATCTACGGAGTTCGCGCCTCGAACGGTGTCATCTTGATTACTACTAAGACGGGTAAGCGTGGAGCCTTGTCAATTGACTACAATGGCAGTTACGGCATCAAGGCTTTGACCAACAAGGTTCGTATGGCCGGTCCCAACTTGTTTGCGATTTATTCAAACGAAGCCGCAGGGACTTTTGCCATTACTGAAAATGATATTACGGGTAGAACCGATTGGATGGATGCCATCACCCGCACGGGTTCGCAAATGAACCACGCCTTTACCTTCTCAGGGGGGAATGAATTTTCCACTTCCTTGCTGTCCATCAACTACTATAAAGAAGAAGGAATTCTGTTGGGCAATGATTACGAGCGAGTGGCCGTTCGAAGCAACAACACCTTTGATCTTAGCCGCCGCATCAAAGCGGGAAGTACAATGGGTTTGAGCAAGTACCACTCCAACAACAAGCCCTACAGTGCATTCACATCGGCCTACAACGCCGCTCCCATATACAACGCCAAGAACCCAGATGGGACCTATGGCTACACAACGAAAAGCAATGTGGGGAATCCGCTGGCGACCTTAGAGCTTACCGATGATCAGTCTTGGGGATTCCGTTTGCAGGGAAGTGCATGGGGCGAAGTGGCACTCGGACGCAATTTGAGTTTCCGCACGAGTTATGGGGCTGATTTGTTTGAAAACAATGGCCAAAATTTTCAAAACAAGTACTATGTGAGCCCTACACAGCGCTACGATACGACCACCTTGTCTGTTTCGCAAAATCAGGGCTACCGCTGGATTTGGGACAATACCTTCAATGGGTCTTTCCAGGCGGGTTCTCAGCACTCATTCAAATACGTAGTGGGCCATACGGCTGAGCGCTACGATGGAGTTCAGTATTGGATGTCTCGTGATGGCGTGGCTCCTCAACAGCAATACCGTTATTTGAACATTGGCACTTCTACCGTTCAAGCCAATTTGGGCTATCAAGGCCCCTTGGGTGATTACGGCCGCCGCGAGAGCTATTTGGGTCGCGTGAACTATTCGTTTGAAGACCGCATTTTGTTCACGGGTACCTTTAGACGAGATGGCTCTTCCAAGTTTCCCCTGCAAAATCGTTGGGGTAATTTCCCATCGGCCGGTTTGGCTTGGGTCTTGAGCGAAGAAGATTTCATGCCCAAGGGGGTATTTGATTACTTCAAACTGCGCAGTTCTTGGGGCCGAGTTGGCAACGATCGCATTAGCCCCTCAGAGTTTGTGACTTTGCTTTCCAGCGGATTGAATGCCGTATTTGGAAACAACATATACAACGGTACGACGATTGCCGAAATCAAGGATCCCAATTTGCGTTGGGAAACGACCACCGAATTCGACCTTGGATTCGATTGGGAATTGGCTGGTGGCCATTGGCACGGTATTGTTGACCTGTACCACAAATACACCAATGGAGCTTTGTTCAACATACCCCTTTCAGCCGGTCTGGGTGACAACAACAATTCCATGTTGACCAATGCTGCTGATATTTCCAACAAAGGCATAGAGTTTACCATTGGCTACAAAGGCATCACCCAAAAAGGTTTGAGCTATCAAATCAACGGCAATGCGACCTTCAACAAAAACCAAGTAGAAAACTTGGGATTGGGTCAGCCTACCAACTTTGGAAGCTTGAACAATGGGCATTTTGCTACCCGAGTAGCGGCCGGTCAACCCATTGGCGCATTTTGGGTGTACCGTACCGATGGGGTATACCAAACCCAGGCTGAAATTGACAACAGCCCTCACGTTTTCGGTACCGTAAAAGGTGACTTGAAAATTGTCGATACCAATGGCGACGGCATCATTTCTGACTTGGACCGCGAGTATGTGGGTTCTTATCAGCCCAAGTGTTTCTTCGGTACCAATGTGCAGATGAATTACAAGCGCTGGGATTTCAACATGGATCTATTTGGCAACGTTGGAAACATGATTTTCAATGGCAAAAAGACCGTTCGCTACGGTGGGAACTACAACGTGGAATACGAAGTAGGAATGAACCGCTGGACAGCTGATAACCCCACGAATACGGAAAAGCGCGCCTTCAATGGAGTTCCCTTGCCCTCTGATTATTACATCGAAAAAGGAAACTACCTGAGATTGAACAATTTAAGTTTGGGTTACACCTTGCCCGAGGCTTTGGCAAAGAAGAGCAAAGTGAAAGGCTACCGCGTGTATGTGACGGCTCAGAACTTGTTTACTTGGAAGAGCTACAGCGGGTTCACCAGTGAACTTCCCGGTTCACCCGCCGAAGCCGGTATTGAAATTTCTGTTTATCCCACCTCTCGCACGATCATGAGCGGTTTGTCCATTCAATTCTAATTCGGAGATTCACCATGAAAAAGATAGTAGCATTCTCACTTTCGGCCACCCTCTTGTTGGGTGCCTGCAAAAAATCCTTTTTGGATGAGAAGCCCAGGGCCCAAACCCCTGAAGATTATTTCGCCAGTTCCACCAAAGCCCCCGAAGAAATTGTGACTTCGGTCTACAGCAAGCTGTACGACTGGAATCAACATTGTTTCTCTTGGATAGGAGTAAGCTCCATTGCCGATGACAATGCCGACAAGGGCAGCGAACCCGGCGATTCCGGAACCGACAAAGATCAGTTGGACAATTATTCCTTTACCTCCACCTCGGCCTCGTTCAATGAGGTGTGGAATGCCAATTTTGAAGGCATTGCTCGGGTGAACAAGGCCTTGGATATGTTGGATAAGCTGAATGTTGATCCCAATTTGAAGACTCGTTACCAAGGGGAGGTTCGCTTCTTGCGGGCCTATTACTACTTCCAGTTGGTTCGCATGTTTGGCGGCGTACCTGTCATTTCTCGGGTTCCCATTACCGAAGATGAAATTCGCCAAGTCAATGTGCGCAACACGGCTGATGAGGTGTACGATTTAATCGAAGAAGATTTGCAATTTGCTTCGGCTTCTTTGCCTGAAAACTATTTGATCGAAAAGGGTCGTGCCACCAAATGGGCGGCCGTGGGTATGTTGGCCAAGGTTCAGATGTACCGCCAAAAGTGGGATGACTGTGCTATCAATTGCGAGAGTTTGATCAACTCGGGCTTGTTTGAATTGCATCCCAAGTACGAAGAAATTTGGCGCGAAGTAGGGGAGTGGTCTTCAGAGAGCATTTGGGAGATTCAGGCCAAAGGAGACTTTCCAGCCAAAGGCATTCAACAGTATTTCTCCGTTCAGGCCCCTCGTGGCGCCGGCGGGTTGGGTTGGGGTTTCAATACCCCCACTCAAAAGTTGTACGACGCTTATGAGGCAGGTGATGTTCGCCGTGACGCAACCATCATCACTTCGGGACAAGTATTGTGGGATGGCTGGCAGACCAATGCTGCGGCCCCGAATAAATACTACAACTACAAGTGCTACATTTCTGAGTCTCAAGAAACCTTTGCCAATAACCGTGATCAAACCAATAAAAACCTGCGCGTGTTGCGCTATGCTGATTTGTTGTTGATCTATGCAGAAGCCTTGAATGAGAAAGGCCAGACAGGTGCGGCTTTGCAACAATTGAATGCCGTGCGTCAACGCGCCAAAATTGGCAATAGCATGGCTGCCACCCAAGACGAAGTGCGTTTGGCCATTTGGGACGAACGACGTCTAGAATTGGCCATGGAGCACGATCGCTTGTTTGATCTGCGACGCACCGGTCAAATTGCCGATGCCATCAAGGCCGATGGAAAGAACTTTGAAATTGGGAAGCACGAATTGTTTCCCATTCCCCAGCGTCAAATTGATCTGAGCAATGGATTGATGACCCAAAATCCGGGTTATTAATGCTTGGAAACCTAGGTTAATCTTGACTTTTTGATCACTTTGTGTTAAAATTACAATTACTAACAAAACCATAAAACCATGAAAAAACAGAACCTATTGACTATTGCAACTTTAGCTGCAGCTGCGTTAGCCATTCCCTTTGTTTCCTCTTGCAAAGACGATCCAGAACCTGAGCCCCCAATCGGTGGTGGCGGTTACACCAGTTCAGATGAAGTAGCCAAAGACAATTTGGTGGCTAAGTTTTCTTTTGAGGGGAATATGGATGATGCCAAAGGCAACATTACAGGCGGCTCTTCTGAGAACGTTAGTTTCGGTTCGGGTGCAAAGGGTCAGGCTTTCCAAGGGGCAGCCAATGGCTATGCTTTGTACAGCAGTGTTTCAAGCGCCATTTCTGGTTTGCAATCTGTGACCATTTCTACTTGGGTTAAAACCTCTGCTCACACCTCAGGTGCAGAGTCTTGGTTCCAATTGTTGAACGATTCCAACTGGATTGGAAACATGTTCATCTTGCAAGAGTCAGGAACTCCTGGTAACGACTCTACCCGTATCAAATTTACCGTGAACAACTGGGATGCTCCCGCTTGGAAAGAACAGTGGATGGACTTGGGCGGCGAAAACCGCATGGTCATCGGCGACGATATGTGGCACCATGTAGCCTGTTCTTACGATGCTGCCAGCTCTGTGGCTGCTTTCTATGTAGACGGTGTGAAAATGAATTTGCCTGACGGCGTGACCAAGCGCTACGGTTCTGACCCCACCGCAGGTGGCGAAGGTCTGGGTGCTTTGTCATTCAAGAATGCTACTCGTTTCGTTTTCGGTTGCTACAAGCAAAGCTTGCCCGGTGGTACTCCTGACGCTTGGATGATGAACTACGACGGTGGATTGGATGAATTCCGCATGTACAACAAAGCTTTGGCTGATGCTGATGTGAAGGCTTTGTACGACTTGGAAAAAGGCGGTAAATAATTGAAAATTAAAACGATAAAATATCGTCTTGAACAATTGGGAAGGCTGTTCTTAGGAGCAGCCTTCTCTTTGTTTTTATTGGGCTTGGGTTCCTGCAAGCCTGATCCGGTTGAGCCTGATCCGCTGCCCGCTTCGCCCTTAGAAGTAACCAGCATTCGATTTGATTCTGATTCCTACACCGGAGTCGTCAAACGCAATGTTTCTCGAACCGTCAAGTTGGAATTGCGTTTCAGCGACGCTATCGTGCCCAGCACCTTTGAGAGCAAATTTTTGGTCTATCGTTTCGGCCAAAATAGTGTTCCTTACACATTTGAGCCTACCCGTGGAGATAGCGTAGTGACGGTCACGTTCAAAGAGCCTTTAATGGAAGGTACTCAATACACTTTGGTTGTCATCAAAGGCTTGGAAGCTCAACGCCAAGAGCCCTTCCCAAATTCGTTGTCCATCAACTTTGTGACGGCCTTTGATTTCAGCAGCGATAAATTCCCCCGAATGAGCACCGATGAGTTGCTCGATACCGTGCAGGAGAGAACCTTCCGGTATTTTTACGATTTTGGCCATCCGGTTAGCGGTTTGTCCCGCGAGCGAAACAGTTCAGGAGAAATTGTGACCAGCGGTGGTTCGGGCTTTGGCCTCATGGCCTTGCCGGTCGGGGTAAAACGCGGCTTCATTTCGCGTGGAGAAGCCTTGGCTCGTGCGCGCAAGACGACCTCATTTTTGCTCAATACCGCCCAAACCTTTCACGGAGCCTATTCGCATTGGTTGAATGGGTCAACGGGGAAAGTCATTCCTTTTAGTACATACGACAACGGGGGTGACTTGGTCGAGACATCTTACCTCATGGCGGGCTTGCTGACCTTGCGCCAGTACTTCGACCAGTCCAGCTCTGACGAGACTGAACTGCGGGGTTGGATCGACAGCATTTACCGACGAGTTGAATGGGATTGGTATACCCGCGGTCAAAAAGTACTGTATTGGCATTGGAGCCCAAGCGATGGATGGGCCATGAACATGCAAATACGCGGCTACAACGAATGTTTGATTACCTATATCATGGCCGCTGCTTCACCCACCCATGGCATTGACAAACAGACGTACACAAACGGATGGGCTCAAAATGGGGGCATCAAGAGCAATACCCTCCATTACGGCATCAATCTGCCCTTGGGTAGTTCGGGTTCCAAAGGCGGTCCCTTGTTCTTCGAGCACTACACCTACCTGGGCATCAATCCTCACGATTTGAGCGATCAGTACGCCAACTATTGGGATCAGGTGCGCAACCATACCTTGATCAACTACGAGTACTGCAAGGCCAACCCGAAGAAATTCGCAGGTTACAGCGACAGTTCATGGGGCTTGACGGCTTCAGATAACCCTTGGGGCTATAGCGCTCACGATCCGGCCAATGATAGAGGGGTGATTACGCCCACAGCGGCCTTGTCGTCTATGCCATATACCCCTGAAGAATCACTGGCTGCTTTGGAGTATTTCTACTACAAAATGGGCCACAAGATTTTCAAGGAATACGGATTTGTTGATGCCTTCCACATCGGAGAAGGTTGGTTTGCGAACTCCTTTTTGGCCATTGATCAAGGCCCTATTGTGGTGAACATAGAAAATTACCGCAGTGGGTTGATTTGGGACTTGTTGACCTCGGCTCAAGAAGTCAAAGACGGTCTGAAACTTTTGGGCTTTTCTGCCCCCTATTTGAATTGATGATGAAATTGCATTTGCGCATAGCCACCTGTTTGGCAGCATGGGCTGCTGCTTCTGTTTACGCTCAATCACCGGCTGAGCGATTCGTCGATTCCCTCATGGCTCAAATGAGCTGGGAGGAGAAAATTGGCCAGTTGAACCTGCCTTCCGTCGGATTCGATGTCACGGGTCCTATGTTGAGCACAGGCGTGGAAGAGAAAATGAAACAGGGCCTGGTTGGTGGGGTATTCAATACGTTTACGCCTGTAGCTGTTCGCAAATTGCAAGATTTTGCCCTCGAGCATCATCCTCATCACATTCCCTTGTTGTTTGGATACGATGTGATTCATGGGCATCGTACCATTCTGCCTATCCCTTTGGGTCAGGCGGCCTCGTGGAACTTGCATTTGATTGAATTGGGTGCGAATATGGCGGCCCGCGAAGCGGCCGCAGACGGTTTGAACTGGACCTTTTCTCCCATGGTAGACATTGCTCGCGACCCACGTTGGGGCCGGGTGTCGGAAGGGGCTGGGGAAGACCCGTGGTTGGGAAGCCGTATTGCCGAGGCCATGGTCAAAGGCTATCAGATGCCCCAAATGCAATCCCATTACTCACTGGGTTACCCCCAGAGCATCATGGCCTGTGTCAAGCATTTTGCCTTGTACGGTGGAGCAGAGGCAGGTAGAGATTACAATACGGTTGACATGAGTCCCTACCGCATGGAAAACGATTATTTCCCTCCCTACAAAGCAGCTGTTCAAGCCGGAGTGGGTACGGCGATGACTTCTTTCAATGATGTCAATGGAATGCCCGCGACCTGCAATTCTTTTTTGCTCAAGGATGTCTTGCGCAAGGAATGGGGCTTCGATGGTATGGTGGTGACCGATTACACCGCTATCAATGAACTCATGTTTCACGGCATGGGAAATGGGGCCGAAGTGGCAAAAAGGGCCTTGTTGGCTGGAGCCGAGATGGACATGGTGGGTGAATTGTATTTGACCCATGGCGATTCTTTGCGAAAGGTTCACCCTGAAGTTGGAGTAGCGATTGAGTCGGCTTGCCGCAACATATTATTGGCCAAATTCCGGTTGGGCTTGTTTGAAGACCCCTACCGCGCCTGGAAAGAGGCCGATTCAGAGGTGATCATGTCGGCTGAGCACAAAGAACTAGCCAAAGTGTCGGCCATGGAGTCTATGGTGCTCTTGAAAAACGAAAACCGCGTTTTGCCCTTGAATTCGGCTCAAAAAATTGCTTTCATAGGCCCTCAAGTCAAACGCCGTCGAGACATGATTGGCAACTGGAGCGGGGCCGGTGATTGGACCCAGTCTCGCAGTTTGTGGGATGCCGTTGAGAGTTGGGATAACGTGAGCTACGCCTTGGGCTGCAATCTGGTGCAAGACGCTGCCATGATGGATCAGCTCAATCCTCACGGAGCCCAATTGTCGCTAGACGAAAGAAGCTCAGAAGCCCTGATCAAAGAAGCCGTTAAATTGGCTAAGAAGGCTGATGTGGTGGTGCTGGCCTTGGGAGAGCCTTACGGCATGAGTGGAGAAGCGGCTTCTCGCAGTTCCTTGACCTTGCATGATCAACAACAAGCCTTGCTGGAGGCCATGGCTGCCACAGGCAAACCCGTGGTTTTGGTCTTGATGAACGGTCGACCCCTGTGTCTGAGCGAAGCAGATGGTTCCTGTAATGCCATTTTGGAAGCTTGGTTCCCTGGAACCATGGGTGGAGATGCCATTGCTGCATTGCTGAGTGGTGAACAATCTCCCTCAGGTCACTTGACCATGACCTTTCCCCGCAACGAGGGCCAAATTCCCATTTATTACAACCACCGCAACACTGGGCGTCCTTTTGATGCTCAGCAGAAGTATACCAGCAAGTACTTGGATGTGTCCAATAGGCCTTTGTACGCCTTTGGACATGGTTTGAGCTATGCCGATTATTCCTTGTCCAATTTGGTTTGTGAGCGAGTAGGTTCAGAGTTGCACGTGTCGTATGATCTGACACGCTCTTACGAAGGCTATGGAGGCCCAGCTTCTCAAGTGACACAGTTGTACCTGCACGACGTTAATTCGAACATGACCCGACCCGTTTTGGAGCTCAAAGGCTTTGACAAGCGCGACCTAATGCCCGGTCAAACACAGACCATACATCTGGTGGTGTCACGCAATGAATGGGGCTATTTCAATAGCGATCGCCACTGGGTGATGGAGCCCGGCGAGTTCGAAGTTTCTGTCGGATTCTCCTCCGATCAAAGGCCTTTGCAGACTACTGTAGTCCTGGATTAATCGCGTATCCAATAGCGGCTATTCCATGCGGGTATGCGGTGAATTCCATTTGGACACCCATCAGTTTCGAATCCATGAGTAAAGGGTGGGTTCCGCAAAACAGGAATCCCAAGAATTGTGGTTGGCTTCAGGGTAAAGGGTAAGGGTGCTTTGCACACCGTTTTCCAAAAAAGCCTGGTGCATGGCTTTGGAGAATTCAGGATCGACGATGTCGTCTTTCAGGCCGTGAAATATCCACCATTCGGTTTGGTAGGCCAGCGGTGCGATATCGGGGTCACCCCCTCCGCAAATGGGAAAGGCTTTGTGAAAGTATTGAGGCCTGCGCGATACCAATTCAAAGGTCCCCATGCCGCCCATGCTCAATCCGCCGATGACCGAGCGTTTGGCATTGAAATCATCAGCCTCCATCAAAGAATCAAGCAGGCCAGTCAAAGCCCGCATGGCCCAAGTGGGTTCTAGCTCTGATTCGAATGAAAAATGCCGACCGCCCTGCTCGTCAACGCTTTTGACCACCGAACTCCAGTAATCGTCTTCGGGGCATTGGGGAATGATGATGCAAAAGGAATCAGCCAAAGTCGCTAGTGGTGAGGCACCGTGAACGAGTTGCTTGGCGTTGTCTGAGCCGCGCTCTCCAGAGCCGTGCAAGAACAACAAAATAGGGGCTTGTGCAAAAGGAGCGGGACTCACTCGGTAGGGCAAGTAACGGCCTTCGCAATGAAAGCTATCTTCTTGGTAAACTTGAGAGAGCTGGGCTTTGCCGAAAAGGGGAAGGCAAAGCGCAAGGAGAAAAGCCAATTTCTTCACCCACCGAATTTAGGCCATTTTTTTGGGGCAGTGTCAGAAGGGTCGTAGATTTACCTTAGATGAGAATGATGATTCTGATGGCCGTTTTATGGGCCCCTTTGGCCCCTTTGGCTCAACAACAGACTGATCCTGTTTTGAGCTGGAACCCAGGAGAACAAGCGGCTTATGATACGGTCATGCGGCGAACCTTTGAATACTTTTGGACCGCGGCAGAACCCCACAGCGGTATGGCTTGCGAACGCGTTCACGTAGATGGCATCTATCCTGAAAATGAACAAACCATAGTCACCACCGGAGGAACCGGCTTTGGATTGATGGCTATTTTGGCGGGGGCACATCGAGGGTATATCACCGAGAAACAAGCCTTTGAGCGATTTTCGCGCATTGTCGGCTTTTTGGAAACCGCTGACCGTTTTCACGGGGCTTGGCCGCATTGGCTATACGGAGAAACAGGGCGGGTAAAGCCCTTTTGGATCAAAGACGATGGGGGCGACTTGGTAGAGACCGCCTTCTTGCTGCAAGGTCTATTGGCCGTGCGTCAGGCCTATGTCGATGGCAATAAAAAGGAGCGAAAATTGGCTCAGCGCATTGACCAGCTATGGCGGGGTGTGGAGTTTGATTGGTATACAAAAGGCACCGATTCTCTTTACTGGCATTGGAGCCCCAATTACGCCTGGCAAATGAACTTTCCCGTTCGCGGCTTCAACGAGTGTCACATCATGTATGTCTTGGCTATGGTGTCGCCTACGCACCCGGTTTCCTCTTCTTTGTACACCCGCGGATGGTTGC
This sequence comes from Bacteroidota bacterium, assembly GCA_027621365.1. GTDB lineage: Bacteria > Bacteroidota > Bacteroidia > NS11-12g > UBA955 > JALRLA01. The sequence goes on along the minus strand of JAQCBH010000002.1, from coordinate 2,084 downwards.
GTCAAGGAGAAATGGTTCAGCCCAGTAACCCAGGGCCCAACCAAGGTTTGAGCCTAACCTATCACCTTCAGTTTGACCACCAAGGGGATGTAGAATTGGGTGGGCCCTTGTTTTGGGCGCATTACAGCTATTTGGGTTTGGATCCTAGAGGGCTGAAAGACGCCGCTGGCCATTACGGTCATGAATTTGAAAATATGGCCCTCATCAACTGGGATTGGTGCCGCAGGCAAGGCGATTCGATCGCCGGATATGGTGACAGCAGTTGGGGTTTGACCTCTTCCTATTCGGTCAAGGGTTACGCGGGCCATGCTCCTGGTCCCAACCGCGATTTGGGCGTGATCAGCCCGACGGCCGCCTTGTCCTCTTTTCCTTACAGCCCGCAACAATCAAAGGCAGCGCTGATGCATTGGTACAAGGATAAGCCTGAGTTATTGGGCCCATACGGGTTCTATGACGCCTTTTCCGATCAACACGATTGGATGCTTCCTCGCTACCTGGCCATTGATCAGGGACCCATAGTGGCCATGATGGAGAATTACCGCAGCGGCTATCTCTGGTCCTTGTTCATGTCTTGCCCAGAGATGAACAACATTCCCAAAGAAGCCGGTATTAGCACAGGTTACTAAGGGTCGTATCTTTGCGGGCTCATGCCCGTCTTGGATTCCGATACCATCGTTGCACGCGCTACTCCTGCTGGAATGGGAGCGGTAGCGGTGGTGCGCATTTCAGGGCCACAGGCTTTGGTGATGACCGATCGGTTGTTGCGCAAGCCCATCAGCCATCAGCCCTCGCATACCTTGCACCTGAAGCGCCTGTACGACGGCGATCATCTGTTGGATGAGGCCTTGGTGGCCTTGTTTCAAGGCAGCAAGAGCTATACAGGAGAACCTACGGTTGAATTGTCGCTGCACGGCAGTGAATTCATCGTTCAGCGCGTACTTCAGACGTATTTGAAGCTGGGCGCGAGAATGGCTGAACCCGGAGAATTTACCCAAAGAGCCTTTTTGAATGGCAAGTTGGACCTCGCTCAAGCCGAGGCTGTTTCTGACCTCATTGCCTCCGAACACGAAGCCGCCCACAGCCAAGCGCTTCATCAATTGAGGGGTGGTTTTTCACAGGATATTGCCGAATTGAGAGCGAAGCTCTTGCACTTTGTTTCCTTGATGGAGTTGGAGTTGGATTTTGGCGAAGAAGACGTGGAGTTTGCCTCTCGCTCCGAGTTGAAATCGCTGGTGGAAGAATTGCGAACTCGCTTGGCCGCGTTGGAAGAGAGTTACCAGCTGGGCAACGCCTTGAAAAAGGGCTTTGCTCTTGTTTTGGCTGGCCGACCCAATGCGGGCAAGAGCACCTTGTTCAATGGCTTGATTCGGGAAGACAAGGCCTTGGTGTCTGATATTGAAGGTACTACCCGTGATGCCATTGAAGACCAATTCTTTGTGGATGGGTTTCGCATTCGTTTGATTGATACTGCCGGCATACGTGCCGCTACTGACACCATCGAACAAATGGGCATCGAACGAACTTGGAACCATGTGGCCCAAAGCGGAGCCACCTTGTTTTTGGTTGATGCCTCTCACTGGTCGCGGGTTGACTTCGAATCAGACTTGGCGGCTCTGCAAAGCAAGAATGCCCAGATTTGGGTCTTGGCCACTAAAATGGATTTGGTTCAAGGGCCACCGGCAGAATTGGAAGAGTTGTTGCAGCGACATGGCCTGCCTAGGTTATTGAGCGTCGCGGCTCAAGATGCCGTTTCTCTTTTGCAGTTGCGCAAAGACCTGGCCCGGCGTTTTGCCGCTGAGCTGCAGCCCTTTGCTGATCAAACCGTCGTGACCAACGCTCGCCATGCCGAAGCATTGGCTCGCTGCCGAGCTGAATTGGACGATCTCCTGGCTGGCATGGAAGCCGGATTAAGCGGTGATTTGTTGGTGTTTCACCTGCGCCATGGCATCGCTCAACTAGGGCGCATCACCGGTGAAATAGACGCCGATGAAGTGTTGGGCTCCATATTCTCTAGTTTTTGTATCGGGAAGTAAACCCTTAGTTATTGCGCTCCCTTTGGGCCACCAAGTCAGCGACGATTTTAG
>JAQCBH010000015.1 GCA_027621365.1 Bacteroidota bacterium | reverse complement strand
TACGGCTAAGGCTTACTTCACGATCCAGCTCCAAAAACGCTGGTGCAAGCGAGGGAGTACTACACCCATTAAGGGTATCAATACCAAGGTCAAAACCAAAGTCTTCACCCATTGATATTGTTCGGCCATCAACGGCATCAATAGCATGAATAAGACGTTGATCACAGGGTAAACGAACAACCAGGTGATGATCATCATTTTCCAGCGTTTGGGGGTGGCAGACATGGGCGCAAAAGTATAACAAGATGAGGTACCGCCAGGAATCGAACCTAAGCCGGGAAGTCCAGTATGACAAGGGATTACACAACCTCGTCACTCCAGGTGAAACATTTTACCGTTACAAATTGGGACACTACCAGCATATCATGACTTAAGATTCAATAAATGGCTACTGCGAAATTTTAGAATATAAAAGCAGGGTATATATTATTTACAAGTCCCTTTCCAAGGAGCACCAACTTTGCAACCCGGGTGTAGATTTTGAGCTTTAATACGGGCCTCGGAAGCATTGAAAGCGTAAATCACAATCTTAGAAGGCGGCAACCATACACAGCTATTCTGACAGTTTGGATCTTCTTTACATGTAATTTCAACGCAATATGCTTCATCACCATCTATTGATATCATACTCGCATTAGATATATCTTTATTAATCTTAAAAGAGAACATACTGGCTACGAATACAAATGCCACTAAAATCAAAAGTAATTTTTTCATATAAAGTAATTGATTAAACAACAAGATTAACACTGCCTAGATTGCCAAATATCAATCAACACCCCCAGGATCTCCATACACGACCCATGCCATCTTTTAAATTGGCCGGCCTGCCACTTGCTGTAATATCCCCCTCAAAAGAAGTACGGTAACCATCATTACTCCTAAAAGCCAAAACAACAACATTTTCTCCATAGGCAGAACGGTCTGTTGATGTCCAAGACCCACTTACAACTTTCGTTGGATAACCGTCACTATTATAACTTGTCATTTTTGCGGAACCATCTTCAAAAAAATCAACCTGAAGACAATTGCCACTGTATTCTTTATATGATATTGTCATATATACATCCCCTTCGCTCGTGGTTAATGGAATTATTTTATGCCTTTTAGTTAAGTTACAATTTTGCAATTCATCTGAATTAACATCCTTACTATTAGCTATACCTAGAAATCCAATCGAAGCTAACAAAATAAAAAACAACTTTTTCATGTCTGACTAATTTACAATATTCAAGATTAGTGATTAAGTAAATTTTAAAGTAATTTCTTTTGTGAACATAAGTTTTATTTTGTAGAAACTGCCATCAAGATTAAGAACAAGGTTTTCACTCTTTGATTTTGCTCGGCCATCAAAAAAGAATTCACCCTACCGCCAGGAATCGAACCTATGCCGGAAAGTCAAGTATGACAAGGGTTTAAACAACACAATCACTTCAGGTGAAACATTTTACTATTACAATTTGAAGTGAAATTGGCCTTAAAACCATGTGGAGAAGTCTCGAAAGAAATTTTACTCTTACAGGTGAAACAAAACATTGTTCAGTTAATGCTGAACATATTCGTGAAATTCAGCAGACTTCCAACTATCGTATCACAAGAAATACTGCAGTGAATTAGCAAATCTGAAAGGAATATTGAGCTCTACCTGCCTATCTGATGCGTTAGTTAGACCTCAAAATATCCATTCTTATAGCATGGAGATATAGAGCTCTATATTTCGTTGATTGAGCTGCATTGTAAGCATTTGTATAACCCCACATTGTTCCTTCTTGTCTGTCAGAAAATTGAACATTAAATCGATGATCAAGCTCTTTCGTTTCGAGCCATTTTCTTTGAGAATTACGCAATCTATCGGCGTCCGACCTTGGAATATTATTGATTAATAACTGGTATTCAGCATTTAATAAGCTATCCCAACTTATAAAATATTCTTCTGTACACATTGAAATGCCCATAGTGTTTCCATTGGTTTGTCCTAAACACGACTGAAATGAAGCTTCTATATTATTTTCTACAGCTGTTTGTGCATGTAGATTAAACGAAAAAAAACTTAGAATAGTAATTAGTTTTGGGATTTTATTCATTATTTTATTTTTTAATTTTTACAGAAACCAATGATAAGATCGAAAATATCCCGTGGTTGAAAATGGGAGAAAATCATAACCGTATATTCAGCAATTTATCAATTTAGTATTTCAGAATTTCTAAGCATTACTAAGGCATATTCACTGCCACCAAAACAGCGGCATTGCCTATCCAGCCGCCAAGAATCAAAGTTATTGAACTTCTATTTCTCTAACTTCCAATACATAGCGAAATCCAACTGTCGACGAAGTGTAATTGCTGCTCTTGAATGTCTTGGCATATATACCGGACAAGGGGATGCCACCTAGAGTTGAATGTCTTTCATCGAGCCAATTGGCACCCATTAGTAGTTTTCCATTCGAAAGACCATTTAGAAGCACGTTGTCCTGATATTGGGCTTTAGCCATCAAAAAAGCTTGCTCAGATTCCAGAACTTTTGAGTCTCGAAGGGTTATAGGGATTACATACTGATATTCCTTTTGGGATTCGTCAGACATTGCATAATCATAGAAATCATGATAATGATTATTCAACAAATATTTAAAAAATGAATAGTGTTGATTCCATGTATCAAAATCATGCCTCATCCATTCGCTTACATTTCCATGCGTATGAGAGATTTCAATATTCTCATTGAACAACGAGTACTGTGGGTAGTATTTTTTATAGAATTTTTTATCATGCTTTTCCATAATTGTCGAAGTCGGATACAAAGTGCCATCACATATCAAACACCCTAAAATATGCTCATGACCAATGGTCAACTCATGGATTTTATCGTCCCAATACAACGGATCTGGTACATTCAGATCCAGATGCAAAAAATTGAACAACGCACGATTCGAAACGGAAGGCATACTGTATGTCCCCCAATGAACCCCGTACACCCCTTTTGATGGTTTTTCTTGCAATGAATTAGCTTGTTTCCATTGAGTGATACTCGGAAGTTTTGCGATCACTTCTATACCTTGATTTCGATCAAAGTAATACGATTTGAATCTCTGATTCACCCAACTCAAATAGGCATTGGCCATGTCCCAACTTATTCCCACTACGGGGTAATTGTCATATGCTGGATGCGACATATAATTTCGAGAAATAGCAAGATTGTGGGAACCCAGGCGATCATAAAGCCAGCACAATGTGTCTGGGTAAATATAAATGGATGTATCGCCCGTGTTGTATTGCAATTTACCATTGTCAAAAATTTGTGATCGCCTAATAATGCCATCATTAAAATATTTAGGCATCAAGACTACCAAAATTGAATCTGGGCAATTGACCGAATAATTTTCTTTGCAATAAGCGACCGAGTCTATCAACCGCAAATGTTCCCAAATGACAGAATCCCGCACCCAATCGACAAAAGCCCGGTATTCGTTGTTGGTGACTTCCGTGTTCTTGAAAAAAAATGGAGAAAACACCTCATTGATACAGCTCGAAAACAACGCTGCCGAATCCATGCTGTACAGTTGGGAATCAACAAAATAACACAAATCGGTATAATCAAAAGTTTCAGGCGTCCAACCACTTGGTTCACGTATAAACCCGCCCAAATTGGGGTCATTTGGGTTGATTAAAGAAAAACCATCTAAATACCCTTTCGACTTTTTGTTGTATGCTTTTTTTGCGGTGTTAGAAAAATCAGAAGACAAGAGATCGTCAATTCCTATATCAATGCCGTTATTATGATCATCCAGCACATTTTTAATCAAGTTCTCAGGAAACGACTCAAAATCATGCCACTTAATAAATGTTGTCTTCGGTATTGAACGATTCATCAACGCAAAAGGATGAATGGAATCAAATCGGTGGTTAGCCAATTGCAACCGACGATTGTTCAAAATATTCGCATACAAAATTGACTGCCATGTGCTATCTCTTGCTTCAAAGCGAAATGTATCGTACCAACTGACTGATGAATCACCATTTGAGCTACTCTGTTGAATCTCAATTTTTGGAATCAAATCAACATATTCAATTGATTGAGCTGGAGCTATGTTTAAAGTGGGTAACCACACCGCAAAACAGATGAACCAAGAAAATTTGATTTTCATTCTTCTAAATTACAACTTCACAAACAAATGCACTATTCACATTACTTCTAAATACAGACGCTGTATTTGACATGGGGTTTTAATTTGCCCTGTCGGTACTGAAGTGCCTACCAGTCGTGTTTGGCTATGAGCACGCAGCAATAATACTTGTATGTAGAATTTGGATTGTAAGCCCAACCAATTCCAATATCATAGCAAGGATCATAGAATTCTTTCAATGATAGCAAATGAACCCTATGACCGGCATTTAGGTGTACTCTTTCACCACCATCACTAATCAAACTCACAATGGCATCTTTGGGAGATTGCCGGCCGGCCGATAAAGATTCAAAGAAATTATCAGATTTGTTGTTCAACCAAGATGAATTTAAGGCATATCCATATTGGTTGATAAAATGATTCATCCCATATCCTTCCGGATTCACGTGGCCAAAGTAATTTCGGTTGGCCATGTCTTGCGCTTTGTACTGTGCCGCATTCGCCAATTGGGCATTCCAGTTTAAAGAGTGTTTGGACTGTAGATCCCCTAGATAAACCCCTATTTCACTCGAAAAATCTCCTGGATTGGCTCGAACACTATTGAGGTAATTCAGAGCCTCAAGCACTTCAGGCGATTGTGCCAATCCCACTCGACAAAAGACTATCGAAAAAGCTATCATCAAAAACGTGTTCAATCTTTTTTTCATTACATTCAAAATATTAATATGGATCAGATTTTAGACTATCTCTACAAAATAGAGGGGAATTTATTTTTCAAAGTGCAAAATAAACCTATAAAACTTTAGCGGTATGCTCTCTCACACTTTTTAATAAACCCTTTGTCTTCTCTTAAAGACTCATCGGCAAAGCCAAGTGCTTCCTCTCCGATTTGCTTATACGCCATAAAAATTACTTTAGGGTCTTTGCGCAACGTTGAATCGGCATATTTTAATGCTTCCCCATTTTGACTAACAACATCAAGAACAAACTCACGGTTTGCCTTCAAAGGATCATCAGCCATTTGAAAAGCCCTTGAGTAAGACTTTGCAGCAACCCTAATAATTTCTTGATCTGAATGAAATATTGGATTCGCATATACCAATGCCTTACCATTTGAAGCCACCGCAACCATAACTTCATCGCGATCAGACTTCAATGAATCATCAACAAGTCGAATGGCATCACCGTTGGTTGACAACACTCTCAAAACTAGATCACGATTTTCTACGGTCAAATCTTCGATAGAAATTAAGGAATCTCCATTCGAGGTATTAACTGAAATAAATGGATTTTCTTTTACCGTCCTTATGAAGTAGAAATTTTCCAAATGCCCATCTTTACCCCACCATAATTGATTTTTACTGTCTGCGCTATCATTCACAATAGTGACACAATATTGCCATTGGGCATCACCGTCTAATTCCGACCTGGCCCAGTTTATGACATAATCCCCATACCCAACAGAAGCTCCATATGGGTCTTGGGTCCCGGCTAGTACAAAAGTCAATTTTTTACTGGTCTCTAGTTCATCTGTGTAGTCATCAAACAATTGAACATCGTCATTAAAAATGTACGTTTTATTTAATGCTTGATTCAGATCCAACAATTTGATGTAATCTCCCCCATCGGGCATTCTATACCCTCTAGGAATCAACCCGCGCTTGTCAAACGCGGCGTACCCATTGTATAAATAGCCATATTTCAAATGATTGCCCTCAACAAGACCCAACTCAATAAAAGCAGGAATGCCATTAGAAGTGGCATATTTTAATTCATTTTCTGTTCTTGCTTGAAAAATGGAATCTCCATTTCGAAATTGCTCGACGTCCAAATTGCGCGTGCTCCAATTCAACCCATTAACCTCAATGGAAGAGCTCTAAGCCAATAAAATTTTTGAACAAAAAATTAAAGACAATAAAAAAAGAAACCTTATATTCATCACTAATTATAAAGCGCAAATTAACCTAATTGATCTATAATAAGTGAACTATCGAATCCTATTTCTCAGTATTTTCATTACAACTGGCTCCATTCAAGCTCAAAATATTATCAGTGAAGACGGAATTATGAAAGACGGCATTTTAATCCCCTCATTCAGATTACCATACGCCCACGAATGGACATACGCAGCTCAATGGGAACCGGAGCACCGTGTCGATCATAAATCTGGCTATAATTATTTCAATCTAAATGATTCAGCCTGGAATGACTATGCCTGGCCAGGAAATGAATTGAAAAACAAGTCTGATCAATATAGAGCAAATTTCGGTTCAATCGTCGACCAGAACGGCATCACCCAGAAAACCAACGGGGAAGATGGCTTTGCATATACGGGCAGAATCCAGAGCTACAGTCCAAACTCAAGAGGTCTTTATGATATGTGCGGCAATGTCTCTGAATGGACAATGAATGGGCCATACGTGGTACCAGAAACAGGGATTGAATATACAGATGATATAGCTGTTGCATATCGGAAAATGCAAACGCACATTGAAAATGACACCAACTTTTTATGGGAAAGGATTCTCTAGAAATTACCAATATAGCCAAGCGTCAATTGGAAAATTTAAAAATCCTGAATGGCACACCACATGGCAAGTATGTAAAAGGTGGAAGTTGGAACGATGATCCAGTGAATTTGATTGTACACTTCAACAATCTCCATTCAATAGAAACGCCGAGCTCGAGCAGAGGATTTCGAATTGCATTGGACCATATTGGTATGCCTATTTTTTATAATCCAGAGTTAGAGAAAATGAATAAAAAATATCAAAGAAAATACGAGAGAAAAAACAAAATTCAATAATATGAAAAAGACATTCGCTATATTATTTATTCTGAATTCAATTTCCCCATTACTGGCACAAAATCAAGATTCCACTTCATGGCAATCTAATTCTTGGCAATCAGGAACTCCTCAAGACTCTATTAGCACTCATATGGTATTCAAGGGTGATGAATATTCATTTAAAGGTGATTCATTCAAAATAATCAGATACTATCCTGATAAATCAAATGCATTTCGCTCTATGTCTATTGCAAGAAATCAAGAGGGCAGGATTTTTCACGTTCATGAATACTTTGAGGACTTAAATATTCAAGAAGGTCAACCAGATAGTGTTTGTTACACGTTTTATAAGAATACACCTTACTTGAAATCCATTCGCTGTTTGAAAAATGACAAACCCACTGTTTTTTATGGTTTTTATCGAAACGGTAATATATCTGAATATTATATCATTGATTCTAATGGATTTATATTTCAAGGATATAGATATTACAATTCAATACCCAAACGTACTTCGTTTGATGCCACGTTGAAAAGATATTTTGAACCATTTCTCGACGAAAGTTATTGGATACTATTTGGTTGGCACAACGAAGTTTTTTCAGAATTATTTATGATGATTGAAGAACTTGAAGAGAGCGACATATATGCCGTATGCGAAAATGGTGAATTTAAAGTCTACTATAATTATGATAATCTATCAATACAATCAATCGGGAACGTAACTTTTAACTTTGATGAAAATAGGTTGCAACCGATTGGGGTTTGGAAATTTTATAAAAAGAATGGTACACTCAAAAAAGAGACTAATGACAAAATTTATTGGTGATTGCATTTAGTTGATAAGACAAAACTCTGTTCAGCAACTACTGAAAACACTTTGAAATATGTCATCTTACAACTTCCACTCTACAGATAGCTAATTAACAATGACGTGAAAGGCAATCGACTGGCATTATTCAGAGAATTGAATTAAACTTTGGCTACCAATCTAAAGTTTGATCGATAGGTACTAAGAAACCAACATGCATTCACAACCGTTTCAATCCCCGCAACTGCTGACTCTTGTACCAGCAGCCCAAAGCAAAGAAAGCTTGGGTGGCATGAAAGAAGAGCACATGGAGCAAATTGCCGACTTCATTGACCGCGCCTTGATGGACCCCGAAAACGAGTCCAACTTGGAAAGCATCAAGAAGGAAGTGAACGCCTTTATGCAGGCCTTTCCCTTGTACGGCTAAGGCTTACTTCACGATCCAGCTCCAAAAACGCTGGTGCAAGCGAGGGAGTACTACACCCATCAAGGGTATCAATATCAAGGTCAAAACCAAAGTCTTCACCCATTGATTTTGCTCGGCCATCAACGGCATCAAGAGCATGAATAAAACGTTGATCACGGGGTAGACAAACAACCAAGCGATGATCATCATTTTCCAGCGTTTGGGGGTGGCAGACATAGACTTCAAAGGTACTATTCTATGACGTCCTGTCCATGCCGTCGGGATTCCAACATAGGATCGTTCAGCACGTTATAGGCTGAACCCATTTCATCGAATGGCTCGGCACTACACACCCTTGGATCTAAAAGCATCTTTCTCACTGATCCACAACATGAAAACAGCCAAACCCGCCCCTATAACTACTGCTCCGATGCGTTCCCAACCCACCAAACTAAAAGATATACGCATGAGCAAGGTTGATAAGACATAGCCTGAATTTCGAATCACCAAAATGGTGTTGCTCAGATTCTTGGCACTGCTGAGCAACAGAACAACATCCACAAAGGTGAGCAAGGTGAAAAACTCCGAGTAAAAAATGTGAGACGGATCTTGCTGCATACCATGGGACTGAAATTGAGCCAAACCCATCACCCAGTGCCCAATAGAATAGATAGACAAAGCCATGAATATCCAAAACAAAGCGACTGAGATGCGTTGTTTGAGAAGAACAAAATTTGGACTGAGAGAGTACTTAATACCCTTGCGGTTTTTATCCAAATGGTAGAAGGCCCATAGCAAAACCAACAAAGCAATGAAGCCTGTAACATCTTTGATCAATTCACTCTGAAACAGTTGCGTATGACCCTGCATCAACTTATCTATGTCTTTAAAGCTGTTCCGCAATAAGATCAAAGCCATGATTTCTATTTGCTTAGAAACAGACTTTGTATAACTCTCCCTGAGATAATAAATCAAGAGATACACCTCATAGATCAACAGAATACTGAAAGGCGTAAACAAAGAGGCGAATGGACTTCCAAATAAGTTTTTTGGTAAGGCTTCGGTCGGTATGAATCCGAAATCAATGAATTGAATGATCAAACAGTGAACAACAAAAAGAATAATTCCCGCGTAGGTAAACCCCACTTCAAGCCTATTTTTAGTTTCACTAGAAAATATCATATCAATGAGTTAACATTCCTAATGCCAATCAGTTTTGTAAACTTCATAATTATTAAGAAGCAGAGAAATCATCGATTCACCCTAGAATCAAAGCTCTCAGTTGACCACCAACGGGCAATTAAAGCACCGACAACCCCCGCAACTGACGACTCTTGTACCAGCAGCCCAAGGCAAAGAAAGCCTGGGTGGCGAGACAGCTAAGGGCGGCGCCTGCGGCGCCGACCAAGGGTATGTAATACCAATTTAGTGCCAGATTCAGCAGCAAACCTGCGGCCGATAGGCCGCTCAACCACTTTAGCTCACCGGCAGCGGTGACATAGGTTCCGTAAACATGCACCAGAGCCATGGGCAGGAAGGAGCTCATCAATAGGCCAAACACCACCGAGGCATTATGGAGTTCAGCCGCTGAACCGTACAAGCCCGGGTACAGGCGATTCAAGACTTCTTCGCCGGCCATCCAGGCTATGCTAGCACCCAAAATACCGGCCGCCAATATGCCACGGGTGCTCCACTTCAAGAGATCATCAGAAGACTCTTTGTTGGCCATGCGCTTGGCAAACAAGGAGAGCAATTGGGTAGACAGGAGGGTGGTGAAAATCAGTGCCGCATCCAACAGGCGAAAGCTCTGGGCATAGATTCCCGCTTGCTCGTAAGCGGCCGAAGCATCGCGAATGGGTGCCTCTTCCAAATTCCCTGAGGCTGGCACGGCCAAGCCCACTCGGGACCAAGCATTCAAGAGTAAGACATCTAGACGAGTATACAAGGTCATCAACAGGGCCATTAGCGAGTACCACTTGAAGGAACCCAGCCAAGAAAGCCAAGATTGGTGATCGACGCTGTCTTCCAGGGCGGGCTGGCGTGAGAGGACGAGGCTGAGGCCGAGCGCTAGCGAGGCCGCATATCCGATGCTTTGAGACGCGACGAAGTACTGCAAGCCCGAGAGGGCGGAAAATTCAAAGATGCCCGACCAGAGGAAATAGGAACAAGCTATCAGGGCCATCAATCGATCGCTGATGCTCAAAATGGCATCGGCTTTGAAGCGGTGTTGGCCCTGCAAAACCGCCCTTAGCAAGAGCACGGTCGAGGCCATGATTTGGTTGCCGGCCACCCACAGCAACAGTCCCAGGGGCAAGCCCTGCCAGAGACCCAAACTCAAGACCAAAAGGGCATACACCGCTCCCAATCCCAAGCGCAATCCAAACAGGCGAAGAGGCCGGCTCCAGGCGTTTTTGGAAGCAATTTCACGAGCCGTGTAATTGGCCAAACCCGCGTCTAAGACAACGGCAAATAAGAGGGCTGCATTGAACAACACGTAGTACTGACCGTACCAGGCATCGCCCAATCGAAGTTGCACTTCCCGCTCGATGAGCAGTATCCACAGGGGTTTTACAGCCCAATTCAAGACCTGCAACCACAATAGATTTTTGACAAAACTGCGGGACATGCCTAGCGAAGGTAATTCCCGTGGCGAAAATCGCGGGGAAAATCTCAACAAGTCGCAGCGTGGCCCCGGGACTAGGCCCTAATTTTGCAAACGTGCACGACATCGAACCGCATTTCGCCTGGTTGGGCTTCTATTCGGCTTGTGAAGATCCCCGTTCGCCCTTTTTTGAGCGCGAATACAGCGAATTTTACTTCGAGCACACGGTATACAACTACCTGATTCACCCCCAGTGGGATCACTTCGGCTCCAACACCTTGTACCTGAAAGTCTTGTTCGCCGATTACCAAGACGGCTATGCCATTTTGGAATTCATTGGAGAGTGGAACGACGCCTTGTACAATGACATCATGACCCTCAAACGCGAGGTGCTCGAGAAACTCATGGAAGAGGGCATCAGGCGTTTTGTGATCATCGGTGAGAATGTATTGAACTTTCACTCCAGCGATGACTCTTACTACGAAGAGTGGTTCCAAGATGTGGATCTAGCCGGATGGATCGCGCTAGTCAACTTCCGCGACCATGTGATGGACGAGATGCGCTCAGCGGGCGTTGACTACTACCTGAATTTTGGCGGGGAACTGGACGATATCGAATGGAGAAAAATGGGGCCAAGAGAGCTCTATGGCAAGGTAGAAAGCCTCATGAGCAAGCGTTTGGAGGCCTAAGTTCAACAGGACCTTTGGCACTGCCCTCTTCATACCCTAATTTTGCGTTCCATTTCCCAACCCATGAGAGAAATACAATTCCGCGAAGCACTCCGTGAAGCCATGCAAGAAGAGATGCGCCGAGACGAGCACGTGTTCTTACTTGGAGAAGAGGTTGCTGAATACAACGGCGCCTACAAAGTCAGCCAAGGCATGTTGGACGAATTCGGTGAAAAACGCGTCATCGACACCCCTATTGCTGAGCTCGGCTTCGCCGGTATCGCTGTAGGAGCGGCCATGAACGGTTTGCGCCCCATTTGCGAATTCATGACCTTCAACTTCTCCTTGGTGGCCATTGACCAAGTGATCAATTCAGCCGCCAAGATCAATTCCATGAGCGATGGTCAGTTCACTGCCCCCATGGTGTTTCGTGGACCTACCGCTTCTGCGGGTCAATTGGGTCAGCAGCACTCACAAGCCTTCGATTCTTGGTACGCCAATACCCCCGGTTTGAAAGTCATCGTGCCTTCTAACCCCAAAGACGCCAAAGGATTGTTGAAGTCGGCCATTCGCGACGAAAACCCCGTCATCTTCATGGAGTCGGAGCAGATGTACGGTTTCAAAGGCGAAGTGCCCGAAGAAGAATACTTGATCGAAATCGGCAAAGCCGACGTAGTAAAGAGTGGAAGCGACGTGACCTTGGTTTCGTTCGGCAAAATGATGCTGCGTTGCCACGACGCCGTTGCCGCTTTGGAAGCCGACGGTATCAGCGTGGAATTGATCGACTTGCGCACCATTCGCCCCTTGGATTACGACACTGTGATTAACTCGGTGAAGAAAACCAATCGCCTGGTCATCGTCGAAGAGGCTTGGCCTTTGGCCAGCATCAGCTCTGAATTGGGTTACACCGTTCAGCGCCGTGCCTTCGATTACTTGGATGCCCCCATTCAGCGCGTGACCACCGCCGATACTCCCCTGCCTTATGCCCCCACCTTCGTGGAAGAATTCCTTCCCAACGTGGAGCGCATCAGCGCCGCTGTCAAGCAGGTGATGTACCGTTAAACCGTAAAACTTTGATGAGAACCCCGGCCTTGGTCGGGGTTTTTTTATCGTTCCGTAATACTGCCGACACATTCCGAAAGCAGCTTTGACGCCAATATGGAAAATTGGTTGGCGGTCCTGTTTTTTTTCTTATCGGCCTACGCCGTCATAGCCAATGATTCCATTCAAACTCTCGGTACGTGGATGGTCTCCAACAAAAACATCAAATGGTATTGGTTGGCCACTTTTGCCTCTTTAGGTTTGATTCTGACATTGACCAGCGGATGGTATACCTACAATGGAGACATCTCCTTCGGGCGATTGGAAAAGATTCCTTACCAACCCATCACATGGGCTTATGGCTTGGCACCATTAGCCTTGATCATTCTCACTCGTTTGTCCGTGCCCGTTTCCACTTCCTTTCTCATCCTATCGACTTTCGCCAACCAAGAAGTATTTCAGGACATGGTGGTAAAATCAGTAGTAGGCTACGGTTTGTCTGCCTTCTTGGCCTACTTGACATGGATTGGACTAAGTCAAATCATCGACGAGCAGCAAAATGTAAAAGCACAGAACGAATCCAAATGGCGCATAGCGCAATGGTGCAGCACGGCTTTCTTATGGTGGAGCTGGCTGAGCCACGATTTGGCCAACATAGCCGTATTCTTTCCCCGCTCCATTTCTGCCCAGCTCTTGTTATTCACCTGTGTCTTTTTTACAGCCGCTATCTTTTTCATTTTCTCTGAAAATGGGGGAAGCATCCAAAAGGTAGTGATCAATAAAACCGGAACCCAATACGTTCGATCTGCCACCCTCATTGATCTGTTTTTTGCCTCCATTCTCATAGTTTTCAAGGAATGGAACAGCATTCCCATGTCCACCACTTGGGTCTTCATTGGCTTGCTCAGCGGGCGGGAATTGGCCATTGCTACATCCCTGCAAAAACGCGATGTAAAATCGGTATTTCCTATTGTTCGCCAGGACTTCATGAAACTGGTTTTGGGCATGTTTATTTCTGTTTTGGTGGCTTACTTGGTGAACCTGTTGAAATGATCTCCACAACGTCTGATTAATCATTCCATAACGATATCGAAAAAGAAGCAGTACGATGGTTACCTCTTCTTAACACGAACGAAAAATTGCGATTGCATGAGCCTGTTTGATTTGTGCCATGCTTCGAAATGGGAGAAAAGCCATTGTGATGGCCCTAGCATTAAGCCAGTTAACCTGGGCTTATGGGCAATCCATGACTTTCGTTGATTCCTTGACTAGACTTCCCGTAGAATCGGTTCAAATAGAGGGTGATTCATTCCAATTGTTCTCCGGGCTTGACGGAATGGTGCGGTTTGAACCCCATGTTAGCGGTAGCCGGTTTCAAGCAACTGTCAAGCATTATCAATCCTTTTCTGGAACCCTGCTCCCCGGCCTTCGCATTGCCCTTCTTCCCGATGATTACCGGGTGGATGCCATATCCATTTCGGTGAAATCAAATGAAAACACAGAAGGCAGTGCCCGTTTCACTGAATTCTCATCCCAAAACCTCGTCAGTGTCATCTCCTCTCAGGAGATTGATATATCACCTGACATGACCGTAGCGAATGTTTTGCAGCGAGTCAGCGGGGTTTCATTGGAGCGCAATTCCAACGGTGACGGTCAGCATGCCATCGTTCGAGGCATGGACAAACGATACAATTACACGTTGGTCAACGGCATTAAAATTCCCAGTCCTGACAACAAGAACAGATACGTCCCTCTCGACATTTTTCCCTCTGAATTGCTGGATCGACTTGAAGTTACCAAAGCGCTAACCCCCAGTATGGAAGGAGATGCCGTTGGTGGGGTCATCAATATGAAGATGAAAGATGCCCCCTCCCGAAAAACCTTTTCGTTCAATCTTGGAACGGGGTACAACTCCTTGTATACAGAAAGAGCCTACCGTGATTTTTCCAGTGCCGACGTTTCTCGCTTGAGCCCCCACGCGGCCAACGGTTCTTCCTATCTAGCAAAAACCGAAGACTTTCAACTGTCCAACTTGGACTTTTACGATAAAACGGCTCCCTTGAATCAACTGTTTTCGGCCTCGATGGGGAATCGCTTTGCCGGAGGAAAAGTAGGCGGAATTGTCGCTTTAAGCTACCAAAACACCTACCGAGGCTCCAACTCCATGTTTCTTTCGACCTTCATAGATCAAGAAACCAATACACCATATTACGAGATTCTGCAATTGCGCGATTACTC
Source organism: Bacteroidota bacterium (assembly GCA_027621365.1). Lineage (GTDB taxonomy): Bacteria > Bacteroidota > Bacteroidia > NS11-12g > UBA955 > JALRLA01. The sequence goes on along the minus strand of JAQCBH010000015.1, from coordinate 34,550 downwards.
GGCCCAACAAGAGCGTTTGGGTTTGCATTCCAAGTGGGATTGGCAGCTGACGCCTAAACACAGTTTGAAGCTATACAGCGCTTTTGTTCACCTCTATGACAAGCAAACTCGCAATCGCGTTGATACCATATTGAAAATCGCCAGAGGCCAAGGTCCAGGAACAGGGCGTGTAGAACTGCGCGAACGCAGCCAACAGAAGTTTCAAACCATTTTTAACACCACCTTGCAAGGGGAACACCAGTGGTCCAAAAACTGGAGTACGGATTGGTCTTGGGTGTACAGCCTGGCCACTCACAAAAATCCAGATATGGCCGAGATCATGCTCATGACTGGAGTACGTCGCGAAGTCGATGGCTCTTATACGGTCGATTCTCCTGTAATTGACCGCAATTATACCCGACGGTTTGTATCAAACAGCGACCAGGACATCTCCCTGTACCTTAACAACCATTGGAATACTCGCCTGTTTAAAGGAAGTGCTGATGTTTCGTTTGGGGGAATGATGCGCTTGAAAGACCGCCAGAACGAGTACAATGCCTACACCCTGACTTCTTTGCCCATTGGCCAAATCTGGAGCGGCTCTGTGTACAACCACACCTGGACCCTCTTCAACTCTCTAGGCACTCCCACCGATCCTTTGAACTACCAATCAGCCGAGAATATTTATGCCGCGTATGCTCAGGTACTTTGGAAAAGAAAATCTTGGCAAATTCTGAGCGGCAGCCGTTATGAAGTCACCGATTTTTACTGGGTTACCCAAGCCCCTAGAACGGTCAAAGGCCGAATTGGCGAAGTGCATTACGCCGATCTGTTGCCTTCGGTGCACATCAAAAAACAAAATGGACTTTATGGTCAATGGCGCGCTTCTTGGTTCAAGTCCATTTCTCGTCCAGGATTTTTCGAGGTTATTCCTTACGACATACAAGAAGAAGACTACCGCGAAAGAGGAAATCCCAATTTGCAACACACGCAAGCTTCAAACTGGGATATGCGCTATGAGTATTTCGATCGAGGCTTAAACAAGGCCATGTTAGGTCTATTTTACAAAGTCATCCAAAACCCCATCGAATCAGCTTTGGTCATTTCCGGCCAAACAGTATTCATTCAACCCAACAATTTTGGAACGGCCTATAACGGCGGTCTTGAATTTGACTTTTCCCGTTATTTCGGCAAGTGGGGTGTGCGTGCGTTTTACACTTTTACAGATTCGAGAATTACCACCTCCAAAATCGTCAAATTCAGAGATAGCAGCGGCAGCCTAACCCAAAGAGAAGAAGACCAAACCCGACCCTTGGAGGGTCAATCCCGGCACATTTCCAACGTTTCACTGCTGTATAAAAATCCAAAATCCGGAACGGATTTGCAGCTGGCCATGGTGTACACCGGAAACCGAATCATCTCCGTATCCCCATACAAAAACAACGATGTATGGCAGAGGGCTTTTGTCCAATTGGACGTATCGGGCGAACAAGCCATTGCCTCCAACTGGAAAGTGTATTTCAAGATCAACAACCTCTTGAATACCCCCTTGATGGCAGACATACACCTACCCAATACTTTCAACCCCGAACAAGCCCCGTATCTAGATGCAAGCAAATGGGTGAATGTTCGCCACGATGTATATGGCATCAACCTATTTCTAGGACTCAAATACAAATTTTAAAACCAAACAATATGATTAAACAATCCATTTTCGCAACTGCAGTGCTCGCCTTGTTGGCTGTTGGCGCTTGCAAAGAGGATCCCATCGTAGATCCCACACCACAAGACAGTGTTGCCACTATTGATGCCAACACGACCGAACTCAAAGGCTACATGCGTGGCACTTTGTTGGCTGGCAAAACCTACATGCTAACCGAAGACCTCATCATCCCTGAGAACGAGGAAATCGTGATCGAACCCGGCGTTACGGTTATTGCCAAAGCCAGCAGCGGTGACATCGGTCCCGAAATCACAGTTCACGGCAGTTTCTTTGCATTGGGCACCAAAGCCCAACCCATTCTTTTGTCTGTTCCCGTTGCTGATCGCACCGAAGCCAATGCGTTTGCCGGCCTTTGGGGCGGTGTACAAGGAACCGATTACACCAAGGCCATTGTATTGAAATGGTGCCGTGTAGAGTACTTGGGTGGCCAAGGGGGCCCTGCTTCTCCTCGCGCTGGTAAAACCCGTTACGGTTTCTACACCAACAACCCCAACACCGAATTCATCATGGAAGATTGCTCCATTTATGGTTGCGTAGACGATGTTTACCGCTCCAATGGCGGCAAAATTCACATTGTTCGCAACTTATTGGAATTCTGTGGTTCTGATGGCGGTGACGGTTTCAACATGAAAGCGGGTACCGTAGGAAACATGGCCTTCAACCTGTTCATTGGTGGAGCTACCAACGCTTATAAGGTGAGCAACGAAGGTTCATCAATTGTTCAGACCAACATCAATATTTACAACAACATCGCCATCAATTGTGGCTACCGTCGTGCCGGTTTGACCCGAGGTGCCAACATCAATTACGAGGTAGGTGCCCGCGGATACGCGTACAACAACATCATCGCCAACAACAAACGCGGAATGCGTGTATTGGAAGATGCCGATTTGACCAACATCAAGTTTGACTACAACTGGTATTACGGTGCTTTCAAAGAGCAAGTGGACGAATTCATTCCCAGCGATGCTGTGACTCCAACCCAGTCAGTTTTGGGCACCAACAACACTATCGGTGGCATTGGGGAAAATGACCCCATGTGGACCAACGTCGATTTGAAAGCCTTCACCTTGGCCCAGTTCGAAGCCGGCGTAGACCAGCCCTTGGCCATGAACAAAAAAGGCAGCAACGACTTCCGTTTGAAAGCCAGTTCTCCCTGCTTGGGTAAAGGCACTACCATGTGGGGTGCTGTCAATGCTGGATTTACCTTGACCGGTGAGCGTGGTCCCAGTGCCGCCAACCCCAGCAAAGATTTGGGAGCTTTCCCTGCCGACAATAGCGGCAACCAATACTTCTAAAATTCCGGTACATTTTCGTACTGTTTTTTCATGGTTATACCCCGGCCGCTTGCGGCCGGGGTTTTTTCCTTCCTGAAGCCTTATACCTTTACATTGTTGATTGTCCCAATGAAATCCAAAACACTTTTGTCCATGAGTCTTAGCGCCCTCTTCTTCTCTTTCCTGCTTTGGGTAGGAAGCTGCAAAAAAGAAACTACCAATGACCCGGTAAGCGGCGACACCTTTCGCCTGTACAATTACTCCATGAAAGGCTTGGAAACACGAACAGATTTCGCTTTCTCGCACGAAGCAGGCTTTTTGGAAAACCGCTCCCTAGACGAGTGTTCGGGTTTGGTGGCCTGTACCTACAACGATCATTGGGTCTGGGCGGCCAATGATGGTGGCGACATCAACCGCCTCTTTCTGGTCGATATTCGAAATGCCGGCGATGCTGGCTTTGTGCGCATTCCTTCGGCCGGCAATCGAGATGCCGAAGATTTGGCCTTGGATTGGACTCCCGTCAATGGACAGCGCTTTTTGTATTGGGGCGATATTGGAGACAACAATGCTGTATATCCGGGCTTGATTGTCTATCGATTCCCAGAGCCCCATTTTGATACAAGTTCCCTACCCCTAGACACCAGTTCTCAGCCCTGTGAACGATTGACCTTTGTCTACGAAGACGGGGCCCGTGATGCAGAATCACTGATCATTGACCCCCTCACACACGACCTCTACATCGTCACCAAGCGAGAGAACAAAGCGCGTTTGTATGCGGCAAAATTTCCTTTTGATGCCCAGAGAACCGATACCCTTAAGGCACTTGGAGAGTTTCCCATCAGCGGTTTTGTTGGCGCCGACATTTCCCGAGACGGGCGCTTGATTGCCGTAAAAACGTATGGTGCCATTTACTGCTGGGATCGATCAGCCGACGAGACCCTAGAAGACGCTTTCCTGCGCGCTCCAAAGCAATTGCCCTACAAAGGCGAGGTACAAGGGGAAAGTTTTGCTTGGCTCTATGAAGCAGGCAATGATTCTCCCATTGGCTATGCTACTGTCAGCGAAGGTGCCGGGGCTCCATTGCGCATTTACAAACGTTGAATTCGCCTAAGAAACGGTACAGACCGAACCTTTTGAGCTGTCTCCCAACTCGCCAATTGCCACCATGCCCCAATCTTGTTCCAATCGCTTGGCGGTTTCGGGGTCGGCAGCCGTGAGCAATCCCCCATTTGTCTGCGGATCCACCATCCAGGCAAAGGCCTCTTGGTTTTGCATATCAACCTTGTGCTGGTAAGCATTCCAGTTGCGCATGGCGTTGTCAGGAAGCACAAAGGAAGCGGCCAGAGACTCAGCTTCGGCGATTCGAGGAAGGGCGGAAGCCTTGATTTCGGCCGACAGGCCAGCGGCTTCCAACATCTCCATCAAATGGCCCAAGAGTCCAAATCCGGTAACATCGGTTAAGGCATGTACGCCCGTTTCTGCGCCTAGGCGAAGCCCCAAATCGTTGACTCTCGTCAAGGCTGCAAACAAGGCCTTGTCTTGTTCTGGGCTTGATTGGCCTCTCTTGTGGGCCGCACTGAGCATGCCGATTCCTAGGGGTTTGCTGAGCAGGAGTAGGTCGCCGGCGCGCGCGCCGGCGTTCGTCTTCAAGTTCGTTTTGGAACAGCGACCAGTCACCGATAAACCGTACAAAGGTTCTTTCCCGTCGATGCTGTGACCCCCGGCCAAGGCAACCCCTTGCTGGGCGCAAATGTCCTGGCCACCCTTTAATACTTGCTTGCCCATATCTAAAGGCAAGGCATCTAAAGGCCAAGAAAACAAAGCATTGGCCATGATGGGCTGGCCTCCCATGGCGTATATGTCGCTTAGGGCATTGGCCGCCGCGGCTTGTCCAAATACATAGGGATCATTCACCAAGGGAGTGAAAAAGTCGACGGTTTGCAACAAGTACTCAGACCCCAAGTCATACACCGAGCAATCGTCTGATGCGTCGTTGCCCACCACTAAATGCTCGAATCCTCCGGCCGACAATCGGCAATCTCCGAGCATTTCGCTCAAAACGGCGGGGTGTATTTTGCATCCGCAGCCGCTGCCTTTCGAAAACGACATCAAAGGTTGGGTGTCCATTCTTGCAAATATCGCAAGGCTTTGGCACGCAACTTGTTTTAATTGCAAAAACTGCAAACATCTGCTGAGATATAATTTGCATAAACCCCGAATGCCCATGAAAAAAGCCGCTTACCTCCTCGTCCCCTTTTTGGCCCTCGCTCTATTGGCCAACCAACGACCCGACAACCGCGCCAACAGCCAAGCTACACCGGGTTCGTTTGGGCATGCCGAGCAGCTGCGCTACCGCATTCACTATGGCTTGATCAACGCCGGTGTCGTCACCATGAACACCGATGAAACCTATGCCAACATTGGCAGTCAGGCGGCCATGCACATCAGAGTGGAAGGTGAAACCTTGAAGAGTTTTGAGTGGGCCTACAAGGTGCGCGACAAGTTCGAAGCCTGGGTAAATCCCGCTACGGTCAAGCCCCTTCGCTACGCCAAAACGGTGCGTGAAAACACCTATTACGACCAAGATTTGGCCGTTTTTAACCATGCCGCCGGCTATTTGCGCAACCGCAAAGGGCAACTGAGCATCACCGCCGAAACCCGCGACATCGCCTCTGCGATCTACTTTTTAAGAACCGTAAACTGGGGCGCCTTGACCATTGGGGCTAGCAAGCCGGTTGATGTGTACCTCGACAACGAGGTCTACAACTTGAGCGTGGCCTATGCCGGCAAAGAAACCATTCAAACCGACCTAGGGCCAGTGCGCTGCTTGAAGCTCAAGCCCGAGCTCGTCGTTGACCGAGTGTTCAAGAACAAGAACGGGATGACCGTCTGGGTCAGCGACGACGCCAACCGCATTCCGGTTCGCATTCAAACCGACATTCAAGTGGGTTCCTTAAAGGTTGATTTGACCCAGTACAGCCATTTGAAAAATGCCTTTACGGCCTTGGGGTCTTAAACTGGGTTTTTACCATTCCCCCAGATAAACCCGCGCCACGCGCTGGGAAATGGAGGTCAGCAATTCGTAGCTGATGGTGCCGGCCTGTTGGGCTTGGCGGTTGATGGACAAATGGGGACCAAACAGCTCGACTTCGTCGCCCACCTGAGCATCCAGGTGACTGACATCAATCATGGTCAAATCCATGCAAATGTTGCCGACAATAGGCGCCAATTGGCCCTTGATCCACACGGAACCCTTGCCTTGCGAAAGGTGTCGGCTGAGGCCATCGGCGTATCCGACGGCAAGGGTGGCGATCTGCCGCTCTTGTTCACTAGCGCTGTGGCTACCATATCCTATTCCCTCTCCAGCGGGAACGCTGCGAATGGCCGAGATTCGGGTCACCCAACGGGTCACGGTAGACAACTGAGACAACTTGCTAGCCGATGAATCGCTTTGGAGCAAATCTTCGCCTGAGGGGTCGAGGCCATAGAGTCCCAAGCCTAGTCGAACCATGTCGAAATGGTATTGGGGAAAGCGCAAAATACCCCCGGTATTGGCCAGATGGCGCAAGGGTCTGTAGCCCAATTGGGATTCCAAGACCTGGCAGACCGCTTGGAAATCAGCGGCTTGTTGGTGGGTAATGGCATCCCGACTGGGGTCTTCGCTGACCACCAGATGGGAAAATATAGACTGTATGTGCAAGCCTGCTCCTTGGCAATACTGGGCCAATCGCCCCCAGTCGCTGCTCGGATCAAAGCCCAAACGGTGCATGCCAGTATCGATTTCCAAATGCAGGGAACCGTTTCGGCCTTTGAGTCGAGCGGCATAGGCTTCCAAACTTTCCCAGGAATGCACCACGGGCTCGAGGTTGTGCTCGATGCAGGATTCCAAGGCCTCGGGGTCTACGTTCATGACCAAGATGGGCTGTGTCAGACCGGCTTTGCGCAGGGCAATGCCTTCTTCGGGGTAGGCGACGCCGAAGGCGTCGGCATTTTCGGAGGCCAAGACCTTGGCCGTCTCGAAGGTACCGCTTCCGTAACCCAGGGCTTTGACCATGGCCATGATGCGCACGGGTTCTTTGACCCAATGTCGAAACAAGCGGTAATTGGAGCGCATGGCGTCCAAATCAACTTCGACAAAGGTGCCGCGCAAATTGCCTTCCAGCGAGGGTTTGGCATCGGGAGGCTGAAGAGCCGAAAGGGCTTTGATGTGCTCAGGACTGAGGCGCTCCAAGGCGAACAATGCCGCCAAACAGGCCAAAGCTGATGCTCGAGAAGCGGGGTCGTTTCGAAGCAAGGGAGCCTCAAAAGCTTGGGCTCGGTATTCGAATTGGCCTTCTGCAACCCAGCGAAATTTGGCCCCTTCGCTCTCGCCAAACGAGATGAATTTGGTCAGGGGCTGTTGGATTCTATACGGAGCCAAGGCTTCGGCCCATTCGGGCTGATCGGCGGGATAGACGACTACGTCAGCGTCTTTCACCAGCAAGGCTTTTTCCTGAGCTTTGGCCAGGCGGCTTGAAAAGCCGCCGTCGTGAGCTGCGCCCAAATGAGTCAAAACCACCATATTGGGGCGAATCATGTCAGCCAAGGGCTGCATGTCGCCTGCCGCAGAAACACCGGCTTCGATCAAGGCCAAGGGGGTGGTTCCGGGTAGGGACTCAGGCAGTCCCAACAGGGACAGGGCTACACCTAACTGGGAGTTGTAGCTCAAGGGGCTGCGGTAAACGGCAAAGTCGGCCGAGAGCAGCTTGGCTAGCCATTCTTTGACCCAGGTTTTGCCGGCACTGCCGCCGATGGCCACCACGGGGTAACTACGGCTATTTCTAAGGGTTCGGGCGGCCGCGCGAAGCGCGGCCCACAGGTCTGAAACAATCAGTTGATGGGCATCAGAAGGAAGGTCCAATTGACGCTCTACCACAAAGGCGCGAACGCCTCGTTGATGGGCCAACCAAGCAAAATCATGACCGTCTCGACGGCCCGTTTTTAGGGCCAGAAAAAGTTCTCCCTCGGCTCCTGAGGCTTTACGGGAGTCGAACAAAAGTTCCCGAATAGGCATATCGATGGCCGGCTGCGAGGCCCCCATCAACGAAGCGATATACGAGAGATTTAGGTTCAATTAACTGTCTCTCAAATTGATTTCGGCACTGTCACCAATGTTCAAGCTTTGTACAGGGCCAATCAAACTCGCATCGGCTCCCACCAAAGAGTTTTCCAAGATGGCGTGTTGCAGTTCGGCTTGCTGGCCTATGATGCTGTTGCGCACAATGCTGCGCGAAATTTTCGCATGTTCCCCCACGCTGACATCGGGGCCTATGATGCTGTTCTCAATCTGTGCCGTCGCATGCACATATACCGGAGGCACGATGATGTTGCCCTTGGCTTTCCATGCATCCATCTTCTCGGCTTCTCGCTGCTTGAGTAGCGTGCGGTTGGTCTGCAAGATGATGTCTTTTCTGCCGCAATCGAACCAGGTCTTCACTGTAAAGGGCTCGAAATTCATACCCTTCGCCAGCATGCACTGAATGCCATCGGTCAGGTGAAACTCGTTCTGAGTGCGTACCTCATTCTCAATATTGTGGTTCAAGCAATCGAACAAAGAGCTGGAATTTTTGATGTAGTACAAACCCACTAGAGCCAAGTTGGAATGGGGAATTTGGGGCTTTTCCACTACACGTTTGATGTTGCCAGCCTCGTGCAGTTCAGCGACTCCAAACAAGCGGGGATCTTCTACTTTTTTCACGCCCAAGGCGTTTTCTCCTTTGGCGATGACCTCGGCCAAATCGGCCTCAAAAATGGTATCACCCAAAACAATGAGGGCGGGTTCATCATCGGCAAAATGTTCGCGGGCTAACCAAATTGCATGACCGTTGCCTTTGGAGGTCGTCTGGATCACATAATGGCTCTTGACCATGGGATATTGAGCCGATATGAAGCTTTCAATGCGATCGCCCAAATACCCGACAATGAATACATATTCTTTGACTCCGGCGCTTGCCAAAGAGTCCATAATGTGCCCCAAAATGGGTTTTCCGGCAACCGGGATCAGAGATTTCGGCTGGGTTTGGGAGTGAGGCCTGAGACGGCTTCCCATACCCGCCAATGGGATGATGGCCTTCATGTTCAAACAAAGGTAATCAATCGATGCCATCGCAGCACCAGGCAGGATTCGCCCTCTTGAGCGGCTCGATGAGAGGAACGGCGCAGGCCTACCAAGCCCAAGATTCCCCGCTCATCGCAAAGCACAGGAACCTGCCCGCGAAGGCGGCGAGGAATTCCCGATTCCCCTAGCCAATCAGAAACCTTCTTTTGTCCTTTCATTCCCAAGGCCTGCATGCTATCGCCCTGTTTCCAGGCTCGCAGCAACAAGGGCCCTTTGCCAGAAAAACACCAGGCGTTCTTTTGGCCCGAATAGCACTCTTCATTCAGCGAAAAGTGGTAGTCACCCCATTTTACTGATGAGCCAACTTCTAGACTGAGCGAGGGAAGAGACTCCAATTCTGGCCCTGCGAGCATCCATCCCGTTTGGGTACGTTCAAGGTTCCAAATTCCACGTCCTATCCAGCGTGCTCCGCTCCGCTCCGCGCGCCCCATCTCCCCTACCTGAGCCTTGTTGAAACCCAAGCGCTCCAGACTACGGGCGTCGGGCCGATCAGCCATAAACAGACCAGGGCCCAAGGCCCTTTGCTGCCAGTCATCGCCCCATTTCTGCTCCCAATCTCTTTGGTGTTCAGCCTCAGCGTGTTGAGCCCGCTCTGCTAGTTCAGAAAAATCGGCTCTCAATTGGTTCCAGGCCTCGGGGTCAGCGGCATGAAAAGCCTGGAGCTGATGCCTGATTCGGTTTCGTGAATAATAGTCAGAGGCATTCGAAGAGTCTTCCCTCCAAACCAAGTCCTGCCCTTCAGCAAAAGCCTGTATCTCAGCCCGACCAAGCGACCAAAGGGGCCTAATCAGCGAACCGTTTTCCAAAGGCAGGCCCCGAAATGCCGTGGCGTTTGAACCGCGCATCAGGTAGAGAAAAAAGTGCTCAAAGTTATCATCGGCGTGGTGCGCCGTCGCCAATCGCGGCAGCTCTCTGTGTTCCTGCAATTCCCGAAAAAAGGCATAGCGCAGATGACGCGCGGCCTCTTGAATCGACAATCCATTTTGCTGGGCGAAGGCCTGTGTTTCACTGCGGCAAACATGCAAAGTGACGCCCCATTGGGCCGCCAGTTGCCGAACAAAGGCTTCATCCCCATCGCTCTCTTCCCCCCGCAAACCAAAGTTCACATGGGCCCACTCGCAGGGCCAGTTCAGGGCCCGAAAAGTGGCGGCCAGGGCTACAGAATCCAATCCGCCGGAGATGGCCAACAAAGTCGGTTGTCGGGACAAATCCCAACCCCGTCGTAGGGCCCATTCTTGAACAGATTTAAACATTAACTTGCAGGAATTTTCAGTAGCCTTGTTGCGAAAAGTACAAATATACCTGCCAATTGTTCTTGCATTTTTTGCAGAATGGGGACCCTTGATGGGCCAACCCATTCAATTGCAGGCCCGTCGCATGAAGTCGCTGGCCAAACCCTCAGGAAATGTGCAACTTTTGGAAGGCAATGTTCGCTTTCAGCAGTCGGGCTCAACCGTGACTTGTGACCAGGCCGAATACGACCCGGCTACCGAGACCCTTTTGGGCATCGGTCATGTGCGCATTGTCAACAGCGAAGGCACCACCGTAACCGGCTTGAATTTGTTCTACGACAACCGCGAACACGTGGCCAAGGTATCGGGGCAGGTTGAACTGCGAGATGGGAGCATGACCCTGACCTCCCCCTGGCTCAAGTACAACACCCTCACCAAAGAGGGCTGGTACGGCAGCGGGGCCACCATTTTGGATCAAGGTTCGACCTTGAAAAGCCGAAGTGGCCGCTTCAATGCCCGTTCCAAGACCCTGTTTTTTCGCTACAACGTCAGCCTGGAAACACCCGATTATTCCCTGTTTACCGACACCTTGGAGTACCAGACCGATTTCAAGGTGGCGCGTTTGTATACGTATACCCAACTCGAGCAAGACAGTTCATTGCTCTTTTTCAACCGCGGCTGGTACAGCAACGCCGATCACTACGGTGAGTTTTACGATCAGGTTCAGCTCGTTGATCCGCACAGCTTGCTGGTCTGCGATACCTTGTATTTTCACCGAAATAGCAAGCAGGGCACAGCCTTGGGCCACGTTTGGATGCTCGACCGGACCAATGACTGGATCTTGTTTGCCTCAGGCGCTGATTACGCTGAAGACGGAGGAAGCAAATTTTGGGGGCGCCCCTTGGGCCGACAACTGGACAGCGCTGAACCCTTCGATCTTCGTTCTGATAGCATCTTTTATCGCAATGACAGCTTTGCCCATAGGTGGTTTAAGGCAACAGGAAATGTGCTTTTTCAGAGAGCCCAGGTTTCAGGCAGAAGCCATGTCTTGGAATACAGCAGCGTCGATTCGGCCTTTCGATTGAGTGAAGATCCAGTCTTGTATGACTCGGCTTCCCGCTTATCGGGCGAGCACATTGATTTGTTCATGAACGGGCAACGCATCGAGCGAGTGGCCCAATACAACAAGGCCTTTGTGGTGATGCACGATGGGCAAGACCCTTTCAACGGATTGCCTTTGTACAGCCAAATCAAAGCCGATAGCATGAACCAGTACTTCCGCGAGGGGAAACTGCATTCCATGACCGCGTACCGCGAAAGCCAATCGCTGTACTACTTGAAAAGCGAAGAACAAGTCGATGGGGTCAATTCGGTCAGCAGCCGAGACATGCGCTTTGCCATGCTCGATGGCAAAATCGACAAGGTCTACTTTTACGGGGAACCCAAAGGCACGGTCTACCCTCCCGATGAATTGCCCAGCACCGAATCTCGCTTGCCGGGTTTTGTCTGGGATCCGGAGCGCAAACCTACGGCCGAGGCCTTTGCCTTGCCTTTTGAAGCATACTACCGCACTCCGAAACGCACACCCAGTCGTTTTCAGTTTCGCGATACCTTAGACGAATTGCAGCGAGAATGGGGCTCGCCGAGCACATGAAATCGCTCGCCAACGCCATGAAGAAATTGGCCCTTTTAACCCTGATTGCCTCGACCTCACAGCTGCAAGCCCAAATATTGGGCCTGGTGTTGGATACTGCTCGCAACCCGATTGCCGGGGTGCAGCTGTTTGAACGCAGTGGCCACGCGATGGGCATTTCGGGCCCCGACGGGTACTTCCGCTTGCAACTGAGGACCGGTGCCTACCAAGTGGTGTTTAGCCACAGCGAGTATTACGAGACGGAGCTGCCCTTATTGGTGCGGGCCGAAAAATCCGACACCCTACTGGTTTTAATGGAGCCCAAAAGCGAGTCTATGGAGGCCGTGACCATCAGCACCAAATGGAAAGACCCAGGGCCGCTGATGATGCAAAAAGCTATCGCCCGACGCGAAATCTGGGCTGAACGCATTCCTCCCTTTTCGGCTGAACTGTATATCAAGGCTTTTGAGTATTTCGATAACGGCCGCAACGCAGAACCCAATTCGACAATCGACAGTAGCGAACTACCGGCTTGGAAACAAGCCCTAAATGCGGCTGAAGCTGACAGCGCTGCCCAAGCCGACAGCAGTTCCAAGGCCGAGCGCATCGCTGGCAGCATGGTCGAAAAACGTTTGCACCTGGATTGGGCCCCGGGCAACCGCATCAAGGAATCGGTTTCGGGTTACCGCCAGCGCGGCAGCCGTTTTGGTTTGTTTTACCTCAGTAGCACCGAGGCCGACTTCAACCCTTATCAAAACTTGATGGAGGTGCCGAGGTTGTGCCCTCTGCCCTTGATGTCACCCCTTTCGAACAACGCCTTGTTGGCCTACCGTTTTCGATTTGCCGGTGCCTATACCGATCAGCAAGGCCAGCGCATCTTGCGCATCAAAATGAATACCCGTCAGACGGCCAACTCTACCTTCAACGGGGAATTGCACATTGTCGACACGGCCTTCTACATCAAAGAGGCCCACTACAGCATTCCCTCGCATTTGCTCGGCAATTACAGCAGCATGGACATCGATCTGTATTACCGATTGGATGCCGATTCCAACTTGCTGCTCGATTCCCAGCGCTTTGTGTACAGCACCAAAGTGGCCGGTGGTTTTTTCAAGGGACAGACCGCGGTTGATTACCGCAAGGTTGAGGCGCCCGTGCAATTTGATCGGAAGCACTTTGGGCTCGAGTTGAGCCGCACCGAACAAGAGGCTTACGACAAAGACAGCTCCTGGTGGGTTCAAGAGCGCAGCCAACCTTTGAGCAACCTGGAGTCCCTCTTTCTCACCCAAGAAGACAGTTTGGAGCGCCTTCGCAACTCTGATGCCTATTTGGACAGCATTGAAGCAGGCATCAACCGAGTGACCTGGCAGTCTTTGCTGCTCTGGGGCCAAGACCACAAAGACCGGAGAAAGGGGCTTGAGTGGTCTTTGAATCCGCTGGCCTTCGTCTATCAACCCTGGTGGCCCGGCGGTTCCCGATTGGAGCTCTACGGCAGTGTCAAAAAGACCTTTGACAACAAGACCGATCTTCGCTTTGGTCTCAACGGCGGATACGGTTTTCAAAACCAAGACCTGCGCGGAACGGCCTACATGAGCCGCCTGTACAACCCGTACAAACGGGCCTCCTATTTCGTGAACGTGGGACGCGATTTCGGTTTGATCAACCCCAATGCCGCGTACATTGACTTCTTTAGGCGCGACAATTTCTATGTACACAACCACATTACGGCTTACCACAATCAAGAGCTGATCAACGGGTTGTTTCTGCGCGTTCAGGCCGAGTTCAGCGACCGTCAAGACATTGCATCCTACCAATTTGATGCCTACGGGGACAGCCTGTTTGAGAACAACAAGCCCGTCTCATTTGCCCCTCATTCGGCCCTGTTTGCCGACATCAATTTGAGTTATACGCCCTTTCAACACTACTTGAGCGAACCCAAGCAAAAGGTCATTTTAGGCTCTCGTTGGCCTACTTTTTCGGTGAACTACCGCCGGGCCATTCCGGGTCCCTTTGGCGCCAGCATCGATTATACCTATTTGGAATACCGCATCGAGCAAGACATTTCCTTTGGTTTAATGGGTTTTTCGGAACTTCGAGTGAATTCAGGATCTTTCCTGCAGCACCGCAACATCAACCTGATTGATTACCGCTACCAGCGCCGAGGAGACGAAGGGTTCTTTACCCCCCCCATGTACAATTTCCAGACCCTGGATAGCACCTTTACCACCTTCAAGCGTTTTGTAGAGTTGCACTACCGCCACCAATTTGAAGGTGCCTTGATCAATCACATTCCCTTTGTCAAAAACCTGAATATGAGCGAGAGCGTGGGCCTAAATATGTTGTATGCCCCTGAGCGCCGAGACATGTTCTTTTACGAAGCCTATGCCGGTATAGACAAGCGCATTCGCATTTGGCGCCAGCATTTCAAACTGGGCCTTTACTATGCCGTGGGCATGTCCAACATCTTTGAGCAACCCCGCATGGGATTCAAAATCAACTTTCAATCGTATGACCGCTACAATGGAAACTGGTAAGCCCATTCAAGACTACATCGAAGCCCTGTCAGATGACAGGCGCCCAGCCTTTGAGCAATTGTTGGTGGTTATTCGCCAGCACATTGCCCCCGGTTTTCAAGAGGGTTTCTATTACCGCATGCCCGGCTGGGCCGTACCCCATAGCACCTATCCCAAGGGCTACCACTGTGACCCCAAGATTCCCTTGCCCTTTTTGAGCATAGCCAACCAAAAAGGCGCCATCACCTTGTACCACATGGGTCTGTATGCCGATGCTGAACTCATGGCCTGGTTTCAGAAGGAATACGCCGCTCGCGTACCTGGAAAGCTCGACATGGGAAAAAGCTGCATTCGCTTCAAAAAGCCTGAACACATTCCCTTTGATCTCATCGGCGACTTGGTCGCCAAAGTCACCCCTGAACAATGGATATCCGTCTACGAATCAATGCTCAAGCGCTAGTTTTAGCCGCGCTTTTGTGGGCACCCTTGCAAGCCGAAACCGGCAAGAAGAAAGAACCCAAATGGCAAGAAAGACGCCACAGCCTCATGCCACACATGAGCTTGGGCACCTTTGGCTTTGGCTCTCTGACCCAGCAAGTCAGTCCCGAATACCAGTGCAGTTATTATGGATCTGAACCTGGTGGCATAGCTGCTGGATTGCAGTACGAATACCGATTGGGTCGCATGAAATATGTGGGCCTACAGGCGCAAATGGTTCCGAACACGCTAGCGATGAGTCCAGAATTTGCTTCTGGCTTTTTGGGCTATGTGGGCCCGGTGGTTTGGGAGGGTTCATCGAACTTTTTAGCCCCTTCCTTCACCTACAGCCAAACCTTCGATTTGAAGTGGATCGAGGCGGTCGGAAGAATCAATGTGGGCGGATTAATGCTGGGTTCCCGCAACGCCATGTTGGCCGATTACAGCTGGTACAAAAATGCCCCAGAAGAGTTCTACAGCTTTGCTCCAGCAGCGACCCAAAACATGGTCAAGAGCTTCATACCCATAGCCGGTTTGAGCTACGGCATTCGCTTCAAGCATCTGGAAGCTACTCTGTCCCAGCAATTCAGCATGAGTTCTGCTTTGAACCCCTTGAATTACAACGGAAGCAGCCAGCGCATGAACCTGCGCTACAGCAGTCAAACCATACAGATTGGATATCGTTGGGAGATTGGGGTGAAAAAAGAAAATTAAACGTCACAGTTGATTTAATTCTAAGTGAAATCATCCCGTTATCAAGTCAAATGAAATGGAGGTTTCCTCTATATAATTCCAGTATATTCGAATTGCATCCCAAAAATTGAAGATACAAATCATGAAACCTTTCTTGCTTCTGTTGTTGTTTTTGCCGCTGTCATCGCACGCCCAAAAGATATTTTCTGCTGAGTATCAAAACCAAGCTGATATCAAAGTATATGTAGTCGAATACGAGAATCAATGTGATTTAAAAGTATTCAAGGTGGACTACTCGAATCAAGCAAACGGCAATAGTGGTTTGTGGTATTTTGTCGATTATGCAAACCAAGCTGACAAGAAGATTTATTTCGTTGATTACCCAAATCAAAGTGATTTGAAAATCTACTTTGTACAGTACCAAAACCAGGCTGGTTGGAGAGACAAATCAAAACAACATTTGTTGTATTGAGTTCATCGAACGAATCACCAGACTGACAGATTGCATTGGTATGCAGCTCCCCCTATTGGGTATACTTGCTTATGAATTGGGACATATTTGATTTTGCCACGGCCGCCATCATCATTGGAATGTTGGTCTTTATCATTCGATACATCCTGCGATCCATCAAGCAACCCAAAACCCGCTGGGTACTCATCGGTGCTACCGTTGTGCTAATTGCCCTGCTTTGGGCCGAACTAGCCGTGGGGATTTTTGAATCTCCGTTGGCGGGGTCCTGAACTACTCCACCGTCACCGACTTTGCCAGGTTGCGGGGCTGGTCGACGTTGCAACCGCGCATAACGGCGATGTGGTAACTCAAAAGCTGCAAGGGAACCGTATTAATCAAGGGGCTGAAGCCTTCCATGGTCTCGGGCACTTCAATGACATGATCCACCATGCCATCCAAATTGCGGTCACCTTCGGTCACCACGGCAATGACTTTGCCTTTGCGCGCTTTCACCTCTTGAATGTTGCTTACCACCTTTTCGTAGTGCTCGCTCTTGGTGGCAATCACCACCACAGGCATGTTCTCATCGATCAAGGCAATAGGACCGTGTTTCATCTCTGCCGCCGGATAACCTTCAGCGTGGATGTAAGAAATCTCTTTCAACTTCAAGGCACCTTCTAAGGCCACAGGGAAGTTGTACCCACGGCCCAGGAACAAGAAGTTGTGAGCGTCTTTGTATTGCTTGGACAAGTCCACAATGGAATCGTTCAAGGCCAAAGCCTTTTCAATTTTGCTGGGAATGATTTCCAACTCAGCCAAGATCTCGGTAATGCGCGAGCTGGACAACGTGCCTTTGGCTTTGGCCATGGCCAGAGCAAGCAAGGTCAAAACCGTTACCTGAGCGGTGAAAGCCTTGGTGGAGGCTACCCCAATTTCAGGGCCGGCATGGGTATAAGCACCGGCATGGCTCAAACGAGGAATGGAACTGCCGACTACGTTGCACACACCAAATACAGTGGCGCCCTTTTGCTTGGCCAATTCCATAGCCGCCAAGGTATCGGCGGTCTCTCCACTTTGAGAGATGGCAATGATTAAGTCGTCGTTGTAAATGACGGGGTTGCGGTAGCGAAACTCAGAAGCGTATTCGACCTCAACCGGCACACGAGCCAAGTCTTCAAAAATGTATTCCGCCACCAAACCGGCATGCCAGCTGGTGCCGCAGCCTATGATCACCAAGCGCTTGATGTTGCGCAGTTTGTCTCCGTATTCCTGTACACTGCGCATCATGAATTCGCCGCTTGCAGAATCGAATCGGCCTCGGAAGGAATCGTATATGCTCTTGGGCTGCTCGAAGATTTCTTTGAGCATGAAATGCTCGTATCCACCCTTTTCCAATTGCTCCAAGTTCAGTTCCAACTCGTGCACATAAGGACTTTGAATCTCGTTATCAATGGTAGTTACGGTCAATTCACCGTTCTCAACGGCGGCAATTTCCCCATCATTGAGGTAAATCACCCGCTTGGTATACTCCACAATGGGAGTGGCGTCAGAGGCAAAGAAGAATTCTCCGCGCTCTTCGCCCAATCCCACTACCAAGGGTGATCCTTTGCGGGCCGCGATGATGTGCTCAGGGTGATGCTGGCTTAAAATCACAATCGCATAAGCCCCGTTCACTTGGCTCAGGGCCGCGCGAACCGAATCCAACAAATCCAACTTGGTGTGCTCCATGATGTCTTCAATCAGGTGCACCAAAACCTCGGTATCGGTGTCTGACGAGAAGCTATGGCCGCGGGCTACCAAACCCTCTTTCAGGGTAGCGTAGTTTTCAATGATGCCGTTGTGAATGATGGCCAAATCACCGCTTTGCGACTTGTGCGGATGGCTATTTCTATCATTGGGTTCCCCATGGGTGGCCCAACGAGTATGGCCCATACCAATGGTGCTTTTCAGCTCATTTCCCTGTGCGGATTGGGAAACGTGGGCCTCCAAATCGGAGACTTTGCCCTTCTTTTTAAAGACCGTTAGGTCAGCGTCCATCAGGGCGACTCCAGCTGAATCATAGCCTCTGTATTCCAGGCGCTTGAGACCTTTGATGACGATGGGGTAGGCTTCTTTGGTACCGATGTATCCGACAATTCCGCACATGATAGGTAAAGATAAGGGTTTGAAAATGAGAAAGCCCCGGCCTGTTAGCCGAGGCTTCTCAGAATTTGTTTAGTGATTAGATACCAAAGGCTTGTTTGACAGCGGAAACGGCATTCAACTCTTCCCAAGGGAACAGCTTCACGCGAACTTCTTTGGCTTGAGGAGTACCGGCATTGAACACCTTGGTCACCTCTTTGCACTCGCGACCCATGTGGCCGTAAGCGGCTGACTCCAAGTAAATAGGTGAGCGCAAATGGAAGCGCTGCTCGATGAAGTAAGGACGCAAGTCAAACTCGGGCATGTTCTTTACGATTTCCGCAATTTGCCCATCGTTCATGTTCACCTTGGCCGTGCCGTTCGTGTTCACATAAACACCGCAGGGCTCGGCTACACCAATGGCATAGCTCACCTGAACCAAAGCTTCGTCACAAACACCTGCCGCTACCAAGTTTTTGGCAATGTGACGGGTAGCGTAAGCAGCCGAACGGTCCACCTTGCTGGGGTCTTTACCACTGAAGGCTCCACCGCCATGGGCACCGCGACCCCCATAAGTATCTACAATGATTTTACGGCCGGTCAAACCGGTATCTCCGTGAGGACCACCGATGACAAACTTGCCGGTGGGGTTGATATGGTATTCAATGTCATCGCCGAACAAGGCCTGCAAATCGGCATTGAGTTTGGCCTTGACGCGTGGAATCAACAAACCGATGATGTCCTTGCGAATTTGGGCCAACATCTGATCATCAGCTTCGGCTGAATCGGGCTTGACGAAGTCGTCGTGCTGGGTTGAAATCACGATGGCATCGATGCGCATGGGCTTGTTGTCATCGCTATATTGAATGGTCACCTGGCTCTTGGCGTCGGGACGCAAGTAGGGAATTAGGGTTCCTTCACGGCGCATATCAGCCAACTCTTGCAACAACATGTGCGAGAGCATCAAAGGCAGGGGCATGTAAGAATCGGTTTCGTTCGTGGCAAAACCGAACATCATACCCTGGTCGCCAGCCCCCTGATCTTCGGGGTTCTTACGCTCCACACCCTGATTGATGTCCGGGCTTTGCTCGTGAATGGCGCTTAAAACTCCGCAGGAATTGGCATCGAACATGTACTCGCTCTTGGTGTAGCCAATTTTGGCAATCACCTCGCGGGCAATTTTCTGAACGTCCAAGTAAGCCTCAGACTTCACCTCACCTGCCAATATCACTTGACCGGTGGTCACCAAGGTTTCACAAGCCACTTTGGAGGAGGCGTCATAGGCCAAAAAATGGTCGATCAAAGCATCGGAGATTTGATCGGCTACCTTGTCAGGATGGCCTTCCGAAACAGACTCTGAAGTAAAGAAGTACGGCATAATGAGCCGCAAATATACAACCCCATTAGGGCCCGTAAAACTCCCTTGCCAAGAGACGGCTCAATTGGCAAACAAATCGCCCGTCGAAAGCCCAGCTTCCACCCATTTGTGGTCACCAGGAACCTGCGAATGACTCTGGTATTGCACACACTTTAATGGACTCGCATAAAGGACATAATCGATGCGAAAACTTGGAAAGGGACCCTTATAGGTTCCTTCCAAACCTCGTCCTGCTTCGACGAAAGCGTCGCGCAAGCTGCGGGCGATCAAACGATAGCTATAGCTCACCGGCACATCGTTAAAATCACCCATCACCAATTTGGTGTGTGGGCATTCGTCTAATGATTGACGCAAAATCTCGGCTTGACCGCTGCGCAGGGAATAAGCTCTTGACAGGCGCTGAACCAAGCCCTTGGAACGCTCGACTTGGGTGGGGTCGCCCTCAAAACCTTCCTTCATCAAGTCATAATCGCTTCGGTGCAATCGAAAGCTCTGCAGGTGCACATTGTAGACCCGAACGGTCCAATCTTGCACCTCTTCCTGCTGTGAGGGAATGCGAACGTTAGCCCACATGGCCATGTTGCCGCTAGAATCGCCAAACAACAGAGGTTTGGACTTCAGTATTTCATAGCGAGATATAATACCCATGCCGTAAGGGCGTCCGGGAACCAATTGGTAATGGGTATGGTAGCGAAAGCCCACCGATTGGGCCAAGCGCTTCATCAAGGCCTCCATATTACGGCCCTTGTCATAGAGTTCTTGAAAACAGTACACATCAGCCGGATGAGCTTGCATCAATTGCTTCAGGGAGTCTTCGCTTCCTTCCCCACTGTAGTGCCCCAACAATTGGGTGTTGTATGTAGCCACACGCAAGCCGACTTCATCGGCATTTTTAGAATCGTTCCATTGCACATACAAACTCGCCTGACCCAGGTGCAGCAAGCCAAAGGCCAGAGGAAACAAGGTTCTCCATTTTAGCTGCAGCCCCCAGTACAGGAGCAGCAAGGCATTGAGTAAAAATAAAACCGGGAAGGCCAGGCCCAACAAAGCCATCACACTGCCCGATTCAGCTGAAAAGTTGGGCGCTAATCCGCTCAAAGTCAACAGCAACCCCAAGACCAAGGTCAAGGGAAAAATGACGATGTTGAACAGGCGGAGTAGGATCTTCATGACTGACTGGCTTTGAACAAGGTCTCCTTTTCCTTGGCCGTTAAACTATCGTACCCACTTTGGCTAATTTTATCCAATATGGCATCAATTTCAGCCTGTTTGGGGTTGTTCTCTTTGCGGTTGATTTCCACTTTAGCGCTTCGCTTGGGCTTGGAATTCTTGGCAGATGAAAGCCGATCCAACCAGCCTGAAAAAGGCCAATTCCACATCCCTTTCATCTCGGTGATGTAAGCCAAGGCAAAGGCCATTCCTCCAAAGTGAGCCAAGTATCCGCCGGTGTTGGCCCCGCTAGAAAGACCCAAAACGTCGAACAAAATTTTGGCTCCTACAATGTAGCGCAGTTCCACCTCCCAGATACCAAAAAGAAAGACGCGGTAACGAGGAGCAAACAGACCTGCCGCCAAGATGATGGCGGAAACCCCACCAGAGGCGCCCAACATAGAAGGCACGACAACGGCATCTTCGGCGATGGCCAACTGGAATATGCCTTGGTACATAAGAGCACCCGCAATGGCACCGCCTACAAACAGGGTATAAATGGGTTTCTTGCCGATCAAGTCTTCCAAAATCATACCGATGAAGTACATCCAGATGACGTTGTTCAAGAGGTGAAAAAAGCCGGCGTGCAAGAAGGCATAACTCAAGTAAGACCAGGGCTTGAGCAGAGAATCGGGCAAGGCTGGGGTAAACATGAGCCAGCGCTCAATGGCTTCGGGCAACAGCAATTGCACGACAAAACCAATGACCAAGGCGGCTACCAATTGGGCCAAAGCCGCTTTATCAGGCCCAAAAAAACGGGGCGTCTGTGTCGCAAAGCGATTCATTTAGGCCCAGCGCTGCCCCTTTCTTCGCCAAATCCAAACGGCGATAAAACCAGTCAAGGCTCCACCAACGTGGGCAAAGTGGGCAATGCCCGTGCCGCTACCGCCAATACCAAAGACCAAATCCAGCACAATCATGCCCGGCACCAAATACTTAGCCTTGATGGGGTACGGAATGAATAAGAAGATCATGGACTCATTGGGGTAGTACATGGCAAAGGCCGTCATGACCCCGTACAAAGCACCCGAGGCCCCCAACATGGGGCCGTAAGGCAGAAAATCAACGCCTGAAGCCTGGTTGGGAAACAAGGTTCCGTACGCCGACTGAATTTCATAGCCCATGATGCCCAAGTGAAGCAGGGCCGCCCCTAGACCCGAAATGAAAAACAGGGTCAAAAAGCGTTGGGTCCCCATGCGGTGCTCGACAATGCCACCAAACGAAAACAGGGCGATGGCGTTGAACAAAAAGTGACCGATGCCGCCGTGGCAAAAGATGTGGGTGATCAGCTGCCAGGGTTGAAAATGGGGACTATCGGGATAGTACAAGTAAAACTGAAACACATCGAAACCGATGTTGGGCAGCGACAATTGAGCCATGCCCATCAAGGCGATGAGGATCAGCAAATTTTTGAGGCCCGGAGGCAATTGTACCATCATGTGTTTCGGTTTTTCTTGAATAAGTCGGTTATCTGTTCGGCACCCATGCGAATGTAAACGGGACGGCCGTCTATTCCGAATTGGGGTTGCTGCAAGCTCATCAATCGCTGTACCAAATGCTGGCGCTCTGATTCTTGGGTCTCGGCTGCGGCCATTCTGGCCGATGAACGAGCCATGGCCAAGGCCAGGCTATGGGTATGTGACAACTTGACATCGCCCTGGGTGCTCTGGTAATCTTCCAAAATCTTCTCCAAGGTGGCCTGTTCGTCACAGCCAGAAAGCAAGGCGGGCACTCCGTTCACCAATAGGGTTTGGCCCCCGAAATGGCTCAGATCAAAACCCATGGCTTTCAAGGGTTCCAGAAGTTCCAATAAGACCACCATTTGGCCGGCAGAGAATTCCAAGGTTCTGGGGAATAGCGACTGCTGTGTGGGGCTGGAACCCTTTTCCAAGTACTCGACATACTGGTGAAAAAGCACCTTTTGCTGAGCCAAACGTCGGTCCAAAATGCGCAGTTCTCCTTGAAAAGAAAAAACCCAATAGCGGTCGTTGAGCACCTGAATCCATGCTACCGCATCGGCTTCAGGTTGGGGCAGTTGAAGAGGTTTATCGGGCTCTGCAGCCAGTGGTTCGTGCAGACGAGAGGCTTGAATCTCCTCGTCAACGGGACCGAGAATCTTCTGCCAATCTTGGTGGCTGTTGCGCTCGTATCCGCCAGAAGGAAAGGGATTGTAGCGAGAGGCTGAAGGGGCCTCTGTCTTGCCCAGTTTGCCCCAGTCGGGATTGGAATTGGGTACGGATCGTTGGCTGCTCAAAAAATCGGTCCAACCGCTGGATTCGGGCTCTGATGATTGGGGCTGAACCACGTAGAGGCCTAGCGCCTTACGCACAGCTGCCTTGATCAAATTGTAAATGTGTTTCTCGTCTTCAAACTTGATCTCGGTCTTCGTCGGATGCACGTTGACATCAATTTTCGCAGGATCGACAGACAGGTACAAGCAATAAGCCGGAAAAGAATCGGCTGGCAGCAAGGACTCATAGGCCGCCATCAAAGCATGGTGCAAATAGGCACTTTTGAAGTAGCGACCATTGACAAACCAATACTGGTCACCGCGGGTCTTTTTGGCTGCTTCGGGTTTGCAAACAAAGCCATCGATGTGAACGATTTCGGTCTCTTCCAAAACTGGCAACAAGATGTCGGCTTTGCTTTTTCCCAAAAGAGAAGCAAAGCGCTTCTGTTTGGTCTCAGCCGGGTAATCGTGCAGCAGCTGATCATTGTTGTAGAGCTGAAAATGCACTGTTTCTGCGCCCAAGGCTTGGCGCTGAAATTCCTCGACAATGTGCTTGAACTCAACCGAAGGGCTCTTCAAGAAATTGCGGCGGGCCGGAATGTTGTAGAACAAGTTTTTGACTGCGATGGAGGTACCAACGGGTGAAGAATCAGAACCCTCTTCGACCATGCGCGAGGCTTCGATTCGGATTTTGCTGGCCGCCGAATCGAAGATTCGGCGGGTCCTCATTTCCACTTGTGCCACCGAGGCAATCGAGGCCAAGGCCTCGCCTCGAAAACCGAAACTCTTCAAGCCAAACAAATCATCGGCCTTGCGAATTTTGGAAGTCGCGTGTCGCTCCCAACACAAGCGAGCGTCTGTCTCGCTCATGCCCTTGCCGTTGTCAATGACTTGAACCAAGGTGCTACCCGCATCGCGCACCAACAATTTTACCTGAGTGGCTCCGGCATCTAGCGCATTTTCCAACAACTCCTTGACCACCGAAGCGGGGCGTTGCACCACTTCACCGGCCGCTATTTGATTGGCGACCGAATCAGGAAGAAGCTTGATGATGGAATGCATAGATGCCGAAAAACGGGGTGAACTCCCAAAGTTAGGCGCTTGGATTTACATAGACCAATGCCCACCAGGCTCCCATCGAGCCGCGGAACTCTTCTACCAAGCCCAAGCCCTCGGCTCGAGCAGCAATCAAAGGCAAATCAGGCTCGTTCAAACCCGACAAATACAACAAGCCGCCGGGCTTCAACACCCGTTGATAGGCCGGCATGTCAGCGAGCAATACTTCGCGGTGAATGTTGGCCAAGACCTGGTCGTAATAGCCTTCTTCGATGGCGGGCAAGGCCTCAGCCGTGCCATGCTGCATCTGGGTTCGCCCACAGCCGTTCAAGCGAACATTGTCTCGCGCATTGTCAACCACCCAATCGTCGATTTCAATGCCCAACACTTCGGCGGCGCCCAATTTCTCTGCCACAATGGCCAAGATGCCGGTACCGCTGCCCATGTCGAGAATTTTTGCTCCCTTCAACATCGATTCCCGCTCCAGCAAAGCGCCGCATAAAAGCTGAGTGGTGCCGTGGTGGCCCGTGCCAAAACTCATGCGGGGCTCGATGATGATTTCCAGGCTGCCTTCAGGAGCCGGCTCGTGAAAAGGAGCGCGTATGTGCAAACGACCCACTGACAAAGGCTGGAAGAAATTCTTTTCCCAGAGCTCGTTCCAATTCTCCTTGTCTCGGGTGTGCCAAGTCCATTTACTGGCGAAATCTACAATTATTTCTTCGGCGAGTTTTTGTAATTCTTGCGAAAAATCGGCGCTAGGTCCATAGGCCACCAAGACCCCCTCGTCATTCGTTTCGAAGGTATCAAAGGGCAACTCTTCCAGCAGGGAAGGCAAAAAATCATGGCCCTCTTCACTGAGAGGCCAAATGGAAAAACAGAGGTATTCGGCAGCCATTTTATGGACGAGTAGCCAACTGTAAATTGCACTCGTGAAATGTTGCATTGTAACCAATATTGAACGGTAAATTCTTGGGGTTTTTATTGGCGTAAGACTCTTTCAAATCCTCTTGCAAAAACATTGAAAACAAGGGAATCGTTCTATGGTATTCACCAAGCAATTCAACTCTAAACCCTTCTTTTTTCAATACGGCAAAGGGAATGCCTGAATCATCTTGCAAAATTCGTTTGCTCTGTTTCAAACAGATTTGTCGAATGGTCGAAAAATAATTTTGATGCATTAGGTAGGAAGCAGCTTTGAAAAAACTCACCACAGACCCTTTCGATTCTATGTATTGCTGAACCATTTGTCCCTTTTTCGTTTTCAATCCTCCATCAC
Organism: Bacteroidota bacterium; assembly: GCA_027621365.1. Lineage (GTDB taxonomy): Bacteria > Bacteroidota > Bacteroidia > NS11-12g > UBA955 > JALRLA01. The sequence goes on along the minus strand of JAQCBH010000015.1, from coordinate 9,145 downwards.
TAATATCTTGTGAAATGTAAATCCACTCGCGAATTGGGTCTGACTCTCCTGCTTTCGAATAACCGACGCGCATTCCTTCGCATTTATTGGTCAATTCAACATTCATATCGAGGGTTTCTCCTATATCAATGCCTTTAACATAGTGTATTTCATACCCCATTCTACCCATGTAATACAGTGCAGTATGTATAGTGCCATTAAGTAAGGTAGTTTTGAAATCATCTGCCATACTCTTGGTGCGAAAAAAGCCCAATTGATGAGGGAAAAACATAGACTTCTCGAGCCCACTTAAATAAGCAGCAATCGTATCAGTCTCAAACTCAGATAAGCGAAACAAGGTGCCTGGAGCTTCAAGACCCAGCATGATAATGGTATCCTGATGAGGGTTGAACAAATGTCCATAATAAAAATCACCACCCGCAAATGGATACAAGAGGACATTGGGCTCTTTTTCTGAACTGTAACTTTGTTTGGCGACCCATGAACCTATAGGATTACCCACTCTAGACTGCAGCCTATCCCATTTTTCTCCGCTATAATTGACCATCCCACTGAATTTTCGTTTCAGTTCTGATGCAAATCGTGTACTTGTATTATGGAATAAAATTGGATCCAATTCCATGCATGCAATGAATTTTGCAAACCCAGTGAATACCGTATCATAAGGTAAGATTTTGATTCGAGCCAATGAATCAGAAGAACTTTCTACAACGCTCTTCTCCTTTTGAACTTGACTCACCTTGGTGTTGCAGCTCGCAAAAACCAATACCAAACACATCAATGATAAACGCATAAATGACCGCGAATTTCTCATTTTTTTAGTTCTTAAAATAAAAATCCTTGAAGCGGTTCATCGAAGAATTTTTGACATTCGACGCGGTTTCGATCTTCGCCTGCTCGGCTGACAAAATCGGGCACTCGGTGAGCCTTCAACAAGGAATCAGAAGCCGGCTTGAGCAAATCAAAGCGCTGTTCGGGGCGACCCTGTAGCCAGAGCTCTGCATTAGAGGCTCCCTGTAAGAAAACCGGCATGCGTTTTTTGACATTGTGAATCTCGGCCATCAAGGCATTGGCTTCGGTGGTCAGAATGCTGAAGGTTTGCACCTGCTCACCCGATTCAGGATCGGCCCACACATCGGTGATGCCTGCAGCCAGCAACAGGCTTTGGTCAGAGGCGTAAATGAAATGAGGAAGTTTTCGTTTGCCCTCTAGTTTCCACTCAAAAAAACCCGTCATGGGTACTAGGCAGGCTTGGCGTTTCCAGGCTCCGCGAAATAGGGGTTTTTCGGCTACCGTCTCGCTGCGAGCATTCAAACCCATGGCCGCCAATTCCCGCGCTTTTTCAGCCGAAGCGGCCCAAGAGGGCACCAGTCCCCAGTGAGCATTCTCGAGCCAGGTCTGACCTTCCTTGCTCGACACTATGGGCATCAGCGGATGCGCAAACCCGGACAAAAAGAAACCCGGATTGGGCATTTCAGGTTGACCCTGAACCGGGCCTAGATTGTTCAAATCCAGTTGGGATTGCAACTGGGTTTGGGAAAAATTCACCGCGTAAGAAAAGCACACTAATCAAATGTACTACCTTAGCCCAAGGCATGAAAATCGGGCTGATTAGAGAACGAAAAATTCCGGCTGACAATCGGGTCGCTTTGACCCCAGTTCAATGCGTTTCCCTGATGAACCGATACCCTAATGTTGAGGTTGTAGTCGAGTCTAGCCCTAATCGCTGCTTTTCGGATGAGGAATACCGAGAAGCGGGCATTGCCATCATTGACTCGCTCGAAGAAGCCGATGTATTGATGGGAATCAAAGAGGTCCCGATTGAATACCTAATTCCACACAAAACCTACCTCTTCTTCTCGCACACGATCAAAAAGCAGCCCTACAACCGTGGCTTGTTTCAAAACTTGGTTAGCCAAGGCATTCGCATGATTGACTACGAGGTAATCAAATGGTCCAATGGCCAGCGGGTGCTGGGTTTCGGCCGATTTGCTGGCATTGTTGGCGCTTACAATGGCCTTTTAACCTACGGGAAGAAAATGCAGCTGTTCGATTTGAAACCGGCCTTCCAATGTGCCGATTATACCGAGATTTTGAGTCGGGCCGCCGCCGTAGAACTGCCTCCCTTCAAAATGGTCCTGACCGGCGGCGGCCGCGTGGCCCATGGCGCCCTGGATTTCTTGCGAAACTTGCGAATTCGCGAGGTGACCCCTCGGCAGTTTTTGCAAAAGAGCTTCCAAGAACCGGTGTTTGTGCACTTGAACAGTCCCGATTTGTATCAGCATCCGCAGCAAAAGCCCTGGAGCACCGAACATTTCTACCAACACCACGGCGAATACCAATCGCGCTTTGCCCCCTACACCAGCGTTTGCGACCTGCTGTTCAACGGCCTTTTTTGGACCGAAGATCTGCCCCGGTTGTTCGAGGCCACTGATACCGTCAATCCCGATTTCAAACTACCCGTGATCGCCGACATCTCCTGCGATGTAAACGGCTCTGTTCCCTTAACCTACAAGGCCACCTCCATTCCAGACCCGACCATCGGTTGGGACCGCGTGACACAGGCCCCGGCTGACCCTTGGCTGCCCAACAGCATCGCCGTAATGGCCGTGACCAATCTGCCCAACGAACTGCCTCAAGATGCCTCAGAAGAGTTTGGCGAGAATTTGCTGCAATACGTGGTACCTGAATTGCTTGCCCCACAGAGCGACATGATTCAAGGAGCCACCCTTTGCCAAGGGGGGCAACTGGGCGAAGACTTCGGCTACTTGGCCGATTATCTTTGAGTTAACTAGGGGTTATTTGAGATAAAATGGTGAACTTTGCGCCGAATTTTATTTGAAATCCATGAGCAATCGCACTTTTACCATGATTAAGCCCGACGCTGTAGCCAATGGCCACGCCGGCAAAATTTTGGACCACATCATTCAAGCCGGTTTTTCTGTAGTCGCTTTGAAATACACCCGTTTGACCGCCGAGCAAGCTGGAGCTTTCTACGCCGTTCACAAGGAGCGTCCCTTCTACGGAGAATTGGTTAGCTTCATGACCAGCGGCCCCATCTACGCGGCCATCTTGGAAAAAGACAACGCTGTAGCTGATTTCCGCAATGTCATCGGAGCCACCAACCCTGAGCAAGCCGCTGAGGGAACCATTCGCCGCTTGTATGCCAAGAGCATCGATGCCAATGCCATTCACGGTAGCGACAGCGATGAGAATGCCGAGATTGAAGGCCGTTTCTTCTTCTCTGCTTTCGAGCGATTCTAAACTGTAATCTTTCGGTTAACACCGTAAAAAGCCCCTTTCGAGGGGCTTTTTTCATTAGCTTCGACCAAGATGAACGCCAAACGCCGACCCGACCTCGACCTGGAATTGCTGAAAGGTCCCCACAATCGACTCACTGAACTCTTTTTTGCTCTGCGCGTGACGGCCCAATTCATCAAGGGCTTTCGAAACATGCACTTCATGGGGCCTTGCATAAGCTTGTTTGGTTCGGCTCGTTTCCAACCGGGCCACCCCTATTACGAAATGGCCAAGAACATGGGAGCCAAGGTAGCAAGCGCGGGCTTTACCGTCATTACCGGTGGTGGCCCGGGCATCATGCAAGCAGCCAACGAAGGCGCTAAGAGCGTGGGTGGAAAAAGCGTGGGCATCAACATCGAATTGCCCTTTGAGCAGCAGCCCAATCCCTATCTGGACCACACCGTAGACATTCGATACTTCTTTGTGCGCAAGGTGCTCTTGACCAAGTACAGCTTTGGTTTTGTGGTATTCCCCGGCGGGTTTGGAACCTTAGACGAACTCTTCGAAGCCTTGACGCTGATTCAAACCCAAAAAATGCCGCATTTTCCAGTGGTATTGATGGGCAAAGACTATTGGAAAGGCCAGCTGGATCAGATCAAACAAATGCACGATACGGGTACCATTTCTCCCGAAGACGAAGACATGCTCTGCATCACCGACGACATGAACGAAGGATTGGAATTCCTGCAATCCATGATTGAAAAACACGCCCCCAAACGAAAGCGCATGCGCGCTTGGTGGTTCTTGGGTGAACGCCGAATTTGAGCCCTTTGAAAGGTGCTCTTTATTGTACCTTTGCCCCCATGAAAGGTCCTATTTCACAGTTTGTTGAGAAGCACTATTTGCACTTCAACGCGGCTGCTTTGGTCGACGCGGCCAAAGGATACGAAACCCATTTGACAGAGGGCGGTAAAATGATGGTCACCTTGGCGGGTGCCATGAGTACGGCCGAGTTGGGCAAAAGCTTGGCCGAAATGATTCGCCAAGGCAAAATTGACATCATCAGCTGCACCGGGGCCAATTTGGAAGAGGACATCATGAACCTGGTGGCTCACAAACACTACAAGCGCGTTCCCCATTACCGCGATTTGAGCCCCCAAGACGAGTGGGATTTGCTCGAAAACCACTACAACCGTGTGACCGATACCTGCATTCCCGAAGAGGAGGCCTTTCGCCGTTTGCAGAAGCACATTCACGGCATTTGGAAAGCCGCAGATGACAAGGGCGAGCGCTATTTCCCACACGAATACATGTACAAGATTCTCCTGAGCGGAGAACTCGAACAATACTACGAGATCGACCCCAAAGACAGCTGGATGTTGGCGGCCGCTGAGCGCAATCTCCCCATCGTGGTTCCCGGCTGGGAAGACTCTACCATGGGCAACATTTTCGCCTCTTACGTAATCAAAAACGAATTCAAAGCCTCTACCATGAAGAGCGGCATTGAATACATGGCTTGGTTGGCCGATTGGTACGTAAAAAACAGCGAAGGCAAGGGCATCGGTTTCTTCCAAATCGGTGGGGGTATCGCTGGCGACTTCCCCATTTGCGTAGTGCCTATGCTCTACCAAGACATGGAAATGGAAAACATTCCCTTCTGGAGCTATTTCTGCCAAATCAGCGACTCTACCACCTCTTACGGTTCTTACTCAGGCGCTGTTCCCAACGAGAAAATCACCTGGGGCAAACTCGACATCGACACCCCCAAGTTCATCGTGGAAAGCGACGCCACCATCGTGGCACCTCTGATCTTCGCCTGGATTTTGGGATGGTAGCAGGGTAAGGCCTCTTCGATACAAACGGGCCTTAAGCAAATGCTAGAAAACTAAATCAACTCTTTCGTATATTGCTAGTTACTGCATGAAGCGAGCCCGACTAGCATACCTCTTTCTTTTCTTTGCTTTTGCTCTGATTGTCAGGGTTCATGCTCAGAATACCATAGTTGGAGACGGGTTTGGTGCGCGATCTTGGTACAAACCATCCAATTTTAGCGCAAACTCTTACGGAGGTTTTTTTACTTGTGGTCCTGAAAATTCGCTTTATGGTTGGGCCTACAAATACCCCCAATTAATCACAAACGATTCGAATATCAATGCTCCCATTACAGAACCCATTCCGGTTTATGGATTGAAAAACATCAAGTTTCATACCGGAGGGTATATGGCGGCTGCGATTAAAACCAACGACAGTGCCTATGCTTGGTCTCGGAGGTTTCCACCTACTCCTGTATTGGGTAATGTCAAATTTGCCGACGCCGGAATCAACATGGTCGCTTTTATTAAGTTCGACGGCAGCCTATGGTTGACCTATGAAGATACCAACAGCCTGAAAACCAGATCCCTTCCCTCGATTCCCAATCCCGTTCGCGTTGGGGTAGGATGGGGAGTCGTGTATGTGTTGTCTTCTAATGGCAAGGTTTATTGCATCGAGAACCCCATCAGCAACCCAACAGTAGGAAAGGAAAGTCTCCAATCCATCATCGACATCAAACTCACCAGTGTTAGCGCAGCGGCCTTGGATTCAGGAGGAAGAGTGTTCGAGATTTTTTACAAAACCACTGGTCATCCTACTTCCGAATTGAAGTTTCCTTATCCCATCATAGCCCTATCAGGGCAATGCGATGGCTACCTGAATTTGTTTCTCAGCCAAAACGGGAATTGTTACGATAAATCTGCAGAGCTCATAGACGGCAATGTTGTGGAGATTCTCTGCGGTGAGGGCCACTATCAATGGATGACCAATGACCGCAAATGGCACGATATTCATTTTTACGGTGAACCCATGAATTTGAACTGGGATTCCTTTCCCTGCCAGCCCGATAACCCTGTATTTTTCTCTACCCAGTCTTTTTGTTTGGGTGACTCAGTGGTTTACAGAGATAAGTCTTACCATAAAGCCGGGCTTTTTGAATTCACTGAAAACGATTCCTTCTTTTCTCTTACTCTGAGCACAAAAGACACGGCTTATGAATACTGGCAACGAACGGTTTGCTCTTCTCAACCAGCTCCGCCCAAACGCGAACGCTTGTGGAGCTACCAAAACGACTCGGTCTGCGAAGCCATTTTTGTCGATACCGTATTTGTAACCATACCTACCTTGAAGATTCGCGTTGTCACCTGTGAAAACTCTGTTTCCGTTCGTGGGATTACCTATTTTAAGGACACCACGTTCTCATTCATTAAGAAGAATAGAGGATTGTGCGATTCAGTCATTGACGTTGATATTCAATTTTTCAAATCTGTAGACTCGAGTATTATCATTGGGAAATGCCCAGGAGAAATCATCCAATTCAATGGTCAATCCTACCGCAAACAAGGCATTTACACCTCTAAATTATTCAATCACTTGGGCTGTGATTCCATACGTTTTACCCTACTGGTTCAGGATTCCAATTGCTTCCCCATCATCTTCATTCCCGATGCCTTTACACCCAACAATACGGGGCCTTCGTTGAACAACACCTTTCTTCCGCACACCGATCGCATGAACCAATTTCACATGCAGATTTTTGATCGCTGGGGGGCCAAACTGTTTGATTCATACGACTTAGCATTGGGTTGGGACGGAACTTATCACAATCAACCTGCTCAAGACGGCGTTTACAGCTATTGCATCGAAGTCGAATCCCTGGAACATGAGCACTACAGCTTTTCGGGCACTTTTACCCTCATTCGCTGAGAATGCTGGACCAGCAGAGATTGAACCCTAAACCGAAATTCGGCTTTCCACTCAATACCCAACTATATTTGCTTCATGCGCCGTTTGATTGCCATCACCGCCTTATGGGCCTGGGGCTCCCTGTCCTTGTGGGCCCAAGACATGCAAGCCTACCAGTGGTTTTCGGGCCAAGGAAAGAAACGCTCCTACGCCCAGGTTTTGAAAAGTCTGGAACAGCAAATCGCCAGCCACGAAGGGCCCACGGTTCTGTTGTTTGGAGAATTGCACGACGATCCCATCGCGCATTGGATGCAAAAATCCCTGACCGCTGACCTTTACGCTTCCTTCCCCAAAATGGCCTTGGGCGCCGAGATGTTCGAACGCGATCAGCAATGGGCTTTGAACACCTACCTCAATGCGCCGGCAGACAGCATGCCCGCTCAGGCCAAAGCGCCGAGCATGATGAGTTGGGGCGTTGATCCAGCCTACAAACGCTTGAAAAACAGCATCAATTTGTGGCCCAACATGCAAACCGATTATTTGCCCCTCTTGGAGTTCGCCAAGGAGAAACAGCTTCCGTTTTGGGCCTGCAACATTCCGCGTCGATTGGCCAATCAGATTTATATGAAAGGCATAGGCAGTTTCGATTCGCTCCCCACCGACCAAAAAGCCTGGATCGCTCCCCTTCCCTTTGCCTACGACAGCAGCCTTCGTTGCTACGCCGATATTTTTGCCATGGCCGGTGGCCACGGAGGCCAAAACCTACCCATGGCTCAGGCTAGCAAAGATGCCACCATGGCCTACAGCATCTCCGAACACTTGGGCGGAGTTGACCTGTTCATTCACTACAACGGCGCCTACCACAGCGACTATTTCGAAAGCATGGTTTGGTACCTCAAGCAATATGCCCCCCAGGCTCAAATCATCACCTTGTCTACCCAATTGCAAGACGACTTGGGCCAATTGGAAACCGATGAGGAAGGACGCCGCAAAGCCACTTTCGTCTTGGCCACTCCTCCTAGCATGACCCGCACGCACTGATGACCCAACCCAATTTATTCGAACAACTCAACCAAATCAAAGCCTTCGTTTTTGACATTGACGGGGTCTTGACCAATGGCCAGGTACTGGTCGCCGAAGAGGGCCAACAGCTACGCTCGGTGAACATCAAAGACGGTTATGCCTTGCAACACGCCGTGAAATTGGGCTACAAAGTGGCCGTCATCTCGGGAGGTAAAAGCCAGGGAATGCGCCACCGATTCGAGGGCTTGGGCCTACACGATGTGTACCTGGGTCAATCGCACAAAGAAGCGGCCTACGCGGAGTTCAAAACAAAGCACGGCCTGAGCGATCAAGAGATAGCTTACATGGGCGACGACATGCCCGACATTCCGCTCCTGCAGCAAGTCGGCTTGCCCTGCTGCCCGGCTGACGCCTGCCTCGACGTGCTTCAAATCGCCGTCTACATTTCGCCTCTCTCAGGTGGCAGCGCATGCGCACGCGAACTCATTGAGCAAACCCTCAAGGTGCAAGGAACCTGGCACCACGAGGAATCGCACCGTTGGTAAGCGGTCTTGGCTGGTCAACATTGACTATAAAATGGCAAAATTGGGGGTTGTACTCCCCAAAAGAACTCGGTATACTTGAATGGTGATAGCCAGCGAATTGATCAGCGACAAACTCAGCCCTCTGCGAAGCAGCGATAGCGTAGAAGCCGCTTTGGAGTTCTTGTGCAACCAGGGGGTTTCTGAACTACCTGTCTTGGACAAGAAATCGCTGTACAATTACGCCCGCTTGGAACGCTTGAGTTTGGAGACCAACAAGTCACAAACCTTGGGAAAATGCATGGCTTATAACCCACACAGCGCTGCTGTATTGGAAAGCCAACACTTGTACGAAATCGTACCCACAATGGCCAGCCATGAACTGTCAGTATTGGCTGTCGTGGACCGCAACGGGGAATTTCAAGGCATCATCGATCAGAAGGACATCAACCGCCAAATTTCAGCGTCGATGACCTACCGAGGTCAAGGTGCTGTGATTGTGCTTCGCTGCAGCGATCGCGACTTTGCTCCCTCTCAGATTGCGCGCTGGGTGGAAGAAAACGGGGCCAAAATTTTGGGGCTCATGATCAACCAAACCGAGCCCGGGTTTTACCAAGTCAACGTCAAGTTGAACACCACCGTGG
>JAQCBH010000014.1 GCA_027621365.1 Bacteroidota bacterium | reverse complement strand
AATTTACACTAAATGTACAATTCTATAAATTGAAATATTTATATATTTTTATTTTATAAATACTAAATAAAGTGTTCATTTTTTTAATGGTTTAGACTCTATTCGTAACTCTTTAATGGCTATTTCCTGGCATTTACCGTCATCTGTACCACTATAAAGTAAACTAGTTGTAGTGTCATAGAGTTCCATTAAGGCCGGATCTTGCTTAAATTTCTCCTTCCAAGAATCAATTGAGGGTCTATAAAAATGTTCATTCTCTTCCCACCAACTATCATGTTCTTCTTGAGTGAAAATTTTTGGAATATCATTTGGTTCATTGTCTACTATTTTAGCTAGATTGTAAATGTATAATTCAACGCTAAATATAATCAATAAAATAAAGAAAAGAACGAGTAGATAGGTTGGCTTAAATTTCGGGAATTTGTTTTTAAAATCTAACCATGTTAAATTATGAATAAATTTTATATTGCCAAAAAAATTGAAATTAATTTTAGCCTTATTTGTAATTTTTCTTGAAAATTCTTGGACATTAACAATTTCAGGATTATTCAATAATAAATCGTCATATTTTACCTTGTTTCCAGGATGGGTTAAAAATTTATGAGCCTCTTTTAGTTCATTGTAGAATTCTTTGATGAATGGTTCACCCTCATGCTTTTCCGGATCATAGTCCTGGGCAATTTTTAAAAACTGAGAGTGTATTTGTTCTATGGAACTAAATCGCGCAATTCGTAGTATTTTATAATAGTCTTTCATAAACTTAACGAATTCAAAATTGCATAAATTATTTCAAAGTTTAAAAAGTCAGTTATCGAATCCGCCAAGTCATTCACCGCCTCGAAAAGGGTCATAATCCTTTGTAAATTGATTTACTTTTCACTTAGGATCTTGTTCAGCGAGTTAGTCACAAGCAATAGAAATCGATGCCATCGCTGCATTCTGCGTGTATGAAATTCTTAGGAAGCAATGCCTCAACTGTTTCAGGAGTGCAATACTCTGCGTCAACATTCACGAGGTTGGGTCTAGGTAAAGGTATTTTGTACTCCATGAGTATAAATTTAGGATAATTCTATTTAAAAAGGGATGTGATTTGTAGTTTAGAGCAAGATTGCATTAGGTATGAACAAGGGGTCTAAACAGCACAAGAGACTTTTGGAAATAGTCCTTTCAGTAGAGAAAAACGCTGGAATGTTTATAGGGAAATTACTCACCAATACCGTGGAATTAGATGATGTAGAGGTAGTGTTCCCAATTCTTAAGGGCGTTTGTGAAGGTCAGACAGACAAGTCGATGCCCATCGATAGTTTAGAAGAAGCCCAATTGCTTATGAATACCAGCAGGTTTAAGTTGCCCTTCCTTCGAATAATCGATACAATAGTGAATCTTCCTATGGAAGATGAGTTTGAGTAGTTTGGCTTGTGGAAAGTTCGCAAACCCTTGTCAGACGTGGGTTTCAGCGTTTTGCCGTGAGTCAAAGTGTAGGAAAGGAGAGTGACTCACGGTTTTGCGTAAACTTTTGGTGCTTTTTGCGGCTTTTCAGAAAAGGGCTAAAAAGCAAAAACCCCGAAAACACTGGGCTATCGGGGTTTTGGGTAGGAAGTTAATTCCTCTTTGGCGGTGAAGGGGGGATTCGAACCCCCGGAACGGTTACCCGTTCGGCAGTTTAGCAAACTGCTGGTTTCAGCCACTCACCCACCTCACCAAGTTTGTTTTTCAACAAGGTTGGGTTGATCGCCAACGGGAGTGCAAATATAGAGCAATTTTGATTTTGAAGATTCAAATTTTGGAAAAATCAGTGATGCTGCAAGAATTGCAAAAAGTTTGATTGTGTGGCAATGATTTAAGCGGGGTAGGGCTTTATAAAATGGGCCGTTTGGCGTATTTTTGCAGCCCAATTGTCTGCTTGCAGAACAACTGATATGCAAATAGTAATCACCTTTCCCGACGGCGCGCAGCGCAGTTATGATTCTGGAACGACTGCCATGGATGTGGCGAAGTCCATTAGTGAAGGCTTGGCTCGCAACGTTTTAGCGGCAAAAGTTAACGGTAAGGTGCAAGATGCTGGTTTGCCTATTACAGAAGATTCTGAGTTGGCTTTGTTGACTTGGAAGGACGACGAAGGAAAGCAAACCTATTGGCATTCGTCGGCTCACTTGCTTGCAGAAGCCTTGGAGGCTCTGTTCCCTGGTGTGAAGTTGGGCATTGGTCCTCCGATTGATCGAGGCTTTTACTACGACATCGATTTTGGAGATCACCATTTTAGTTCAGAGGAGTTTGCGGCCGTTGAGGCCAAAATGCAAGAGCTGGCCAAGCAAAACAATGAGTTTGAGCGCAAGTCAGTTTCCAAGGCAGAGGCCATCGCATATTTTGAAGAGAAGGGCGATCCTTACAAGTTGGAGTTGATCCAAGACTTGGAAGACGGTCAAATCACTTTCTATACCCAAGGGGGATTCACTGACTTGTGTCGCGGTCCTCATATTCCTCACACAGGCCATATCAAAGCAGTCAAATTGCTAACGACGGCGGGTGCCTACTGGAGAGGAAGCGAGAAGAATAAGCAGTTGACTCGCATTTACGGTATTGCGTTCCCTAAGAAATCTGAACTTGATGAGCATTTGGAGATGCTGGAAGAAGCGAAGAAGAGGGATCACCGCAAGTTGGGCAAGGAGCTTGAGATTTACACATTCGATGACGATGTTGGGCCTGGCTTGCCTTTGTGGTTGCCGAACGGTGCTGCCATCATTGAGAAATTGGAAGCCTTCGCCAAAAAGACCGAACGTGAAGCAGGGTATGAGCGAGTGAAGTCTCCTCACATTGCTCGTGAGAGCATGTATTTGAAGAGCGGTCACTTGCCGTATTACAAGGACTCGATGTTCCCAGCCATGGAAATAGACGGAGATCGCTATTACCTCAAAGCCATGAACTGTCCTCACCACCACAAGATTTTTGATGCTCTTCCCAGGACATACAAAGATCTGCCTTTGCGCTTTGCTGAATACGGAACTTGTTACCGTTACGAGCAAAGTGGGGAATTGTTTGGTTTGATGCGTGTGCGTTCATTGCAAATGAACGATGCTCACATTTACTGCACCGAAGCTCAGTTCGAAGCTGAGTTCCAGGCTGTAAATGCCTTGTATTTGAAATATTTCGAGAAATTCGGAATCGACAAATACGTCATGCGCTTTTCCAAGCATGATCCGGCCAAATTGGGTGCCAAGTACATGGACATGCCCGAGTTGTGGATCAAAACAGAGGCCATGGTTCGCAAAGTGCTTCAGAGCATGAACGTGAATTTCGTAGAAGTAGAAGATGAAGCAGCCTTCTACGGGCCCAAGATCGATATTCAAGTATTCAGCGCCATTGGCAGAGAGTTCACCTTGGCTACCAACCAAGTTGATTTTGCTCAAGCGGAGCGCTTCAATCTGTCTTACATCAATGCCAAAAACGAGCGTGAGCGTCCCTTGATCATTCACCGAGCTCCGCTTTCGACTCACGAGCGATTCATTGGCTTCTTGTTGGAACACTATGCCGGAAAGTTGCCAGTATGGTTGTCGCCCAAACCAGTGGTCATCCTGCCCATCAGCGATAAATACCTGGATTATGCCAATGAGGTTGGAAATTATTTGAAAAACCTCGATATTCGCGCCTCCGTTGACAGCCGTGCCGAAAAAGCTGGGAAGAAGATACGAGACGCCGAATTGGCCAAAACTCCATACATGATCATTGTAGGAGAGAAGGAACAGGAAGGACGTTTGGTGTCTGTTCGCCAGCAAGGAGGACACGACCTAGGCGCGATGAGCCTGCAATCATTTGCAGAAAAATTGATAGATGAAACCAAGATTTAAAGGCAGACGTCCACCGGTGCGCGAAGAATTGCACAAGATCAACGAAAAGATCGTTGCAAAAGAAATACGCGTAGTTGGTGAAAATGTAGAACAAGGCATCATGTCTACGGCCAAAGCCTTGGAGATTGCCTACAATCTTGGCCTGGACTTGGTTGAAATTTCTCCCAACGCCGTTCCTCCTGTTTGCAAAGTGGTAGACTACAAGAAGTTCTTGTACGAGCAGAAGAAAAAGCAGAAGGAAATCAAAGCCAACGCAAACAAGCAGGAGGTCAAAGAAATCCGTTTCGGACCGAATACTGATGAGCACGATATCAACTTCAAAACCAAACATGCCCAAACATTTTTGGAAGAAGGAAACAAGGTGAGAGCCTACGTGTTTTTCCGCGGTAGAACCATCGTGTTCAAGGGAAGAGGAGAGGATTTGATCATGAATTTCGCCAACAACTTGGTGGAAATGGGTATTGCCAAATTGGAGAGCGAACCCAAAATGGAAGGTAAGAAGTTGGTGATCATGCTGGCTCCTACCGGTAAAAAAGTAACAAAAGCAGAAAATTAATATTCACGCATATGCCTAAGATGAAAACCAATTCCAGCGCCAAAAAGCGGTTCAAGGTAACCGGCTCTGGAAAAGTGAAGCGCGCAAAAGCTTACAAGCGTCACATTTTGACCAAGAAGTCAACCAAGCGCAAAAGAGCACTCACGCAAGATGGTTTGGTTCACGTTACCGACCTGAGCAATGTCCGTTTCATGCTGAGAATCGGAAAATAAAAAAACCATTGGCCGGAGCTCCCAAAAGTGGCGATTGCTTGCAAGAACCCGCTCAAGCCATAAAACTATACGACTATGCCAAGATCAGTGAATCATGTGGCCTCGAAGGCCCGCCGCAAAAAAACCCTGAAATTAGCCAAAGGTTATTTCGGAAGAAGAAAGAATGTTTGGACCGTTGCGAAGAACGCAGTTGAAAAAGGTCTGACTTATGCCTACCGCGATCGTCGCGCCAAGAAGCGTGAATTCCGTGCGCTGTGGATCATGCGTATCAATGCTGCTTGCCGTGAACTCGGTATCAGCTATAGCCAATTCATGGGCAAAATGGCCCAGAGCGATTTGGACATCAACCGCAAAGTTTTGGCTGATTTGGCCATGAACGATCCTCAGGCTTTCAAAGCCATCGTGGACAAGGTAATGAACTAATAGAACATCCTTCAAAAGCCCGCTTCGGCGGGCTTTTTTTTGCTTTCTACTATATTGGCAAACCTTTTGCTTATCGCAAGCGTCTTTTCATTTCTATGCGATTCCTTGCTTGTCTAACAGTTCTATTGTTTTCCATCTTTCCCAGTTGGGGTCAGTCTGATTCTGTCCAACTTCAGAATTCCATTGTCGGGAAATCGCATTTTGTGTATCGTCTGATTCGGCAAGAGTACATCACCAACGAAAATGATTTCTTCCTCGATGCCAAAATTGATACGGTATATCTTCATTTTCATAAGCTGTACGCGAACGACACTCAAGTCGTATATCGTTTGCAGTACGCTCAAAATGACAACCCTTCTTCTTTGAAAATCGTAGATTCCTGGATACCCGGAGATACGGCTGAATTGATATTGGCATTTTCTCCAAATGGTTCGGTAGAGGCATTGGTCAATTGGAAGCGATTTCGGGATGCTTTGGCCAGTTCCTTTTCCAGGCAGGTGCAAGCAGGCTTGATGACGGGAGAAGAATTCGAGGACAAGCGACTGACCCTCAATCAGGAGCCGATTGTGAGGAGATTGGTGGCGGAAGACATTCAATACGCTTTTCATTTGTCGGGTGATACGCTCTTGCTTGGAGCCGAATACCTGAGAGTCAAACCCGTTCGATCGCCATTTACAGGTGAAGATTATTACCTCAGAGGCAATTTGATGGGTGAGGCGATTGTCGGCACACGAAGTGTGTTGATCAAAGCCTCCAATCGTGCTGAGTCAGAAGAAAAGCAATGGCTCATGCAGGAGTGCAGGGATTATCTCGCGAGCCAAGGGGGCCAAGACGGTGCTCCTTTGACGGAATTGAAAGGAGTGGGCTTGAATAGTGAACAAGAGTTCTATTATGCTCCAAGTGATTCTCTATTCTACCGAATCCAGCTCAGCGACGTTTTGGTCATCAATAACCAATCTCGAGGCAACATTCGTCAATGGGATTTGTGGGATGTATACGAATGATAAAAGCCACCGATAGGTGGCTTTTATGTTATTCGAATACCAATTCTCCGTTTTGGAAATTCACTTGTATGGCCTGTCCCGGAGTGACTTTGCCGCTCAAAATGGATTTGGACAAATCGTCCATGACCCGTTTTTGTAGGATGCGCTTCAAGGGTCGAGCTCCAAATTGAGGGTCATAGCCCAACTGGGCGAGCCAATCAATGGCCTCTTCACTGAAGTTCAACTGGAATCCTTGTTGTTCAATTCTCTTGCACAGCTCGTTCAATTGCAACTTGGCGATGCTGTGAACGTCTTCTCTGCTCAAAGGCTCGAACATGATGGTTTCGTCTATGCGATTCAAGAATTCGGGTCTCAAATGCCGCTTGAGCATGTCGTATACCTTAAGCTTGGTAGAAGCCATGACTTCGTCTCTGTTGGCATCGGTCATCGATTCAAATTGCTCTCGAATCAAGTCTGATCCCAAGTTCGATGTCATGATGATGATGGTGTTACGGAAGTTGGCTGTTCGACCTTTGTTGTCGGTCAAACGCCCGTCGTCCAGTACCTGTAGCAAAATATTGAACACATCGGGATGGGCTTTTTCAATCTCATCCAAGAGAACCACGGAATAGGGTCTGCGGCGAATGGCTTCGGTCAGTTGACCTCCTTCGTCATAACCCACATAACCCGGAGGAGCTCCGACCAATCGGCTAACGGTGTGTTTTTCCTGGTATTCGCTCATGTCGATGCGAACCATGGCCTGATCGGTATTGAACAAATATTCACTCAAGGCTTTGGCCAACTCTGTTTTGCCCACTCCTGTTGTTCCCATGAATATGAAGGACCCGATGGGCTTTTTGGGGTCTTGAAGACCGGCACGGCTGCGCCTGATGGCATTGGCAAGGGCTTCAATGGCCGTGTCTTGGCCTACCACACGCTTGTGCAACTCGTCTTCCAATTGGAGCAGCTTTTCCCGCTCGCTTTGCAACATTTTATTGATTGGAATTCCGGTCCATTTGCTGACTACTTCGGCTATGTCTTCTGAGTCGACTTCTTGCTTGACCATGAGTTGGTCGTTTCGGTTGTCACCCAGTTTCATGCTCAATTTGTACAGCTCTTCCTCCAAGTTCTTGATCAGGCCGTATCGAATTTCGGCTACACGGCCATAGTTGCCGTCGCGTTCAGCCTGCTCGGCTTCCAACTTGAGGTTTTCAATTTGGGCTTTCTTCTGTTGAATCTTGGTCAAGACCCCTTTTTCATTTTCCCAGCGGGCATTGATTCCGGAGCGCTTTTCATTCAATTCGGTAAGCACCTTATTGAGTTGAGTCAATTTGGCCTCGTCGTTTTCTCTCTTGATGGCCTCTCGCTCAATTTCCAATTGCATGATGCGTCGATTCAGCTCATCCAGTTCTTCAGGAACCGAGTCCATTTCCAACCTCAACTTAGAAGCAGCCTCATCCAGCAAATCAATGGCTTTGTCGGGTAGGAATCGGTCGTTGATGTAGCGCTGGCTCATTTCAACGGCCGCAATGATGGCCTCGTCTTTGATGCGAACCTTATGGTGCACTTCATAGCGCTCTTTCAATCCGCGCAAAATAGAAATGGCCTCTTGTGTGTCGGGCTCTTCAACCGTGACTTTTTGGAATCTTCGCTCCAAGGCCTTGTCTGATTCAATGTATTTCTGGTATTCGGCTAGGGTAGTGGCGCCAATAGAGCGCAATTCTCCTCGCGCCAAGGCTGGCTTCAAAATGTTGGCGGCATCCATGGCTCCTTCGCCCTTGCCGGCGCCAACCAAAGTGTGGATTTCGTCAATGAACAACACGATTTCACCTCCAGAAGCAATGACTTCTTTCACCACCGCTTTCAGGCGTTCCTCGAATTCACCCTTGTATTTGGCTCCCGCGACCAAGGCTCCCATGTCAAGGTTGAAAACGGTCTTTGATTTCAAATTCTCAGGCACATCTCCGCGCACAATGCGCTGCGCCAATCCTTCGGCAATGGCAGTTTTACCAACACCGGGTTCACCGATGAGGATGGGGTTGTTTTTGGTTCTTCGAGACAGAATCTGAAGAACCCGGCGAATTTCGTCGTCTCGACCAATGACGGGGTCTAGCTTGCCCTGTTTGGCCATGTCGTTCAAATTGATGGCAAACTTGTTCAGGCTATTGAATTGGTTGTCGGCTGATTGACTGTCAACTTTTTGACCCCCTCGCAAAGCCATGATCGCTTTTTTCAATTCATCAGACTTGAAACCCGCGTCTTTCAATAGATTGGAAGCCGTTGAGCGGCCCGAAACCATGGCCAAGAGCAAGTGTTCATTGGTGATGAAGCTGTCGCCCAATTGTTTCATGTTGGTTTCAGCTTCGGCAATGACGCGACTAAGATCTTGGGAAATGTATACTTGCCCGCCTTCTACTTTGGGCAGGCTCTGCATGGCTGCTTGTGTGCTTTGGATGATGCGCGCAGAGGGTACGCCCATTTTTCCGCACAAAAACTCAAAGGTTTCGGCATCTTCAGACTGTATGGCAGCCAACAAATGCAATGGCTCAATGCTCTGTTGACCCAAACCCATGGTGCTTTGTTGAGCACGGTTCAGAGTCTCTTGAGCTTTGATGGTGAATTGTTGAAGATTCATGCAAGGGATTAAGCAATTCTGTATCCAAAAATGAAAATCAGACAGCTTGTCGCGTGCGAATACAGGTTAAGGAGTTTTTACAGTCAAGATGACTGATATCCAATGTTTTGACCCGCTTTTATTCTGACAAAATTTCAGACATCAAATCCATCGTATCATTGAAATCATCAGGAACAAATTCAATGGGTTTATGTCCATTTAATTTTCGCAAATGATTGTAGGATTCTGGCAATATACAGAGAGGACTAAAGCTCGTGTCAATTCCTAATGATGTATCTTTTTGGTACATATGTTTAAGCAAATATTGCACATGAGAGAATCGAGCGTTGACACAACCGTCTTCTTGCAATGTTTTGTAGACAGACTTAGGTCTGGGAATAAGACAGGCTAGATATGCAGACTCTCTCCAATTCAAATCATTCGGGGCTTTCCCAAAATAAAATTGGCATGCCTCTTTAGCGCCAAAAACCTCAGGTCCCCATTCAATGATGTTTAAATAAATTTCCATCATTCTGTTTTTTTCAATGATTTTTTCTCTTTCAATTAACCAAGTGATCAATATTTCTTCGATTTTTCGAGAAATGGTCTTTTTGCGATTTAGAAAAATATTTTTCACAAACTGCATGCTGATTGTAGAGGCCCCTCGTTTGAATTTTTTCTCTTTATAGTTGGTCGCAATAGAAGATCGAAATGCACTCATAATAAATCCATCATGTTTGAAAAAACTAGGGTCTTCAGATTGCAAAATGCTATGTATTAATTTAGGAGACACTTCACTCATCCTAGAAAATCCATTCCATTCAGGTCCAACCGTGAATTTTTTCACGAGATCACCCTCCATAAATCTATATTCAAAAGGGCTGTTGTATTTGCGCGGATTGAGTTTGCCCCAATGGTTAATTGCAAAATCTGAACTCGGGTACATGCGGCTTCTCAGATGACAATTGTCAGGATGATTCCCGTCCAATTCTATGGAAAAGTCATATTCAAGTTGACCTTGGGCTGTGATTTTTCTGGTCTCATTGAAAAGTCCATGGGGTAAGCTATTGAAAAAGTTCTGGGCTGAGGTTCGGAATATATGCAAACCCAATGCATACTTTTTGTCTTTTTGGTGAATGTATGCAAAGGGTTGAAGTTTAATGTTATCCATCATCACCCAAGACTGACTATCCAGTTTAAGTTCATTGCAGCCTAACTCAATGTGCAAATTTGACTCTAGTTCATTTAAGTAAATCAGGGAATCGGATAGTCGATCATCTTGAATGAATGGTCTTTGAATTTTTGAGATGATCTCAAATGACAATTGCTGATCATTTTTTTCTATCGATTCAATACTGAATGAACCTTTAGAGAATCCCAATGAATCAAAGAACAGTGGGATTTTAACAAGGTTTGATTCTTCATCATAGGGTTCTATGGTCATAGAACTTCCATCCAATTGTCGATTATTCAAAGTTCCATAAAGCTGAAACTGGGCCTCCTCTTGGTTATTGAATTTCCCTTGAATTTTACCTTTGTATTTTTGGCCCATTAAATCGAATTCTGGCAAAACAATATCCCATGATTTGGAATTTATTTTCAGATGTACCTCTGTTTCAGACATTGATGAACTTTTCGGAAGCTTGTCAAGATAGAAGTCCAATTTCGAGACCAGTTTTAATGCTAAATTCGATGGTCTAGTAGTGTCAGAATTTTCATCTATTTGGTTATCCCATAAGGGGAAATTTGAATTTCCTGCAGAATCTTTCCAGTAGTTGATCTTAAGCCCTTCCGTTTTTAGGGAATGCACTCCTATATCCCAAAATGTCCACCATCTTATTCCTGCTTCTATCGCTGCAACTTCAATTGCGGGCATTGAATCCTGATGATCATTAGCACGAATTTGAGCCTTTCTTAATGTTATTGTTTGCCACTCTGAGAAGGCTACTGAACTATAAGCAAATTCAATATCACGGGCTTTGAACTTTTCCTGAATATCAGCCAAAGCCCATTTTAAAATGGAGTTGCGCAATAAGAACCAACTAACGAGAGAAAGAACCAGCAATCCTGCCGCAAGGATTGCCCATTTTTTCCATGCTATTTTTATTCTGTGCAAGGAAGAAAATACTTTTTTAGCTATGTCTATAGCCTTATTCGAGTTTCGCATTGACTCCAAGATAATTGAAGGGACTGATGGCCTTTAATTCCATTTTGATTGCCGGTGCTAGTTCCAATTCGTCAATAAAGGCATGAAGACGGGCTTGGTTCATTTTTTCATGGTTACGTGTCAAGGCCTTCAAGGCTTCGTACGGATTTGGGTATTGCTCTCGGCGCAAAATGGTTTGAATGGCCTCGGCCACGACGGCCCAATTGTTTTCCAAATCGGTTTGTAGAGCGGCTTCGTTGAGAATCAATTTCCCCAATCCTTTTTGCAAAGAAGCCAAGGCAATCAAACTGTGAGCGAAGGGAACCCCAAGGTTCCTCAAAACCGTGCTGTCGGTCAAATCTCGTTGCAGACGGGAAATGGGCAATTTTGCAGCAAGGTGCTCCAATAAGGCATTGGCAATGCCCAAGTTTCCTTCGGCATTTTCAAAATCAATGGGGTTTACTTTGTGTGGCATGGCGCTAGAACCCACTTCTCCTGCTTTGATCTTCTGTTTGAAGTAGTCAACAGATATGTAGGTCCAAACATCGCGAGCAAAATCAATGAGAATGTTGTGCAATCGCTTGAAGGCATCGCAGTGAGCGGCCAAAAAGTCATAAGGCTCGATTTGAGTAGTAAAAGGCATTCGGTGCAGCCCCAATTTTTCAGAGACAAAGCTATTTCCAAAGGCAATCCAGTCGGTTTGGGGATAAGCCACGTGATGGGCGTTGAAGTTACCCGTGGCTCCGCCAAACTTAGCCGTGAAAGGCAAGTGACTCAATCCGTGCAATTGGCCTTCCAATCGGCTGACAAATACATACCATTCTTTGCCCAAACGGGTAGGTGAGGCTGCTTGACCATGGGTGCGAGCCAACAAGGGTACGTCGGCCCATTCTTGTGCCTGACCTTTCATGGTTTGAACCAATTGGTTCCAAGCCGGCAATATGACCTCGTTCATGGCATCCTTATAGGACCAAGGAATGGCGGTGTTGTTGATGTCTTGGGAGGTGAGACCAAAGTGAACCCATTCCTTGAAGGGGCTCAATCCACGTTTGTCCAACTCTTCTTTGATGAAGTACTCTACGGCTTTGACATCGTGATTGGTCGTTTTTTCAATCTCTTTGATAGAAAGAATGTCAGCCTCTGAAAGCTCTTTCGCCCAAACTTTCAAGTCGTTTCCAGCCTCCAACAGGGCGGAGAAGTCAACGCTAGAGAATGAAGTTTCTGCCAGAGCCAATAGGTATTCAATTTCAACGCGTACGCGGTATCGAATCAATCCGGCTTCTGAAAAATAGGGGGCCAAAGCCTTCCCGCTTCGCCAGTACCGGCCGTCAACTGGGCTGATGGCAAGAAGTTCATTCAACTGCATGCTGCAAAGGTACGCAAGGTGCGGCACACATTCCTTTTGCCGTAATTTCGAAGCATGAGATTTTCCCTGATATGTATACTGAGTTTGGCTTCTTTGCCCTTATCGGCTCAACTGCCTTACCATCGCTTCGGTGCCATTGGTATGAATTACAGCCAAGAATCTTGGGCCGATGCCTTGCCTTGGGATACGGCTGGGCGCTATCAGAATCGCGGCGGATTCGACCTGTACTTCTTGGGTCGTAACAAAGCACACGATAGGGGTTACGCGCTTTACATCGGAGGCGAATTCGGAGCACACTTTTACGGGAAAACCCAACGCGAAAACGTGGCCTTGAACACCCAGAGACAGGACAGTGCTTTCACCTATTTGAGTGCCGAAAGTTGGCACATTCAAGTAAATGCCAAGTTGGAAAAATCTGTAGGTCCCGTCTTGCTTTTTGCTTCAGCAGCGCCGGGAGTAAAACTCTTTGCTGCTACTCAGCATGTTCAGGCCTATTTGCCCTTATTAGAAACGGTTAGTTATTCGAGCAATAACGCACATGCTTCTGCGGCCGCTTATCTTTCTTATGAAACGGGAGTTCGTTTTCGATTGAACAATTGGTTCTCCATTCAAGGTTCCTATTGGGGAAATCAAGGGAGCAATTTGGGTCTAGTTGATCTGGATCAAACTCCCTTCAATGGGTTGAAATTCAATGCTCCTGTTTGGAAGGTGGCTACCCACCAACAGGGCTTCAAAGTAGGGGTGGTCTTTGATTTGTCTTCGGGTTCTGTGTATGAAGAAGAAACCCGTTCAGAGCAACAAGAGACCGCATCGCCCTCGTCTCAGTCCCAAACTCAAACAGTCGAAGTCATTCGGTACTTGCCTTGCCCTTGTTGCCCCAAAGACTCTGTCTCAACAGAGCCAATGCAGGAAGAAATCCATTACCCAGCTCCAGTCAACATTCCTCCACCCACAGAACCCAAAACCAACGATGCCGTGTTGGGCCCGTCTTCTGGATCCATGGACGAAGATGATTCTTCTGATAGTCCCAGAATTCGTTTGCCTAAGAAAACGTCTTCGGGCATTGAGCCCAGCGTGCGTCAGAAACCGTTCCCAGGAATTAGCGCTCCGGAAATCAAGAAACCTTAAGTTCCATTTTTAGGAATCTTCCCGTGTGGCTGCCCTTGTGATTGGCCACCTGTTCGGGTGTGCCCGTGACCAAGATTTGACCACCGCCTTGACCACCTTCAGGGCCTAGGTCAATCACCCAATCCGATACTTTGACCACATCCAAATTGTGTTCAATGACCACCACCGTATTGCCTTTATCTACCAGCTGTTGCAAGACAGAAAGCAATTGCTTGATGTCGTCAAAATGCAAGCCAGTTGTGGGCTCATCCAAGATGTACAAGGTTTTTCCTGTATCTCGCTTTGACAATTCAGAGGCCAATTTGACGCGCTGAGCTTCACCCCCTGACAAGGTAGTGCTGCTCTGGCCCAAGGTCAAGTATCCCAATCCTACATCGACCATGGTTCTGATTTTTCTCACGATTTGAGGAATCGCGTCAAAGAAAACCACGGCCTCGCTGATGGGCATTTCCAACACGTCGTTGATGCTCTTTCCTTTGTATCGAACCTCTAGTGTTTCGCGGTTGTAGCGTTTTCCTTGGCAATGGTCGCAAGTGACTTCTACATTGGGTAGGAAGTTCATTTCGATGACTTTTCGGCCACCGCCACCGCAAGTTTCGCAGCGCCCACCTTTTACGTTGAAGCTGAATCGCCCAGGTTTGTAGCCGCGAATTTTGGCTTCTGGCAATTCGGCAAATAAGCTTCTGATGTCATTGAACACTCCCACATAGGTGGCAGGGTTGGAGCGGGGAGTTCTACCAATGGGACTTTGGTCAATGCGTATGACCTTGTCTATGTGTTCCAAGCCCTCCATTTTCTCGTAATCCAAGTGACGGTAATGCCCTTTGTAAGCATGGTTGTGTACAATGGGATACAGGGTCTCGTTGATCAAACTGCTCTTTCCGCTTCCACTCACACCCGTAACGCTGATGAATAGACCTAATGGGATTTCCACTTCGACATTCTTCAAGTTGTGGCCTGTGCAACCGCTCAACAGCAAGGAGTCAGGGCCTTTTTCGCGTCTTGCTTGGGGTATGGGAATGCTCAGTTCACCTCTGAGGTATTGTGCGGTGGTACCAGATGTTTTCAGGAAATCTTCAACCGACGCATTGGCCACGATGTGTCCACCGTTCTTTCCTGCACCAGGGCCGATTTCCACCAGCCAATCGCTGGCCAGCATCATGTCCTTGTCGTGTTCTACCACCAATACAGAATTGCCCAGGTCGCGCAGTTCTTGAAGGCTTTGAATCAATTTTTCGTTGTCTCTTTGGTGCAATCCGATGGAGGGCTCGTCCAAAATGTAGAGCACATTGACCAATTTGGATCCAATTTGCGTGGCCAAGCGAATGCGTTGGGCCTCACCACCACTGAGGGTTTTGGCTGAAGAGTTCAGGCTCAAGTAACCCAAACCTACATTCGACAGAAAGGACAGACGGCTCGCAATCTCTTTGATCAATTCTGAGCCAATGATGCGCTGACGAGAACTCAAGGATTCATCGACCTGTTCAAACCAAAGATGCAGGTCTGCAATGTTCATTTGCGCCAGTTCAGAAATGTTCTTGCCGGCGATGATGAAATGCAGGGCTTCTTTTTTCAAACGGGCGCCGCCGCAATGCTTGCACGGCTGCTGTTGCATGTAGCTTTCGGCCCATTCCCGCATTTTGTCATCGGTTGAATCGTAGTAGTTCTCTGCGATGTATTTCACCAATCCTTTGAATTCCGTTTCGTAGGTTTTTTTCTTTCCTTCGAAATTGGTGTGTGTAACCTCCAGTACATCGTCCAAGCCGTACAGCAGGGCGTTGATTTGGGCTTCGCTGAGCTTGGAGATGGGGTCGGCCAGGCTGAATCCCATGTGTTGGGTCAAGGCGCGAAGCTGGGAGAACATCCAATTCTCCTTGAGTTCACCAATGGGGGTCAATGCACCGCGATTGATGCTCTTGCTTTCGTCTGGGATAATGAGTTCTCGCTTCACTTCAGCTGTTTCGCCCAATCCTTCGCAATGAGGGCAGGCGCCGTAAGGGGAATTGAAGGAGAAGCTGTTGGGCTGTGGCTCTTCGTAGCTCAGGCCGCTTTCGGGGTCCATGAGAAATCGGCTGTAGGGGCGAACCTCTGAGCCGCTGTCGATCAAGGCATAGCCATCGCCCATTTTTAAAGCCGTTTTCAGTGCTTCGGCCATGCGAGTGGGAGAAAGGGCCTGTACGTGTACCCGGTCAATCAATACTTCGATGTCGTGAACCTTGTAGCGATCCAACTGCATCCCTGGCTCAATGGAAGTGATTTCACCATCGATTCGAACCTTGGTGTAACCCTTTTTCTTGATTTGCTCAAAGAGTTCCCGGTAATGGCCTTTTCGTCCTTTGATTAAAGGCGCGAGTACCGCCACTTTTTGGTTTTCAAAATGATCGACAATGCTGTTGAGCATTTGCTCTTCGGTGAGCTTTTGCATGCTCAAGCCGGTTTCGTAACTAATGGCTTCACCCGCTCTGGCAAACAACAAACGCAGGAAATCGTATACTTCGGTTACGGTACCGACGGTTGATCTTGGATTGCGGCTGACGGTTTTTTGCTCAATGCTAATAACGGGACTGAGCCCTTTTACCTTGTCAACATCAGGGCGTTTCATGTCCCCAATGAATTGACGAGCATAGGCTGAAAAGCTCTCCAGATACCGGCGTTGACCCTCTGCAAATAGGGTATCAAAAGCCAGGCTGCTTTTGCCAGAACCGCTGAGACCAGTGAATACGACTAGTTTTCGACGGGGGAAAGACAGATCAACCGATTTCAGGTTGTGTTCTCGTGCACCCAGAACCTCGATGCTGTCACCCGTTTGGGTGGGGGTAGGTGTTAGGGTTGCCGCTTTTTTCATGCCAAGGCGCGAAAATACTGAACACTAGGTCCAGTTAAAAGGTTTGTCAGAACTTTCCTACCAAGATCCACCGGCACCACCGCCGTTGAATCCGCCGCCACCACCAGCGCCACCCCAGCCACCGAAACCGGAATCGCCGAAGCCACCGTGAGAGCGGCCACCAAAGGCAGAGCCCAAAGCAGCACCCCAAAGCATGGAAGAAACGGGGTCGTGATAGCGCCCACGACCATGGAAGCCACCGCCACGTCCGCCTCTTCGGCCGCCAATGAAGATAAGCAGCAATACAATCAGGGCGATGATCAAAGACATGCCACCGTCGGTTTTTTTCTTCCGAGTCGCTCGGCCGGTGTACTCGCCCTTGAGCATTTGCACGTAGGCATTGAGTACCTCTGATATACCGCTAGCGTACTGCGATTGTTTCAATGCGGGAACCAACAAGTTTCGGTTTACTTCACCCAAGCGACTGGCCGTGATGTTTCCTTGCAAACCTTCGGCCACTTGCGTGTGGTAATGACGTTCGGCCAAATTCAAATAAAGCATTAAGCCATTGTCTTTACCTTTCAAACCTACTCCCCAAGCGCGGCACAATTCCAATGATCGTTCAAAGGCGCTAAAGCCTGGTTCTTGCTCAATGACCACAAAGAATTGCACGCCTGTGCTGTCTTCCAACGCATAGAGCTGTTGTTCCAGTGACTGTCGTTCTGAAGCCGTTAAAACACCCGCAAAATCATTGACATGACCGGTGTAAGTAGGCAATTCTCTTTGGGAATCTGAAGCATAGACTAGCCCCGTTGAAAGAACGAGGAGCAACCAGAGTAGATGGGATTTAATCGCTGCTAATCTCATTGCTCAGTTCGTCTGGGTTGTGCTCACCAATGGGGAAGAAGCGGGCCATTTCTTTGCCGATCAACTCCAATCCCAAAATGATGCCTTTGGCCAAGCCATTGCGTTGAATTTCTTGGATGCAAGCGGCATGGGTTTGTTCCCAAAACTCTTGACCTACATGTTGGTGAATTCCTTCATCGCCAACGATGGCCAATTGCTTGGCTTTGGGAGCCAAAAATATCAGGACGCCGTTGCGCTCTTCCGTTTTGTGCATTTCCAACTTTTGGAATTGCTGCAAGGCCAATTGGAAAATGTCCTCTACGCGGTCTTTGCGGGTGTAATGCACCCTCAACTCAGCACGGCTCAGCGATTCGGCTGCTTCGATGGCACTGATGATGGATGACTCTTCTTGGGAGGAGAACATGCTTATTCGTCTCCCAAAGCGTCACTGACATCCACCCGTTTTTCCGCGCCTGACTCTGCTGCGAACGAACTCTTGCGCTCAAATCCGAACAGGTTGGCCATGATGTTGCCGGGAAAACGACGCACCTTCAAGTTGTAATTCTTGATCGAAACGTTGTAGTCCTTGCGAGCGGTGGCAATTCGATTTTCTGCTTCTGAAATCTCGTCGTTCAACTGCTTGTAGCTTTCGGTAGTTTTGAGTTCCGGGTAGCGCTCAAATACGATCATCATGCGGCTCAACGCAGACTGCTGGGCGCGCTCGTATTTGGCCAAGTTTTCCTCGGTGAGTTGATCGGGGTTAAGTTGAGTTTTGCCCACACTGGCACGAGCTTCTACAATCTCTTGAAGGGTGCTTTTTTCAAATTTGCCTTCGGCTTTGATCGATTGAGCGATCTCCACAATTTTGTCAGCTCGGTTTTGGTACTGTACCTCTACGTTGCTCC
Source organism: Bacteroidota bacterium (assembly GCA_027621365.1). GTDB lineage: Bacteria > Bacteroidota > Bacteroidia > NS11-12g > UBA955 > JALRLA01. The sequence goes on along the minus strand of JAQCBH010000014.1, from coordinate 37,514 downwards.
AAGTCAATTCCACATTGGCTTCTTCGTTGACAAGGCCGTTGTAGGATCCACAACTCCACATGCCCAAAAGGACGAATACACCAATGATCAATAAGGTTCTTAATTGTTTGCTGTTCATTTTGTTTTATACGTTAGCGAGAATACATCTGCAAAATGCATGCTCAATTGTTGTTTGACGCTTTCCATGTCAATTTGTCTGCCCAATTCGGCTTTCATGCTGCTGACTCCTTTATCGGCGATGCCGCAGGGTACAATGTGCTGGAACATGCGCAAATCGGTGTTTACGTTCAATGCCAAGCCGTGCATGGTCATGTATCGGCTGCATTTGATGCCAATAGCCGCGATTTTGCGCTCGTTGGGCATGCCCACATCAAGCCAAACGCCAATTCGATCGTCTACCCGTGTGGATTCAATGCCAAAATGGCGCAAGGTTCGAATGATGGCTTCTTCGATGGACCAAACAAAGTCCTTCACGCCCATGTTCATGGGTTCCAGGTTGAAAATGGGATAGGCGACCAATTGTCCAGGTCCATGATAGGTGATGTCACCGCCCCGTTCAATTTCAAAGGCTTCGGCTCCGATTTCGGCCAATCGCTCATCAGAAATCAGCAAATGCTGCCAATTGGCTCGATTGCCGAAGGTGTAAACGGGATTGTGCTCCACCAAAATCAGGGAGTGTCCGGGCACTCGTCCTGCCTTTTTGGCCTCCAAGCCTGAATGGAATAAGGATTTTTGCAACTCCCAAGTTTCGGCATAGCGTTCGAAGCCTTGGTCGCGCAATTTGCAAATATGCATGGGGCAAAGGTAGGTGAGCCCCTCGTTTTTGTCCTAGTTGGGAATGCACCTTTGTTGCCAGCGATGACACCGCATGAAGTGGGAATTTGGGGAGAAGAATGGGTTTGTGCTCACTATACTCTAGCCGGGTATTCCTTGATATGCCATCGCTACAAGACTCCTGATTTTGAATTGGACCTGTTGCTGGTGAAGCAGGATTTGATGGTGGCCGTTGAAGTGAAAACTCGGCGACTGACAAACTTTTTACCCGATTCCATTCACTGGGATTTTCGCCAGAGAAATCGAGCCTGGAAGGGCTTGAGGTCGTTGGCTTGTAAGAATAAGGAAATCAACAAGTTTAGGCTGGATTTTTCGGCTGTTTATTACAGCGATAACCAACGAATGATGCGCGTGCATTTGGGGGGTACAGATCGAATAATTCACCCGAATCAGGCCGCGTTTTTGTCCAATCCGGTTTCTATATTGCAGAATCCCCGCTAGTTTTAAACTTACTTTGCGCCCCATGAATTTACGCCCTATATATAAGGTATTCATTCTCGCTTGTTCCTCCATGTTGTCCCCTTTATTGGCTCAACATCACTGTGGAACAGACGAGTTTTATCAGGAACAATTGAACCTGAATCCATCTCTCAAGGTTGTTGAAAATCAATACAATGAAGAGTGCAAGTCTCAGGTGAATTCCGTTCAATTTAGGGCTTCTATCTATACGATTCCTGTCGTGTTCCATGTCATCCATACCAATGGGCCGGAAAACATTTCCAGGGAACAGATTTTGGATCAACTTCGGGTCTTGAACGAAGATTTCAATAAGAAAAACGCCAACATTGCGAATCTGCGGTCAGCTTTCACGTCTCGTGCGGCTGATTGCCAAATTGCTTTTGAATTGGCCAAAGTTGACCCTAATGGCAATTGCACCGATGGCGTCAATCGAATTTATTCTTCGGCCGGAGTAGAAACATCCATGACGAGCGAGCCGGTCAAGCAATTGATTTATTGGGATAAAAACAAGTACCTGAACATTTGGGTCGTTTCCAGCATTGCCCCTAGCGGTGGTGGTTCGGGCACTGTGTTGGGATACGCCGTATTCCCATGGATGAACAACCGAGACGGGGTAGTGGTTCGCCACGATCGCGTGGGTTCTATTGGTACCGCCGCTTCGACTGATGGAGGGCGCACCCTTACTCATGAAGTGGGTCACTGGTTGGGTTTGTACCATACTTTCCAAGACGGTTGTACCGGTGGTGATCAGTGTGACGATACCCCTCCAGTAAATGGAACCTTCACCAATGCCAGTTGTCCTGCCAATGGAAACAGCTGTTCCAACGATTCTCCTGATTTGCCTGACATGTGGGAGAATTTCATGGATTACAGCGACGGCAAGTGTATGTCGGCCTTTACAACCAATCAAAGAAGCCGCATGCATTATTTCCTAGGGCAAACTCCTCGGAAAAATCTAGTCACTAGCAGCAATCTCACCGCTACAGGAGTGGTCAATTCCAATGTAGCTCCAAAAGGCTTGTTCAATGCAGACAAACGTGTGGTTTGTGCCGGAGATGCTGTTCAATTCTACGATTTGAGTTGCAAGGGTGGGCCTACGGTATGGTCTTGGTCATTGCCAGGATCATCTTCCCCCAATTCCAGCCAAAAGGATCCCAAAGTCATTTACCAAACGCCTGGAACATACAAAGTGAGCTTGACCGTTCAGAATAATTACGGAAGCAACAGTTATAGCCAAGATGCTTATATCACGGTTCTCAAGGCCAATGGGGATAATCAGGCCCACTGGGAGGAAAATTTCGAAAGTGCCGATCCTTTCAGTTCGGGCGCGTTTGCGCATAGCTCACCTTCTGGTTCTCAGTTTTCCTATTTGAGCACGGTTGGCTTCAGTGGAACGTACAGTATCAAGGCGCCGATCATCACCAATACGGGTGTTGGAAAGGTATACAGCTTCACCACTCCTTCTTTTGATTTTACCTCCTTGGGTGGGCAATCGCCTAGATTGACCTTCTATGTATCGTATGCTCAGCCCTCAGCCGATGTAAGCGAGACATTGCGGGTATTCATTTCAACTGACTGTGGCGGCTCCTTTACGCAAATTTTGGAACGCAGTGGTTCTGCCTTGTCGTACACCGGGGCTACTTATGCCTCTAATTTTGTTCCTTCAGCCAGCAATCAGTGGAAATTGTCAGGAATTCCTTCTTTGAATTCATTGGGATTTGGTTCAGCTACCAACGCCATGTTTCGATTTGATGTTGTGAGTTCCGGAGGAAATCCTGTTTACCTCGATAATATCAATTGCAGCCCTTGGTATGCGGGTACGGAAAATACCGAATGGGAGGAACTGTCCATTTATCCAAATCCTTCCGATAAGGGAGTAACCATTCGTTACGATGCCCAGCACTGGGGTCCTAACGTCGAGTTGACCGTTTGGGATGCACAGGGCCGATTGTGTGAAAAAATCAATGCTACGCATTGGGACCAAACAGCTGGAGTTTTCCAACTGGATCGAAATCAAATCCCAGAATCGGGTGTTTATTTCGCAGAATTGAAATCAGACACTTACCGCGTTCGCAAGCCATTTGTATTGATACCCTAAGATGATCAAAAATCTAGTCATAGTGGAGTCGCCAGCCAAGGCGAAAACCATTGAAAAATATTTGGGCCCTGACTTCAAGGTTACCTCGAGCATGGGGCACGTTCGGGATTTACCCAAAGGAGACGGCGCCATTGATATTGCAGGAGGCTTTAAGCCCAAATACGAAGTCTCTGCTGATAAAAAGAAATTGGTCAGCGAATTGAAGAAGTTGTCCAAGCAAGCCGAAATGGTTTGGTTGGCGACTGACGAAGACCGAGAAGGAGAGGCCATTAGTTGGCATTTGTACGAGGAGTTGGGTTTGAAGGAATCCAATACCAAACGCATTGTTTTCAATGAAATTACCAAAACGGCCATTTTGAATGCGGTGGCCAATCCACGCAGCATTGATCGCCATCTGGTCGATGCTCAACAAGCTCGCAGGGTTTTGGATCGATTGGTCGGTTTTGAGTTGTCTCCCATATTGTGGAGAAAGGTCAGGCCCTCTTTGAGTGCTGGACGAGTGCAAAGTGTGGCCGTGCGATTGGTCGTAGAGCGCGAAAGAGAAATACTTGATTTTACCGCTCAGAGCGACTTCCGGGTGCAAGGATTTTTTACGACCTCCAAGGGTGGGGCATTGAAGTCTGAAAGCAAGTTGAAATTCACAACCGCCGCTGAAGTGGAGGCCTTTTTAGAGAAACACCAAGAGGCAGAATTTCACGTCAGCGATTTGCAAGTGGCTCCGGCTTTTAGAAGTCCGGCTCCACCGTTTACCACGTCGACTCTCCAACAAGAAGCTTCGCGCAAATTGGGCTATGATGTAAGCCGAACCATGCAGTTGGCTCAAAAGCTGTATGAAAACGGACACATCACCTACATGCGAACCGACTCGACCAACTTGAGTCAATTGGCTTTGAATGCCGCCAAAGAAGAAGTGGTGAGTCAATACGGCGAGGCTTTTAGCCACACACGCCAATACGCGACCAAGAACCATGGGGCACAAGAGGCTCACGAAGCCATTCGTCCCACCTTTTTCTCTAATCACAGCGCCGGTTCTAACCCACAAGAGCGCAAACTCTATGAGTTGATCTGGAAAAGGGCTATCGCGTCTCAAATGTCAAAGGCTGAATTGGAAAAAACGACCATCAGCATCGATACGGCTCAACAGTCGGCTCCGTTCAAGGTAGAAGGCGAAGTCATACGTTTCGAAGGATTTTTGAAAGTGTACTTGGAAGGGCGCGATGATGAAGATGACGAAGAACAATCTGGTTTGTTGCCTGCTGTAGAGGTAGGGGAAGCATTGGTTCGAGACAGCATTCGGGCTACCCAACGCTACCAAAAACCCAAGCCGCGCTACACCGAAGCATCGCTAGTAAAAAAGTTGGAAGAATTGGGCATTGGAAGACCTTCGACCTATGCTCCTACCATCAGTACAGTGCAGAAACGTGGCTATGTTGTCCAGGAGAACCGAGAACCATCCAAACGAAACATTGAATGCTTGGAATTGAATGACGATGGCATAAAAAAGTCCATTCAAAGCGAGAATTACGGGCAGGAGAGGAACAAGTTGTTTCCCACTGACATTGGATCTTTGGTGACCGATTTCTTGTTGACCCACTTTGATCAAATCATGGATTTCGGCTTCACCGCCAGTGTTGAAAAGCAGTTTGACGAAATTGCCCAAGGCATGAAGGCCTGGCAAGACATGTTGACCGAGTTTTATGGCCCATTCCACTCAACGGTTGCACAAACGGCTGATACCGCTGAACGAGTGACGGGTGAGCGAATCTTGGGCGATGACCCCAAAAGCGGCTTGCCTATTTTGGCTCGAATGGGTCGATACGGAGCCTTGGTTCAAAAAGGGGATAAAGATTCGGGTGTAGATCCCGTTTTTGCGAGCTTGCAAGCCGGGCAAACCTTGGAATCCATTACACTTGAGGAAGCCTTGAAGTTGTTTGAATTGCCCCGCGAAATTTGTGTCATTGAGGGGGAAGCTGTTATTGCTGCCGTAGGTCGTTACGGTCCCTATTTGAAGTACAAAGGAAAATTCTTTAACGTTCCTGCCGATACCGATCTGATCGCGATGACGGAATCACAGGGACAGGCCATTATGGCTGAATTTCTGAGCCAACCCCAGTATCCTCTTGAAGTGGGTACTCATAACGGCCATGCCTTGTTGGTCAATAAGGGTCGTTTTGGTCCCTATGTGAAGTACGACAAGCTTTTTGTCAGCATTCCAAAGGGTGAAGACCCCAGTACCATCACCGAAGAACGGGCAATTCAATTGGTAGAAGCCAAATTGAAAGGGGAAAAAGCCGCGGCTTTGAAAGAATTGGATGCGGCCAGTGGCATTGTGATTGTAGACGGTCGATATGGCCCTTACATCAAGCAAGACAAGGTCAATGCACCCATTCCCAAAGGAACCGATTGGAAAGAGGTGACCTTGGAGCAGGCCCAAGAGTGGTTGAAAGAAGCGGCGAGCAAGAAAAAAGCTCCTGCCAAAAAGCGCAAGTAATGGATTACAAGCAACTCCCGGCGATGATCAGCCTTTTGGATGATTCTGATACGGAAGTTGTCAGTATTGTGGAATCTCGCTTGAAAAGTGAGGGGATTTCCATTGTTGCAGAGTTGGAGCAAGCCTGGTTTTCATTGAGTGAAGGGCCCATATCAGGGAAATTGGCTGAAATCATCAGTGATATTCAGCACAACGATCTGTGCCAGGCTTTTGAAGAGCTCTGGTCCCAACCCTATGTTTCGCTATTGAAGTCCTGGATTTGTTTGAGTCGGATTCAAGCCCCTCAATTGGAAGATGTCGACATTCGGCTGAAAATCAATGAACTAAAGCTGGATGCTTGGACGCAATTTGGATCCTTGAGAGACCCATTGCAACAAATGTCCGTTCTGAATGATGTGTTGTTTCGGCAGCACCAATTTCAGGGCAATTCCAGTCAATACCACGCCATTGAAAATTCCCTTATTCATGAAACCTTAAAGAGGAAATTGGCCAATCCTATCAGCTTGTCCATGTTGTATATCATTGTGGGGCAGTCTCTGGGGCTTCCTGTTTTTGGAGTGAATCTGCCTCAGCACTTCATAGTGGCCTATTGCGAAATGGATCAACCGCCCTTGCGGGAAGGAATCTATGAGCAAGAAATGTTGCGTGTAGAGCACGTGAACAAACCCTTGTTTTACATCAATCCCTTCAGCAAAGGCCAAATATTCAAGAAGGAAAGCTTGGATGCCTTTCTGAAGGTGGTGGACGTAAATCCGCAAGAAATGTTCTATGATCCTTGCGATGAGCGAGAGATTGCCAAACGGGTACTCCGGAACATGTACCATGCCTATGGCCAGGTGCAGCAAAGCGATAAGCAAGCTCAAGTTTGTGACCTGATGCGCATTGCAGGCATGGAAAACGAGTGGCCATTGAGGCCAAATGAGTAGCTCTAAACACCCGCAAGGGCACTGTTTGGGTATCCCGTAAAAAACCCCGATTTTTGCACTACCAAACTGTATGGCTGAAAAACCAATTTTAATGCCCAAAATGGGCGAAAGCATTGCAGAAGCCACCATCATTCGATGGTTGAAAAATGTGGGTGAACGCATCGAAAAAGACGAGCCGATTGTTGAAATCGCCACCGATAAAGTAGACAGCGAGATTCCCAGTACCGAGGCCGGTATTTTGACCCAGCAATTGCATGGAGAAGGCGCTGTAGTGAAGGTTGGAGAGCCTGTAGCCATGATAGGCTCAGATGGACAATCGGCACCTGCGTCTGCGCCAACTGTGGTGACAGATGCTAAGCCAGAGCCTGCTGTTCAGGCAGCCCCTATTGCGGTTGAAAAAGCTGCAGAAGTGGTAGCCGAACAAATTCAACAAGTTCAAAGTCAATTGCAGTCCAGTGAGGGCTCGCGTTTTTATTCTCCTTTGGTCATGAACATTGCCCGTACAGAGGGTATTTCCATGACCGAATTGGAAAATATCCCCGGTACGGGTAAGGAAGGTCGAGTCACCAAAGCCGACATCATGGCTTATTTGCAGTCGGGTCGAAGTGCTAGCGCAGCCGCAGCTGCGTCTACTCAGAACGAGGCACCAGCAGCGCAACCCGCAGCAACCCCTACGGCGGCTCCTGCAGCTACTCCTGCTCCCAAGCCTGCCGCCAAGGTGGCAGTATCACTCAATCCTGGTGATGAAGTAGTGGAGATGGATCGAGTGCGCAAGCTCATTGCTGACCACATGGTCATGAGCAAGCAGACGAGCCCCCATGTTACCTCTTTTGTTGAGGCTGATGTGACCAATTTGGTGGCTTGGCGCAATAAAGTGAAAGAATCCTTCAAAAAGAGAGAAGGGGGGAATATCACCTTTACTCCCTTGTTCATTGAAGCCATCACCAAAGCCATCAAGGATTTCCCGATGATCAACGTTTCGGTTGATGGAGATAACATCATCAAGCGCAAGGACATCAACATAGGTATGGCGGTTGCCCAGCAAAATGGCAATTTGATTGTCCCCGTTATCAAAAATGCCGACAGCATGAATTTGTTGGGTATTACCCGTAAAGTCAATGATTTGGCCAACAGAGCTCGTATCAACAAGCTTAGTCCAGATGAAATTCAGAGAGGAACCTATACGCTGACCAATGTGGGTTCATTTGGCAATGTGTTTGGTACTCCTGTGATCAATCAGCCTCAGGTGGCCATCATGGCCGTGGGTGCCATTCGCAAAAAACCAGCAGTCATGGAAACCGAATACGGTGATGTGATTGCCATTCGTCACATGATGTACCTGAGCCACAGCTATGACCACCGAGTAGTAGACGGTGCCTTGGGCGGAATGTTTGTTCGCCGAGTGGCCGACTACCTGGAGCAGTGGGACCTAGACCGCGAGGTTTGATAAGCGTCTGAAGGGTTGTAATTTGCTGCCCTTGGAATCAAAAATTTTACTTTGGTGCAAACTCAGTAGCCTTGCCTTGTTGGCCTTGGCCAGTCTCATCTTTTGGGACGAATGGGGTGGATACCAAGCTCGAATGGACAAGGTACTGTTGCATCAGGCCGAAATGTCTTCAAATGGAGAGATTTCCTATGGAATTGTATGCGGAACTCCCGAACAATCTTCTTGGATTGCCATTGACTCTGCCTCTTATTTTCGCATTCAAGACCGGGATTCCATTTGTCTGTATTCCACCCAGTGTAGGGGGCGTATCAGAGGTTTTTTGGATGAAAGACATCCCTCTTATTCTGAGCGATTTGAGGCTAGCGCATGGACGCTGACACCTCTGATAGAGGTTTGGGGAATGGCCCTTGTTATGGCCCTTCTTTGTGTTTTGGTTTGGGTCATACCTGATTTTAGTATTCGAGCAGGAATTTGGTTTTTTGCCGCCTCAATGAGCATTTACCTATGGTGGTTTTCAGTGGCCTAGCCAATTTGAAACAGGAATGGCAGTTGTTCCGATCCCAGCGATCGGGCCAGTTGTTTTTGCTTTTTCTCGTTTTGGCAGTAGCCTATCAGATTTGGGCCCAACGCTCTTGGGTTGATACGGGAGAATATGAAAGAAAGGCTGAGTCTTTGTTTCAAGGATGGAATCCTCTGGCGGGTGATAGAATCTTAGAAGAATCGCGCCGTACGCCTGCGTTTGGATTGATTCTTATGGCACTTGGGCCCTTCTATGCCCTGGTTTCTGGAGTAGCGACACTGTGGTTTATGCTAAACACTAGACGCTGGGTTCGCCAAATGAGTTCTTACAAGAGAGCGGCTGATTGGGCAACGGTATTTTTCATGCTTCATCCCTTGACCTGGATTTACGCCGTAGTTCCCATGCCGGAATTGTGGTGTTTGCTTCTGCTCGTTGGCTGGCTAAAGGCCATTGTTTCGTCCAAGAGTCTAAGTATGTCCATTCATGCGGCTGCCTTGCTCGCAATGAAACCCGTCTTTATTTTGTTGATTCCCTTCAATGCTCTGGCTATACTCTGGCTGCCAGGGTCTTGGCAAGTTTGGAAATCACTGTTTGTATCTTGTCTGATTCCCTTGTTGGTATTGACTGCTGGCTGGCTGATAAATTTGCAAACTATGGGTGTCGGACATTATTCGTCGATGGGTATTTGCAACGCCGTGGAGTACAATTTGCCGTCTTATCAATCCGGGTTTCGATACGAAGAAACGGCTACCCACCCAGCTGAAGCGCTGTCCCATGCTCAGCAGGTCATTCGAACGGTCACAATGGAAAATCCTTTGTCCGTTATGGGGGTTCACTTCAGAGGGGTACTGGTGGGATTGTTGGATCCAGGGCGATACGATGCATGGTCGTTTTTGGGCGCGAGCGGAGATATGGGGGTGATGAAGGCCCTTAACGAAGGTCGCTGGCCAACTGGGGCTTCTTTAGGGGGGCTTGTTTACATGCTGTTGGGTTCCGTTTTGAATCTGGCTTTTCTGTTCTTCATTATACGTGGTTTACAGCCTCAATTGGGCTATCGGCAGCACTTGTTTTTTGGACTGTTCTGCCTGCTATGGCTGGGTGTTATTGGTCCCGTGGCTTCGGCGCGGTATACCCTGATTCTTTATCCGCTGTTGGCCCTGTGGTTTGCCGACGGATGGCAACGAACCTTTCCATCACGAACATGAACATTCTAATCATTAGCGATAACCACGGCCATTGGGATCAGCCCATATTGGAACAAGTCAATTGGGCGGACGAGGTTTGGCACGCCGGCGATTGGCTCAACGACAGTTTGAAAATGGAAATCGATCGCTTGGGAAAACCCTTGTTTTCGGTGTATGGCAATGCTGATGGTCAAGGCATTCGAGTGCATTACGATGAGTTCTTGGTATTGGAAAGGCAAGGAATTCGCATTCTAATGGTGCACATTGCCGGCAAAATAGGAGTGTATACGACAAAGGTGAGGGAGCGCATTGCTGAGCTGAAACCCGACTGGTTGGTGTGCGGTCATTCCCACATTTGCAAGGTTCAATTTGACCAGAGATTTCGTCTAATGTATTTGAATCCAGGTGCTTGCGGATTGCAAGGGTTTCATAAAGTTCGAACGGCCTTGAGGTTAGTCTTGGAGGCTGGTAAATCCAAGACTTTGGAGGTCGTAGAATGGGAGCGAAAAAATCTCTAAAAAAATCTCATTCGAGCTTTGAAAAGATGTGGTTCTCAACATACATTTGCACTCCGTTCTGAAAGAGCATGCCCAGGTGGCGGAATTGGTAGACGCGTTGGTCTCAAACACCAATGAGGTAACACTCGTACCGGTTCGACCCCGGTCCTGGGTACCAAATCGAAAACAGTGTCGAACAAACATTCTCTTCAGATCACAACAATCGACGGCCTCACAATGGCCGTCGATTTGTTTATACCCGAGTTGGGCGATGGTCCCTTTCCGGTGTTGGTGTATGGCCACGGTTTCAAAGGTTTTAAGGATTGGGGTTTTATTCCCCATTTGCACGAGTTCTTCGAAGCACACAACACGGCCATCATCACCTTCAATCATACCCACAACGGTGTGCAAGCTCGAGACTTTGATGATCTCGAACATTTTGCACGCAACACCGTAACGCAGGAATTGCGCGACATGGAGTCATTGGCCAAATGGATCAAGCAAGAAGCGAAATCCTACAACCTGCAACCCGATAACCTCAATTGGCTCGGCCACAGCAGAGGAGGGGCGAATGCCATTGTTTTTGCCTCCTTGCACCCAGATTACGTCCAGAAAGTCATTGCTTGGTCTCCGGTCTCTGATTATTTCCATTTGTTTAGAGGAATGGACCTAGAAAAGTGGAAGAAAGAGGGCAGAACCTTCATTGCAAATACCCGCACAGGTCAAGAAATGCCCCTCGATTATGTCATTTATGAAGATTTGGAGTCTCACGAGGAATACAGCGTCATTGACGCGGCCAGAGCCTTGGGTAGACCCCTGTTTCTGCTTCATGGAGATGCCGACCCCGTGGTGCCCATTTCTCATTCTCGATCCATTCACGGCTCCTGTTTGCACGCCATGATGCAGACGCTTGAAGGTGCTGATCACACGTTCAATTGTTCCCATCCTTGTTCCGGTCCTGAAGTATTTTCCGAATCTCTTTGGCTCGCGATGGATGCCACGCAGACATTCTTGGATAGCGATTTTTAACGTTTCGCAGCCGCCCGTTTCAATCGGTCATTGATGGCCAGTCCCAATCCATGTTTGGGAGCCAATTCAATGAAAGCATGGGCGTAACCCCATTTGTCTAGGTTGCGCAATACCGAGAATACTGAGGCTGCTGCTTCGCTCAATTCCCCATATTGGCTCAAGTAATAACTGTGTTGTGGCATTCCTTCTGGGAGCTTCTGGAAATAGACCACCGCTTGCTGATCATTGGGGTTGGGAGCCGAAGCACCGGGCTCGAATAAAGTAATGCCGCAATGAGGGCTGTAATGTTGCTCCAATTGCCCAGGTGCTTGAACTTGCTGGGAAACAGATACGGATTGAGTAATAGTCCCAACAACGGCTTCGATTTGTTCTTGGGTGATGGCTCCCAATCGCAGCAATTGAAGCCCCGTTTCGTCCCATTTGACGATGGTGCTTTCGATGCCCACTTGACAGGGTCCTCCATCCAAGACGGCTTCAATGCTTTCGCCCAATTGATCCAATACATGCTCGGCCGTAGTAGGGCTCACGTAGCCAAAGGGATTGGCCGATGGAGCGGCCAGCGGGAACTCGAGTTGATTCAAGAGTTCCAAGGTCAATGCATGTTTAGGCATTCGAATGCCCACAGTGGGCAAATCACTAGAGACGATATTGGGAACTCGATCCGATTTGGGAAGAATAAGGGTCAAGGGGCCAGGCCAAAAGGCTCGACTGAGTTTTTCAGCTTCATCGGGCCAATCTTGACAAAGCGACTTTGCTTGCTCCGTGCTCCCTATATGAAGAATCAATGGATCGAAGAATGGGCGTTTTTTCGCCTCAAAAATTCGGGCAACCGCGTGATCATCTAAGCCGTTAGCCGCCAATCCGTAGACCGTTTCGGTTGGAATGGCTACCAATTGACCTGCCGACAACAGTTCAGCCGCCTCCACGGATTCAGTTAGGCGCTTGGCCCTCATGCTTAACGGCGCTTTAGGTTGTACTTGTCAATCTTGTTGTACAAGTGGCTGCGCTGTATGTCAATTTCTGACGCGGTTTTGGCCACATTCCAACCGTTTTGAATCAGCTTGCGCTCGATGAATACCTTTTCAGCCCAGTCACGGAAGTCTTGCAAGGTTTGGTACTCGTCGACCACTCCAAACGGATCGGCTCCGCGTTGAGCAGGATTGCTGTACATGTACACATCTTCTCCGCTGATGGCATCTCCGCAGAGAATCACCAGTCGTTCCACAACGTTTCTCAGTTCGCGAATGTTGCCGGTCCAATTCACTTCTTTCAGCGCATCATAACCGTCGGGGGTGAAGGTCTTGAGGGCCAACCCATTTTCGGCACAAATGTCTTCGAGGAAGTGTTCGGCAATGAGAACGATGTCTTCTTTTCTTTCGTTCAAGGTTGGAACGTGCATGAGAATCACCGACAAACGATGGTACAAGTCCATTCGGAATTGACCCTTCTCGATTTCTTCTAATAAATTCTTGTTGGTGGCCGCTACGATTCGAACATCGACCTTGATTTCTTTGTCTCCACCCACACGGGTGATTTTGCCTTCCTGAATGGCGCGCAATACTTTGGCTTGAGCCGCCATGCTCATGTCGCCTATTTCATCCAAAAACAAGGTTCCGCCATGGGCTTGCTCAAATTTTCCAATTCGCTGTTTGATGGCAGAGGTAAAAGCGCCTTTCTCGTGTCCGAAAAGTTCACTCTCGATCAATTCGGTAGGGATGGACGCACAATTGACCTCAATCAGGGGCATCTCTGAACGCGCGCTTTTCTCGTGCAACCAACGGGCAACCAGTTCTTTACCCGTTCCGTTTTCACCAGTGATGAGTACGCGAGCTTCTGTGGGTGCAACCTTCTCAATTGTCTCTTTGATTTTCGAGATGGCGGGAGTTTCTCCAATGATGTCAAAGGTTTTGGAAACTTTGCGCTTCAGTACCTTGGTTTCGGTCACCAAGTCGGTTCGCTCGATGGCATTGCGCAAGGTGATGAGCAAGCGATTGAGATCGGGTGGTTTCGTGATGAAATCGAAGGCTCCTTTTTTGGTGGCATCGATGGCCATTTCTACGTTTCCATGACCCGAAATCATCACAAAGGGCAATTCGGGTTTTAAAGCCAGGGAGCGCTCCAGTACTTCCATGCCATCCATTCCCGGCATTTTTACGTCGCACAAGACGACGTCGTAGTCGTTTTTCTGAATGTATTGATAGCCTTTCTGACCATCTTCAGCTAGAGTAACGTTGAAGTTTTCATACTCCAAGATCTCCTTGAGCGTTTCTCTGATAGGGGCTTCGTCGTCAATGACCAATATTTCTGCCATAAATCTGTCTTAAATAGAGTACAAGGATAGGGGACAGGGAGTGGACACAAATCCACAGAAATCGGGCACTTTTCCACCTTGAGGAGATTCCACAATTTCAAGCTTCACGGGAAGTTCAAATTAATTGGACATAGGAAGGAAATATTTGGGAAATCCCTCTGATTGCGGTTTCTTTGTTATTCGGCTATAGTACGAATACTGCATGCGCAATAATACCTTTATCCAAACGGCAATGCTAATCGCGGGCTTGGGTGCACTACCTCTGTTGGCACAGCAAGACCCGATGTATACGCACTTTACTTTCAACAAAGTGTTGTACAATCCGGCTTACGCTGGTGCTTCCGGTCAGTTTTGTTTGAATGCGATTACCCACCAACAGTGGTTAGGATACGACGATGAATCTCCGTTCATCAAAACCCAAAGCGGTTTGCCTGTATCGGATAACATTGCTCGAAACATTGCTCCTAAAACAACTGGCGCTGGTTTTACAGCACCGTTGCGCATGAAGTTGAAAGGCAATACCATTGATATCGGTGGTGTTTACGCCGGCTTCATCAGTGATCAAATCGCTTACGAAAACAATACGTACATGAAGTTTGGTTTGGCAGGCGCCTACAATTTGTCTAGCGGGGCCAATGTTCGTTTGGGGGTTGATTTTACATCATTGACCAAAGAATTGGATGGTCAAGGACTTCGTTACCACGATCCTGGAGATCCATTGATTCCTACTGGAACTTCAGCCGATTCCCGCGTGACCATGGGCTTGGGGGCTTATTACAGTGATCCCAATATCATGGGAGGCGCTTGGGGCAGTTTGTCCATGACTCACCTGATGCCTCAAACTTTTGCCTATGGCCCAAGTGGAGCCATCCAAATCACCACCGCTCGCCACTTGTACTTGGCTGGTGGTGTGCGCATGGATAATTTCATGGGCAATCCTTCCTTGACTCTAGATCCTGCATTTAAAATTCGTACAGTCATGGGCAAGGGTGGATTGGTTAAACCTGAATTGGATCTTCAGGGAATTGCCAATTGGAACGATTTGTTCGCCGGCGGGTTGAATTTGCGTTCTTATGGAACAGGATTGGATGCCCTTTCTGTCATCTTGGGTTATTATCCTCCACTCTTGGGCAATGCTGCTGGCCAGCAAAAGCTTCGTGTGGGATATTCCTATGATATAACTATGTCTAACTTGGTGCGCAACAGCTTTGGTACTCATGAAGTTCAAGTGAATTATTGCTTCATGATCAGTTTGCCTGAACGCCCTGAAATCATTTACCGACACCCCCGTTGGATGGAGCATTCTCCAGAAATTGATTAAAAAAAGTTATTCACACACAATAAACATTTTAACTTGCCGTTATAATACCCACATGAAAACATGTCTTGCTTTATAAAGAGCAAGCCATATTTTTGCAACCTTAGATAAAAAGTACCGATTGGAAACCGAACTCATGAAGAATCCGTTGTCGCGTTTAAATGCAATGAACAGCATGGTTAAAAAAGCAAAGACGCTTTTCGCCAATAAACGAGTGCGTCAAGTGGCGATAGTCACTTCCGTATTCATGGTCGCGTGCGGCCCCGCTGATACCGGTGATTTGACTGGCCTACAGGGCCGTCGCCCCTGGTTCCACCCAACCCCTCCGGGTACCGTGTACATTCCTTCTGGAACCTTCCACACGGGTCAAGCTGGTCAAGATATCTTCCAGTCTTACTTGGAGCCTAATAAGCAGATGACCATTTCTGCTTTTTGGATGGACGAAACCGAAATCACTAACAATGAATACCGTCAGTTCGTTGCATATGTAGCCGATTCTATTGCGCGTTACGAATTGGACGACGACCAGTATTTCATGCCTGAAAACGATGAAGGGTTCCGTTTCATTGATTACACTCAAGCAGGTCCCTTGGATCCTCGCAACTTTGAAAAGCACAAAGAGGATTTGTATGATCTTTACTATCAAGGAGATGAGCGTTTTCGTGGCAAGCGTCAGTTTGATACTCGCAAGTTGATGTACCACTATGAGTGGTTCGATTTGGCCAAAGCTGCCATGTTGGATCGCGACAAGTACGATCCCATGAATCGTCGTGAATTCATTGAAGAAGAAGACGTCTTGATCTACCCTGACACTTTGTGCTGGGCTCGCGACTTTACGTATTCGTTCAATGAGCCTATGGCTCGTATCTACTTCTGGCATCCGAAATACGATGATTATCCTGTGGTGGGAGTGAATTGGCACCAAGCACGTGCGTTCTGTATGTGGAGAACCATTCGCAAGAACAGCTATTGGGATCAACAAGGTTTTTATCCTACAACCGAAGATTTTCGTTTGCCCTCAGAGTATGAGTGGGAATATGCCGCTCGCGGTGGCCGTATTGGCAACAAATACCCATGGGGTGGGCCTTACGCTCGCAACAGCAAAGGATGTATGTTGGCCAACTTCAAGCCCTTACGAGGTAATTATGGTGTAGACGGTGGTGTTTACCCTGTGCGTGTTGACTCTTACTTCCCCAACGATTTTGGTTTGTACAATATGAGCGGGAATGTTTCTGAATGGACCAATACTGTGTGGGATGAAGCCAACAATACCTTTGTTCACGATTTGAATGGAGAACGTCAGGTTTACATCAAGGAGCGTGGCGAAGATGCTGCCAATACTCCCATCAGCGAAAAACGTAAGGTGATTCGCGGTGGAAGCTGGAAAGACATCGGGTACTTCATCGAGTGTGGTGCACGTACGGATGAATACCAGGATACCAGTAAGTGTTACGTTGGATTCCGTACCGTTCAGACTTACATCGGTCGTTCAAATAAGGATACGAAGTAATTCCCTTCAATATGTGGATAACGAAGTTGTCGCCTCGACAATTTTTATGTACATATTGCGTTTAGACTACAACAACTATTAACCAAATAAAAAAATGAACAAAAGTTTCTTTGAATCCAAAAAGTTCAAAACTACCATGAACTTCGTTTATGGTATCGGTGCGGCCGTCGTAATTGTGGGGGCTCTGTTTAAAATTCTTCACTGGAAAGGTGCAGATATCATGCTGACTGTAGGTCTGTTGACTGAGGCTTGTATTTTCGTTATTTCAGCTTTCGAACCTGTACACATGGATCCAGATTGGTCTTTGGTATACCCCGAATTGGCTGGTGGAGATCCGGGTTCTAAAAAAGAATCGTCTTCTGGTGTTTCTCAGCAGCTTGATTCCATGTTGTCTCAAGCCAAAATTGGTCCTGAATTGATTGCATCTTTGGGTTCTGGCCTAACTTCATTGAGTACGAATGTGAAAGACATGGCCAGCATGTCAAGTGCTGCTGTTGCAACAAAAGAATATTCTGAAAATGCTCACAAAGCCGCGGCCAATATGGCTTCTATTGCAGATAGTTCTGCTATGGTAAATGATTCAATGGGTAATTTCTCGAGTGGTCTGGGTTCAGCCTTGAACAATCTGATGGCTACCGAAAGTGCAACGGCTTCCTTCAATCAAGAATTGGCTCAGTTGAACCGCAACTTGAATAACTTGAACTCCATTTATGGCAACATGTTGAGTGCTATGGGTGGAGCGAAGAACTGAGCGTAATTGACTGTACCACATAAACTTAAATAGATAAACAAATGGCAGGTGGTAAATTGTCAGCACGTCAGAAGATGATCAACATGATGTACCTCGTGTTGACCGCACTTTTGGCGTTGAACGTATCAAAAGAAATCATCAAGGCTTTCAATTTGATTGAAAACTCTCTTGATAATTCTACTCGCAACATTGTTCAAAAGAACAATGCCGTATTGTCCGCTCTTCAAAAAACAGCAAGTCAGGATAATCAGGCAGCAAAAGTTGCAGTTGAAAAGGTTAACGAAGCACAAAAAATCAGTGAAGCGTTGATCAAAAAAATAGGTCAAATCAAAACGGATTTATTGACATTGTCTGGAGATGGGAAAGACCCCAAAACAGGTCGTAAATCTGATGAAGAAGGCCAATTGGTTAAGGGTGGTGTAAATGAATTGGCTCAAGGTGACAACATGGAAATTCATGCCAATTATTTCGTAGCTGAAGATAATGGCAAACGTGGTACTGAATTGCAAAAGGCTATCAATGATACCCGCAAAGCATTGTTGGGTGTACTTGAGTCTGCAACAAATGATACTGGATTGGCGAAAAATCCGGAAACCGTCAAATTTCTATTGGATAAAATGAAGGCCATTGAAGCGAAGACTTCATTGTACGCGGAAGATGGTACCAATAGCTCTGGATCCAAACAAACTTGGGTTTCCATGTATTTGGAACATTCTCCATTGGCAGGTGTTTTTGCTATGCTCAGTAAAATTGAGAATGATTGTCGTTCTCTGGAAGCCGAAGTGGCTCAAGCTTTGGCTGAATCAGTTAATGCTGCAGACTATAAGTTTGATTCGTTGATCCCTGTAGTTTCCTCTCCTATGAGTGCAGTATTGACCGGTCAAACATACGAAGCCAATATTTTGCTTGCGGCTTATAACTCAAAAGCCCAAATGCGTGTTTTGGTCAATGGCAATCCAATTGATGTTGTTGCGGGTGTAGGCAAATACAAGGTTACCCCTCAATCTCCAGGTAGTTCAAAGTACAAAGTTGGAATTGAGGTACCGACTCCAGGCGGGGGATCCAAATTGTACGAAACCGAAGCAGAATACAGTGTGTTTGCTCCACAAGCAGCTATTTCTGCTGATAAAATGAATGTTTTCTACGTGGGTTTACCCAATGAACTTTCAGTTTCTGTAGGAGGTGTAGATCCTAAAAATGTAATGGTAAGAGTTTCTGGTGGGGGTGCAAGCTTAGCATCGGGTCCAGGCGGTAAGTACCTAGTTCGGATAGCAGCCTATTCACAACCTACTTGTCAAATTCAAGTAGCCGCAAAATTGCCAGATGGTAGAGTTGTTCCCATGGGCAATAAGACGTTTCGGATAAAAACTGTTCCCCGTCCCACCTTCCAAGCTGGAACAGTAGTATTTAGAGGTTCTAGTGTTTCTAGAACTGCACTTAGTGCACAAAACTCTGCCAGAGCCGTATTGGACGGTTTTGTATTTGAAGACGTCTCTTTTAAAATCGTTGGATATCGATTCATTTGTGTCGGTCGTCGTACAAATGGTCCTCAGAAAAAAGAGGTTGGCGGAAGTAGTTTGGCTCCAATTAAAGGTTTCCTGAGTAAACTTGGTCCTGGTGACTTTGTACAATTTGATAATATTCGTGCCGTTGGCCCTGATGGCAAAACCATCATTTTGGATAATGCCAGTGGCAATCTTCAATAAATTATTATATGAGAAAGATTGTTTTTATTTTCCTTTTGTCATTTAGCTTAAGTGCTTATGCCCAAGATGATTGGGGCGGAGGTTGGGGAAGCGGTGGAGATTGGGGAAGTTCTTCTGGTGACGATAAAGGGTCGTCTGGAGATGGTAGCTCTTTTCCATCAATCGCTGAACCTGTAAAACCACCTGAGATAATTGTGCCTACGATTGGCACCCATTACGATGATCCTGCCGTTGCTCATTATGAGCCTGCATATGTTGAAAATGATGGAAACACACGAATAAAACAAGGTGTTTACATTAAGAGACCTCCATTGCGTGAGGCCGATGTGAAAATGCGGAGAAGAGTATGGAGAGTTATAGATGTTCGACAGAAAATGAACAAATGTTGGACTTGGCCCAAACAACCCGTTACACAAGTTTTTTGGGAATTGGCCACAAAGGGTTTGGTAAGAGCATATGCGACGGATTCACTGAATAGAATATTGACTCCTGAAGATATCATCAAAGCTACGTCCAAGATTGTCCCAACAACAGTTTTGATTGATGAAGAGAATGAAATCGAAAAGGATACCTATTTGATAGAACGATTCGATTGGTACAATATTCAAAAATTTGAAATCATGGAAGATTGGGTCTTTGATTACAAACATGGAGATTGGAAACCAATAATAATTGCTATTGCTCCTATTATACCTGAAACATTGGGTGGTAGAACATTCGATACGAAAGAATTTTGGATAAAAATGGATGATTGTCGTCCAACTTTGGCCAAATGCGAGGTATACAATCGATACAATGACGCTATGCGGTTGAATTGGGATCAGCAAATCAATTTGCATAGGTTGTTTGATTCATACATTGTAAAGACCACCGATTGGGATGATCAATATATCAACATGAAAGAAGAATTTCAGCAAGACCCGTTGGCCGCACTTTTAAAAGGCGAAAAGGTAAAAAATGATCTCTTCATTTTTGAGCATGATTTGTGGGAGTATTAAGAATAGAGATTCTATGAGAAGGGGGGCTTTGGCCCCCCTTTTTTATTCCTGTATTTCGCTAGTTAAGTGTTTGTAATGGATAAAAAAAAGAACTAAATTTGCCGTTCGTTTGAGTGACTATGTCCTTTGATCGTGATAAGTTGGTTGTCGAGTTTGTTAAACTCAAAGAAGGGCAACATCAATTTTCGCATTCCTTGAACTTAGCGTTCTTTGAGTTATTTGATTACAGCGAGATACTCGACGCAGAGTTGGAGTTGAAAGTAAACCTGGAAAAGACCAGCAATTGGATTCACGTCCAATTAGAGGTGAACGGAACTTTGCAACAAAACTGCGGTCGCTGTTTGGAGCCCATCGATTTTCCTGTTCATGGTCAATACAAGTTGATTTACCGTTTGAACAGCGAAGAAGAGAGTGAGCAGCGTCAATTTGAAGATGACGGAGTGGAATTGGTTTACCTATTGCCTTCTGCCATCAACTTTGATCTTTCACAAGCGGTATTTGAAACAGCCTGTTTTAGTTTGCCCATGTTGAAAAACTGCGACAATATGGAGGACAAGCCTTGCAATGATCAAATGATTCAGAAACTTGACGAGCTGAACAACAAAAACAACGAAGAAACTTCCGTCGATCCTCGATGGGATAAATTGAAAGACCTAATAAAAAAATAAAGGAACATGGCACATCCTAAGCGAAAAATATCGAAAACACGCCGCGACAAGCGCCGCACCCACGATTCTTTGACGTCTCGCCCCATGATTGCGGACCCCGTAACCGGTGATGTTTCGCTCTACCACCGCGTAAACCTGGAAACGGGTATGTACCGTGGTCAGAAGGTCATGAAGGGCCGCAACGAAGCTTAATTCAATTATGATTCGGATCGGTGTCGACGCAATGGGCGGCGATTTCGCTCCATTTGAAGCCCTAAAGGGAGGTATTTTGGCTCAGTCTGAGATGACTGATTGCCAAATTGTTCTTTATGGCATAGAATCGGAGTTGGAACAAATCGCACAAGACGAGGGTTGGGATTTATCTCAATTGGAAATTGTCGATTGTCCCGATGTGATCGGCATGGCCGAGCATCCTGTACGTGCTTTTACTTCCAAACCTCAGGCTTCTTTGTCTGTAGGTTTCCAGCAATTGGCCCAAAAGAACATTCACGCGTTCTTGTCAGCGGGTAACACGGGGGCTATGTTGGTGGGTTCTTTGCACGTTGTAAAGCCCGTTGAGGGTTTAGATCGTCCTTGTTTGACCGCTGCCATTCCTCGTATGGAAGGCCATCCCGGTATTCTATTGGATGTGGGCGCCAATTCGGACTGCAAACCTGAGCATTTGCAACAATTTGCGGTTTTGGGCTCTCTCTTAGCTAAGGCTTTGTACAATCTTGATACTCCAAAGGTGGGTCTGTTGAACATCGGAGAAGAGCCTGAAAAGGGAAATCTTCTGAGCAAATCTGCCCATCAACTATTGGCAGCTACTGACACCATCAATTTTGTTGGGAACATCGAGGGACGAGACATTTTTGGCCCGCAAGCCGATGTTGTTGTCTGTGATGGTTTTACAGGAAATACCATCGTGAAAGTTTGTGAGGGCATGTACTATCGTCTAGCCAAGCGAGGTGTTGACGATGAGTACCTCCACAAGTTCAATTTCAAACACTACGGGGGAAGCCCCATTCTAGGTGTAAATGCTCCTGTCATCGTTGGACATGGCATCACCAAGTCTGATACTTTTGTCAAAATGATTGAATTGGCTTTGGATACGGTTAAGTCCGATTTAGTCAGCATGGTTCAATCGTCCATGAAAGCGTTGCAACAGGACAATTTGAATGGTCAATAAGTGTACGGCAGCCATTACGGCTGTGGGTGGTTATGTACCGCCTTACGTGTTAACCAACCAAGAGCTTGAAACCATTGTGGATACCACCGACGAGTGGATTCAAACGCGCACGGGCATTCTAGAACGACACATTCAAAAAGAAGCCGGTAAAGGGACTTCAGATATGGCGGTTGAAGCCATCCTGCCTATGCTGGCAAAGAGAGGCTTGTCACCCCTAGATATTGAAGTGATCATTTGCGGTACCGTAACAGGTGATTATGTTTTTCCTGCAACGGCGAACATCATTGCTGATAAAATCGGTGCTAAAAATGCTTGGGGTTTTGATGTTTCGGCCGCTTGTTCAGTTTGGAAACAGGCGCTCGCTTGATTCAAAGCGGGCAATACAAGAATGTGTTGGTCATCGGTGCCGATAAAATGTCGAGCATCATCAATTACGAAGACCGCAATACCTGCATCATTTTTGGTGATGGTGCGGGCTGTGTACTATTGGAACCCAATTACGACGGATACGGTCTGTTGGATTCCCAGCTACATGTTGACGGCAGTGGCCGTGAATTCTTGATACAACCCGCCGGTGGGTCGGTGCAGCCTCCTACGGCAGAAACAGTTGCCCAAAAGTTGCACTATGTACACCAAGAAGGGAAGACCGTGTTCAAATTTGCGGTAACCAATATGGCCAATGTTAGCTACGAAGTCATGCAACGCAATGGATTGACCTCGGCTGACGTAGATTGGTTGGTTCCTCATCAAGCCAATTTGAGAATCATAGATGCCACCGCTGATCGAATGGGTCTTGATAAGGAGAAAGTTCTCATCAATATTCACCGCTACGGGAATACGACCAGTGGAACCTTGCCTCTGTGCCTGTATGATTTTGAAAAACAATTCAAAAAAGGCGACAATCTGATATTCAGCACATTTGGCGGAGGATTTACCTGGGGGGCGATTTACCTCAAATGGGCCTACAATCCTAGTTGATTTTCTTGATAAGGGCCCGGAATAGATAGTCAGCATCCTGACTGGGGCCACCCAATATTCCTTGTTCTTCCAATTGGAATTCTGGATGACTATTCAAGAAGTCGGCCACTTGCTTTTCATTTTCTTCTTGAAAAACAGAACAGGTGATATAGACCAAATAGCCTCCGGCTTTCAAACGAGTAGAGCAGCTGATCAACAATTCGGCCTGTACGGGTCTTAATGCCTCTAATTTTGAGGATTGGAATTGGTGCCATTCCTCTGGATTCCTGCGCCAGGTGCCAGAGCCACTACAAGGAACATCCAACACTATTCGGTCAAATGATTCAGGTCCCTTCCATTTGGAATGAGGGTCCTTGATGGGATTGAAATCGAAAGTTTCAGGAACGGGCAATTGGGCCGATTGAAATCGAGATCTAAGGTTGTCTAGAATCGACTTTCTGGTGTCGCTGCAGATCAATTGAACCGTTTTGTATTGGCTAGATAGTTGCAGGCTTTTTCCGCCGGCACCACAACAGGCGTCCCATACTCGAAGAGGAATGCGACTGTTGAAGCATTCGTGTTGAACACTAAGCTGAGAACCCAAATCTTGAATGAAACAAAACCCTAGTTCTTGGGCTTGCTGTAAAGACGTACCTGGAGCAAATTTCAAATAGAAATCATCAACCGAATTCAATGGGGCAGGGAAATCGGATTTCCAGGGCTTTAGTCGCCTTACAAAAACAGGGGGCTCTTGTTGAAACCAATGGTAATATTCAATCGGATCAACTCCTTTGCTAAAATTGGAATCAAAGGGTTTGAATTCAGTGGTGCTCGTTTTTTGAGAATACCCCCAACCCAGCATGGCGTTTCGCTCGTCTTCCAAGGTAGAAGGGCTTGCCAACAAGGCAATAATCAAGGCTTCTTCACTGAGTTGATGGGGCCATGACTGTGTATCAATGTGGCTAAACTTGAAGTAAGTGTAGCACCATCTTCTGTATCGTTTTCGATCTCGACTTCCCCATCCGCGTTGAGTTTTAAAGGCCTGAGCTAGGTACAAATGAAAGGGTTCGTCAAAAGAATACGAATCCAGAAGCCCTAGGCAGTGCTGCAATTGTTTTCGAAGATGGTTCAGGGCACGGTGGGGATTTGAAATTCACCGTCAACCCGAACCAAGCGAATGCCTGCATTCCCGAGCCCATATCCGGTTGGATATAGGTTAATGTTCTGAATGCTTCCTTGGTAGGTAGGACTTGAATTTTTTGGGCCATAAACAAGAGGACTCATCGTGGGGTTGGCTGAATAATGACCCATCAAGAACTGAAACTGATCATAACCGATGTATGCGTATTTGCTAGGCTCACCCCATTCAGACAAAGCCAAGCGTTGACTGATGGAACTGACGATCGAATCGTTAAAATTCAGCACTACATTGCTTGGGTACAACATGCGAGCTTTTTGTGCGCTGGACAACGAGCTCTTCTCTTGGGCATCCAACCAGTCAAAGGCTCCGATACCATAGCTATTTTTGGTATCAAGTGCCTTTTTGGCGAGGAAGGAATGCGCTTGAGCAGTGAATTGATCCGTATATATGAATAAAAATGAGTCTGAACCTGTTTCCAAAAAAGGAGACAAGGATTGGGACTGGGTTTTCCAGGTATGCAAACTGGCTTTATGGCCCATTAAGGCCAACAAGCGATCACGCGTGGCTGCGCATTGAGCCGCGTTTTTAGGCTTGTCGGGGCTGATGATGACAACTTTGTGATGGGGGAAACAGCGAGAAAACTCGTTGCATAACCCCAGCAATCGAAGACTGTCATTGGCGAACATGGATATGCCATTGCTGGCCTGTTTGAAAGCATAAGGAGCTAAAGGAGATACCCAGGGTTTTGAAATGGGCGTTCCGTTGTCTAGCTCAGCCAATTGTTTGGGGTAAACAGGGCCAATAATCAAGTCATGTTGGTTGAGCCACAACTTTCCCGCCACTGAACACAGAAACGAACTGTCGGTGGTGAAATCACGCAAATTGATTTCCGTTTTGATTCCGTTTTCAGCCCATTCATTGGCTGCCGTTTCGATGCCAGCCCAGTAGTCCAACATGGCCTGGTTAAAGGCGTCATTGCTGCCTTTTTCGGTATGAAATGGCAGAAGTACAGCCACCCGTGTTGGTGCAACAGCGGTTTGAGCCCATCCGTGAAGGGCCATCAAAAAGGTCAGAATGAATGAAGCAGTAGCTCTCATGGTTTATTCCCACTCGATGGTGGCTGGCGGCTTGGAACTAATGTCGTACACAACTCGATTGATTCCTCGAACGCCGTTGATAATGGAATTGCTGATGTCAGCCAAAAGATCGTAGGGTAGGTGTACCCAGTCTGCCGTCATGCCGTCTGTGCTGCTTACAGCTCGAAGGGTAACGACTTGTTCGTAGGTGCGCTCATCACCCATGACACCAACGCTTTGAACGGGGAGCAAGATGGTTCCTGCTTGCCAGATTTTGTTGTACCAACCGCTGTCTTGGAGTTTTTTCATGAAGATGTAATCGGCCTCTTGCAACAATTGGACCTTTTCTGCCGTGATGTCCCCCAAAATTCGAATTCCCAATCCCGGACCTGGGAATGGATGTCTATTGAGCAGGAGAGCGGGCAGACCCAAAGCGGCTCCCACTCGACGAACTTCGTCTTTGAATAGGGATCTCAGGGGTTCTACTACCTTCAGGTGCATGTCTTCAGGCAATCCGCCGACATTGTGGTGGCTCTTGATGGTGGCAGAAGGGCCATTGACCGATACACTTTCAATGACGTCTGGGTAAATGGTTCCTTGAGCAAGCCAGTTGGCTCCTTGAATTTTCTTGGATTCTTCTTGGAAGACCTCAACAAAGACACGGCCTATGGTTTTGCGCTTGGCTTCAGGTTCTGAAATGCCCTTTAAGGCATCGTAGAATCGCTGTGAGGCATCTACTGCTATGATGTTTAGCTTCAGTTCTTTGTAGGCTTCTTGCACGTCTTGGAATTCGTTTTTGCGCAACAAGCCATTGTCGATAAAGATGCAAGTCAATCGATGACCAATGGCTTTGTTGAGAAGGAGAGAAGCCACTGAGCTATCTACTCCCCCTGAAAGACCCAAGATGACTTGATCGTCAGGGCCAACTTGCTCTTGGATTTGGGCCACGCATTCTTCAATGAAGTGTCCTGGAGTCCAATCGCCAGAGCATTGACAGATGGTATAGGCGAAATTCTTCAGCATTTGCATGCCTTCTGTGCTGTGGTACACTTCAGGATGGAATTGAATGCCATAGGTTGGAAATTGATTTTCCACCTCAAAAGCGGCAACAGGAATGGATTCTGTAGTAGCGATCACTTTGGCATTTTCGGGCAGAGACAAAATGGTGTCGCCATGGCTCATCCAAACCTGAGAAGGGTTGGCCACATCCGTCAATAATGCGTGATCCGAACTGTGTTGGAGCATGGCACGACCATATTCGCGGTGTTGGCTGCGTCCAACGTTGCCTCCCAAATGTTTGGCCATGTATTGAGCGCCATAACAAACACCCAAAACGGGACCATGCTGGAAATACTTGTTCAAGTCAATGCTGGGTGCATTTTCTTCATTCACGCTGCAAGGGCTGCCTGAGAAAATGATCCCTTTGATTTCATCGGTCAATTCAATGTTATCATGAAAGGGATGAATCTCGCAGTACACGAACAATTCTCGCAATCGGCGGGCGATTAATTGCGTGTATTGAGACCCAAAATCAAGGATCAGAATTTTCTCTGTAGACATGGAGCAAAAGTACCACCGATTGCTCGTCTGTTATCGACAAATTTTACCCTAAAACCAGGGTTGGAATAGAGCGAAAACACTGTTGCTGGCCCGTTGCATGAATTGCAAGCGGTTGCCGGGAATTTGCTTCATCTTTTGGTGGATGTACAGCCCATCGGTCTCTACAATCCCATCGATACTGTTGGGTCTTTGGGTAGAAACCAAGTTTAGAACCACGGTTCCAACGGGCTTTTCGGCTGATCCGCCGCTAGGACCTGCAATTCCAGTCAGGGAAAACGCAAAATCAGCGTTGAACATTCGAATGGCTCCTATGGCCATCTCCAAACCCACTTCCAAACTGACTGCACCGTGAGACTCGAGTGTCTGGGGGTTAACGCCCAAAATGTCCATTTTGACTTGGTTGCTGTAGGCAATGATCGAGCCCGGAATGGCCGCGCTCATGCCTGGAACCTGAATCAACTGATTGGTGGTATAGCCGCCGGTGCAACTTTCAGCACCGACTAATTGAATCTGGCGGTTCAAAGCAAATTCGGCCACAAATTCAGCGGCTGTTTTGTCTCCAATTCCAAAGCAGAGGGATCCGAGTTCGTTTTGGAGTTCTTGAAACCAATGTTCCATGCCCAAATCGCCATCTGTGTCTTGAACAACTTGACTCAAGCGAAGCCGAATGCTGTTAAATTGGGGCAGGTAGGCCAAAGAATAGGAAGGGGGTAGACGATCTTCAAAACTTTCTAAGTGCTTACTAAGTAAGCTCTCAGGGGTTTCTAAACAGAGCAATGTGCGGTGCTCCCTGCTTTTTAGGCTGAATTGTTCTTGGATCCTGGGAATGATTTCATGCTGCGTGATCCATTGAACTTCATTGGGAACTCCGGGCAAGCTGATGACAATTCCTCGATGGTCTTCAAACCACATTCCCGGAGCGGTGCCAACTTTATTGAATAATGTTTGGCAGCGCTCGGGCAATTCAGCTTGCATCTTGTTCACCTCCATCATCTTGCGACCGCGTTTGGCAAACAATTCTTCCAAATGGGCGAGAACAGCTTGGTCTGTTCGATAAGAGCCTCCAAAATATTCCACCAATGAATGCTTGGTGATGTCATCGCGAGTAGGGCCAAGGCCACCGGTAATGATGATCAAGGAAACTTGACTAAGGCTAGTGTCTAAGGCATTGAAAATCGCCTCTTTACTATCAGAAACAGCGGTTTTACGGACAATTTGAATGCCCACACTTCCGAGGGTTTGACCGAGCCAAGCGCTGTTCGTATCAATGGTCTGCCCAATGAGCAACTCGTCTCCAATGGTGATGATTTCTGCTTTCATCTGTGTACAAAATTAACCAATGAAGGGCGGGCATTGTTTTAAATTCGAAGGGTGTCAACACCACGTATCACAATTTATACCGATGGAGCGGCCTTGGGTAACCCTGGGCCCGGCGGATACGGCGCCGTGTTGATGTATGGTGAATACCGTCGGGAACTCTCGGGGTCATTTCGTCGAACCACCAACAATCGCATGGAGCTTCTAGCGGTGATTAAGGCCTTGGAGATGATCAAGCAGCCTGGTATACCGGTATCCATTTACACCGATAGCAAATACGTTCACGATGCCATTGTGAAGAATTGGATTGCCGGATGGCAGCGAAAAGGCTGGGCCAAGGTGAAAAATCCTGATTTATGGAAACAGTTGATCCCACTGAATAAAGCGTTCAATCCTGAATTCAATTGGGTGAAAGGGCATGCAGGTATACCCGAAAATGAACGCTGTGATTTTTTAGCCACCCAAGCGGCAAAATCCAAACCCACAGAGGTTGATTCTTTTTACGAAGCTTCTGAACGCTCGCAGCAGGGATTACTTTGATTCCTCAAAAGAAACCAACAGTTCTTCCGCATTTTTTATAGCTGAATCACTGGGGTTTTCGTGGCTCAGCAATTGAGCCAACTGGTATATGCGCTCGTTCCTGTCTAGCCATTTGAATTGGCTCGTTGTTTGATCAGAATCGCGGTCTTTGTACACAAAAAGTTGATGATTTCCCGCACTGGCTACCTGCGGAAGATGGGTGATGGCCACGGTCTGCATGTGAAGTCCCATGGTTCTCAACAATTGACCCATTTGAAGAGCTACGGGTCCCGAAATTCCAGTGTCAGCCTCGTCATAAATCAGGGTGGCAGAAGGCCGTTTGGCTGCGCCTAAACTCCGAATACTGAAGTTCAAACGGGAGAGTTCTCCTCCTGATGCTACTTTGTCTAAATCTCTGGCTGGTAATCCTTTGTTGGCTGTAAATTGAAGACTTAGTTCATCTGATCCATGACCTTTGAATTGTCCAGGCTCATAATCCCATTTGCACTCAATTTTTGCGTCAGGTATATCCAAACGATGCAACATGAGGCTAAGCTCTTGGCACCATTGCATTCCCGCTTTCAAGCGACGTTGATGCAATTGTTCCGCTAAATCTCGACACTCCGAATCCACCAGAGATTTTTCCCTTCTCAGCGCCTCTATGTGGCTTTGCTGCTCTTGGACACCCATTAAGGACTTTTCAAGGCTTTGCATGATAGCTATGAGGTCATCTGAACTAGCCACTTGGTGTTTTCTCAATAAGGTTTGGAGCTTGGCCAGACGTTCGTTGGCTACTTCCAATCGAACGGGATCATAAACCATTGAATCAGCCCACTGTGCGAGGCTATCAGAAATATCGCTTAACTCCAATGAAGCCTCATCAAGTCTTGAAAAAAATGAGTCTAATTCGGGGTTTATTCCTCGAAAACGCTTCAAATGGCTTCGAATGGAATTCAGACCATCCAGTAGGGCAGTATCGGCATTGGACAGGGAATGATGAGATCCCATTAACGCAGTTTTTACCTCTTCACTTTGGCTGAGTAGAGCGATCTCTGATTCGAGTCGAGACTCTTCCTCAGTGCTGGGTTGAAAGGAGAACAATTCATCGAATTGGAATTGATTGAATTCTCGCTCTCTCATCCAAGCCTGCTGTTGAGACTCAAATGCTTCGATTTCTTTGTTAATCTTATTCAGACGACTGAACGAATGTTGATAGCTCCTAAACAGTTCGCCATTTTCAGCATACTCATCCAATAATTGCAGTTGTTCCTCTTTATGAGTGACCAACAAATGGGTGTGTTGCGTATGAATGTCAAGCAGTTGGGAGCCTAGTGTTTTGGCTTGGGCTAAGCTTACGGGTGTGTCATTGATGAAGCATCGGCTTTTGCCTCCTGGAGCGATTTCTCTTCGAATGATGGTCGTACTTGAATAATCCAGGTCTTCGTCTTCAAAAAACGACTCCAATCCCAGTGATTGGATGTCAAATTCGCCTTCTACAATACATTTGGTTTGGGCATCCATGAGTACACTGTGGTCAGCCCGGTTGCCCATAAGGAGGCCCAAGGCTCCGAGCAAAATGCTTTTGCCGGCTCCAGTTTCACCTGTTACAGTGATCAATCCGTTTGGGAATTGCAAATCCATGTGTTGGATCAACGCGTAATTGGAAATGCGAACCCGTGTGAGCATATTATCGAGTAATGATGCTGTTCATGACCCAGAGATTTTCATTGACGTCTTTTTTAGCGTAAATAGCCTCATGGAAGGGTGTCAGTTCAATGGAATTGTCTATAACACCAATGGCCACATTGCGATGGTCTTCGCTCAGAGCTTTGACGGCGTGAGCGCCAAGCCTTGAAGCCAATATGCGGTCATTTGCAGTAGGTCTTCCTCCTCGTTGAATGTGACCCAAAACGGTCACTTTGCAATCGGTCTCGGGGTAGGCCTCTTGGAATTTGTGGGCTATGTCAAAGGCTTTGCCATCTTCTTCGCCTTCGGCCACTACGAAAATGCTGAACTCCTTTTTGCGTCGCTTGTTTTCGTATGTTTTCATGATGTCTCGCAACTCGTTTTCGCGCTCAGGGATGAAAATTCCTTCAGCACCACCCGCAATACCAGCATTCAAAGCAATGTGTCCAGAATGACGCCCCATAACTTCGATGAAAAAGACGCGGTTGTGGCTGTCTGCTGTATCGCGAATTTTGTCAATGGCATCCATAGCCGTGTTGATGGCTGTGTCATAACCAATGGTATAATCGGTACCTGACAAATCGTTGTCTATGGTTCCGGGACATCCAACGCTGGGAATGCCAAATTCTTTTTCAAAAATCATAGCACCGGTATAGGTACCATTACCTCCAATGCACACCAATCCTTCAATTCCGTGTTTTTGTAGGTTTTCGTAGGCCATTTTACGGCCTTCGGGAGTCATGAATTCCTTGCTTCTAGCTGTCTTGAGTACTGTTCCACCCAGCTGAATGATGTTGGCTACACTACCTGCAGACATCTTTTTAATGGAATTCTCGATCAATCCTTGATAACCGCGTTGAACGCCGTAAACTTCAAAGTCAAAATGTATGGCCGCTCGCACAACCGCACGAATGCAAGCATTCATGCCCGGTGCGTCGCCCCCTGATGTTAATACAGCAATACGTTTCACTAAGTACAAATTTGGACCAAAAGAAGGGTAGGGACCAAACAAAAAATCCCGCCGAAGCGGGATTTTTCGTTTCTACACGTTTGGTAGATTAATTGTCTTTGCCCTTGTAGGCGAATTGAATGTAGTCGTTGTGGTTACCAGCGGCGGTATTGATAACGACGTTCTCAATTTTCAAAATATAAATGTTGTAGGTCAAATCTTGGCCTGTTTTAACCAAAATGATGTCGTTTTTTACAATGTTGCTAATCTCGGTAGTAGCCGATGCCGCATTGGCTTTCCACAAGTTGTACAAGAAGGTTGTGGTACTAGCATTGGTGAAGTCATTGGCTGTAACGCGAACGAACTTGGCGCCGTTTCCGCTACCCCAAGTAGAGGTGAATTCAGCGGCTCCAGTAGGAGTTTTGTCCAAAATGTCTTTCAAGGTTCCCGCTGATCCAGACGTCAAGGCCACACCCAGGTTCAGGTTGTAACCAGAAGTGAATCCATTGTACAAATAATTGTAAACCTTTTGACCTTGTACCAAATTGTCAAGGGGCAACAAGGCGGGCGTTACCTCAATGTTCAATTTAACTTCGGCCGTTTGGCCATTGGCATCGGCAGCAGTGATGGTGTAAACAACCTCATCACCGACGTTACCAGCCACTTGGCGCTGAGCCAAAAAGCTCGCGGTCTTTCCCGTAAGCATGGTGTCAAAAGCTACAACGGCAGAAGCACCATTGACGGATGCGGTGATGGTCACGCCTTTCAAGTTTTCAGATCCAGCCGTTGCTGTAATACTGAAAGCCAACATAGAGTCAGGACCAACTTGGCAATCACCAGCAATAAGGCCCGCACCCCCAGTAAGGGCTAAAGTCGGTTTGGGGTCCTTGCTGTCTTCTCCGCAAGAGGCCAAAAAAGCCAAGGCAGGTACAGCCAAAGCCCAAAGAATGTGTTTGAATTTCATAGTTCTAGTTCGAAACGATTTTCACAAATCTCGGTGATGAGTTCAGATTTTGCAAACCTCAAATGCGCCATTCTGTCATACATGGTGGGTTGTTGTCATAGATTTCTCGATAACTGACATTGCGGCCTTACTTGGCATGGCACTTGTAATGTAGAAAACCATGTTTGATCCCAACGAATCCATCTGGCAATTGAATCACGATCAAATGGACGATAGTCCGGAGTTCCTCCCGCTATTTTCCAAACAAGAGGAGGAAGAGAGCAACCGCATGTCGGTGCCCAGCGAATTGCCAGTATTGACCATTCGAAATACCGTCCTTTTTCCGGGGGTGATTTTTCCCATAACCGTAGGGCGAGACAAGAGCATTCGTTTGATCAAAGAGGCCAATAAGGCTGATAAAACCATCGCTGTGGTGGCCCAGCGCAATCCCGAAATGGAAGATCCAGGCCCAGCCGATTTGTATCCCATTGGAACTCTGGCTCAGATTGTTCGCTTGATGCGCATGCCCGATGGCAGCTCTACGGTCATCATTCAGGGCAAGCGCAGAATTTCCATTGGGGAGTATACCCAAGAAGACCCTTACTTGAAAGCCAATACGACCCATTTGGATGACGAAGCTTTCCAAGAAGACAAGGAATACCAAGCCATCATTGACAGCATCAAGGATGTCAGTCAACGAATCATCGCTCTGTCGCCCAATATCCCGAGTGAAGCGGTGATTGCCTTGAAAAATATCGATTCGAATCGATTCTTGATTCACTTTGTAGCGAGCAATTTGAACATCGAATTGCATGAAAAGCAGGCACTTTTGGAGGAGTTGAATCCGACCAAAAGAGCTTCTAAGGTATTGGAGTATGTATTGAAAGAGCTGCAAATGTTGGAGCTCAAAGATCAAATCCAAAACAAGGTCAGAATCGACATTGATAAGCAGCAAAAAGAATACTTCTTGCAGCAGCAAATACGCGCCATTCAAGAAGAATTAGGAGGTGATACACCTGATAAAGAGATTGACAATCTGCGCGAAAAGGGCGATGCCAAAGCCTGGAGCAAATCGGTACACGAACATTTTAACAAAGAATTGGATCGCTTGATGCGCATTAATCCAGCTTCTCCTGATTATTCGGTGGGCTTGAATTATGTGCAGTTGTTGTTGGACCTGCCATGGAATGAAGTTACCCAAGACAATTTTGATTTGAATCACGCTCGTGCCGTTTTTGACGAGGACCACTTTGGCTTGGAGAAGGTGAAACGACGCATTTTGGAATACTTGGCCGTTCTCAAGCTGAAGGGGGATATGAAAAGCCCTATTATCTGCTTGTATGGCCCTCCAGGAGTAGGAAAGACCAGTTTGGGCAAGTCCATTGCTAGAGCCCTAGGGAGACAGTATGTGAGAATGTCTTTGGGTGGATTGCATGATGAATCAGAGATTAGAGGCCATCGCAAAACCTACATTGGTGCCATGCCCGGTCGAATCATCCAGAATCTGAAAAAGGTACGCAGCAGCAATCCGGTGTTCGTGTTGGATGAAATCGATAAGTTGGGGCGCGATTTCCGAGGCGACCCATCAAGTGCCTTGTTGGAGGTATTGGATCCTGAGCAAAATGCCACCTTCTACGACAATTACCTAGAGATGGATTACGATCTCAGCAAAGTATTGTTCGTAGCCACAGCCAATTCATTGGATAACATTCAACCCGCTTTGTTAGACCGCATGGAGATCATTGATATCAGCGGATACAGCATCGAGGAGAAAAAAGAAATAGCCAAAAAATACCTCGTTCCCAAGCAGCGCAAGGCTCACGGATTGAAAGTCAGAGATTTTAAGGTGACAGATAAGGCCTTAGAAGTACTCATTGAGCAATATACACGAGAGTCAGGAGTGCGTGGGTTGGATAAGAAGATCGCAGCTTTGGCTCGTTCTGCTGCTCAACACGTGGCGTCTGAATCACCCTATAATTCGACTTTTAAAATAGAAGAGGTGGAATCCGTTTTGGGAGCTGAGAAATTGGAACCTGAACACTATGAGAACAACGAAACAGCAGGTGTAGTAACGGGTTTGGCATGGTCGCCCATGGGTGGGTCGGTGTTGTTTGTAGAAAGTGCCTTGTCTAAAGGAAAGGGAAGGCTGCAAATCACCGGTCAATTGGGAGATGTCATGAAAGAGTCGGTGCACATAGCAGCCAGTTTCTTGAGAGCCCATTCCGATTATTTGGGACTGGAGGCTGAACTTTTCGATTCCTATGATATTCACGTGCATTTCCCAGCTGGGGCCATTCCCAAAGACGGCCCGTCAGCAGGGGTAACGGTATTGACCTCTCTGGCTTCCTTGATGACCCAAAAACGGGTAAAAAATCGCTTGGCCATGACCGGGGAAATCACCTTGAGAGGCAAGGTTTTACCGGTCGGTGGAATCAAGGAAAAAGTATTGGCGGCCAAACGAGCGGGTATTCAAGAGGTGATTTTGTGTGAGCAAAACCGCAAAGACATTCTGGATATTCCTGAGGCTTACATCAAAGGGATGCAGTTTAGCTACGTTAGCAACATGCTGCAAGTCTTGGATTTGGCCTTGACCGAAGAGCCTGTTGCCCAACCCATCCAGTTGGTCGTTTCCAGCGAGAAAGCCTCGAAATAAACTGTATATTTGGGTATGATCTTCAGAAAAATCTGGTCCTATTTGACCTTCCAAAAGCAAGAGGGCGAACGGAATTTGAATACTCGGCTCATGCACGGCATGAATCGGGTTAGCCTGCTTATGTTCGCTATCGCATTGGTAATTATTTTGGTTCGATTTGTATTCAAGTAATCCTTGAAACGAGTTCTGTTATCGCTGTTATGGTTTTGGGTCTTAGCCACTTACGCTCAGTCCCCAAGATGCATTGAATTGTCTCGTCAAGGCGTATCACAAAGCGAGCTGCGCTCTATGCAGCCCATCAATCGTTTTGTCCTTTCTGGAGATTCCATTTACGAACCCTTGGATTTGGCTTCGGCTAGTCTGGGTGATATTCCGCGCCAATTTGCCTTCAAAAGACCTGAGAATTGGAATCTGGGGAGCTCGAGAAACTCCTATTTCTGGGTCTATGCGAGACGAGATTATAAGGGGCCCATCGAAGATCATACCTTGGTCCTAGTGCAGGAACAATTGCACCAAGGCCGAATGATCAGAGTCTACTGGGTAGATCCCAATGGGAATTTGGACTTTAGTCATGTCAAAGGCGATACTCTCTGGAATCTATTTATTCCATGGAAATTGAGTTTGGCTCCTGGACTTTCTCTTTTGATGGAGCCTTTTCCTGTAGGGCGGTTTTCGGCCTTTGCCCAAATGCACGATGCCTCAGTGCATTCGTTGTGTGGTCCCCGTGTTTATATGGGTGCCGCTTCTGCTTTTCGATACCAACGCTTGAATTTGCGCTGGGGGTCCTTTTCCCTTGATTCAAGCAAACAAGTATATGTGGCGGTCATTGATCAAAATTTCAACGGTCAATTCGGAGATAGAGGAGTTGATAAGGTTCTGATTTCAATGGATTCATTGTATTTTGACGATGAAAATGCATTTGCATGGGAATCTCGCACAGGATTGGTTCATACTGTGTGGAGAGGAAGGCCATGGAGACTGTCTCTGTCGGGTTCTCAAGTTTGCATCACCGAGCAAGACGACGGTGATCATCCGTTGATAAAGGGAAAGCGAATTCCTCGTGTTAAGTATCAATTGGTCGATGCGGGCTTGTATTCCCCACAAAAGTTGGGAATTCACCGAAGTTGGAGAGTATACAGGAATCAACCTGTATGGATCTATGTTTGGCAGCCGGACATGGGGTTGAGTGCAACCGATTCCCTTGCTCTAGCCGGTTTTTCTCAAAATCAGTTCCGCGCCTGGCAAGATTTGAGTCTTGTCTACAAACGGGAGCACGATGGGGAAGAGCCCTCATTGCGGGAGATTCGAAAATGGGTTCAAGATCCTCAATCGATTCTGAATGTTCGAATCATGATGGTTGCTCAAGGTGGAAATGCGAGGTATGTTCAAACCTTGAATCGACGATTTGGCTTTGCTTATGATCAAATTGTAATGGACAATCGAGCCGCTCGCAAAATGCAGTGGCAATCATTGCCACAAGTCCTGAAAATTGACGCTTGTGGACGAATTGTGGATGCTGATGCTAATATTCAGGTTTTATTGGGGTTGTAGCCCGGTTGAAAACCTTTTTTTGGTCAGATTATATCCCATTTTTGGTCGAGTGGTTTCTTGGGTGTTTTTTGAGGGTTAATATTGTGTAATACACCTAAGGTAACTATGAAGAAAACCGCCGTAACCGCCCTCTTGATTGTTTTGCTTCTCCTGTCATTGGGAGCCAATGCATTCTTATTTTCAGAAAAAAGCAAAGGTCAAATTGCCATAGAAAACGAAATTCAAATGCGCCGTCAAAGAGATTCTGTTGAACAAGAATTGCTGCGCGTAGAAGATTCGTTGAATGCGTTGGTACAAAACTATCGAAATGAAAATGCAACTTTGGTTTCAAAAGTTGAGTTACTTGAGGGAGATAACAACCCAAGAGTCATTGAAGCTTACAAACAAATTTACAGTTTGAGACGCCAGTTGGCTAGAGGTGGGAATACTGGAACTAGCATGGGGAAGACAGGAAGTCTTGAAGATTTGCGTCGTCAGTTGGAAGAGGCCAAGAAGCGTGTGGCTGAGCTTATGGCACAAATTGAACAAATGTCGAATGAGCGTGCCATTATGGTGGCTGAACTGGATTCGGCTCGAGAAAACAACCAAATTTTGTCGGCTGAGAACTTCGACTTAAAGGATCGTTTGGAAAGAGGTGCTCGTCCACAATTTGGAGCCTTGTTAACTACAGGATTGATGCAGAGAAAAGGCCAGCGTGAGCCTTCTACCTCAGCGAAGAATCTTGAGAAGTTGATGATCACCTTCGACATCTTGGAAAACCCTTTGGTTACTTCCGTTGTGGAAGAGCAAATCGTCATTCGCGTTATTGATCCCAACGGGGCTATTTTGTCAACAACCAACAAATCATTGCAGGATAAGAGTACCGTTGTTTCCTTGAATGAGACCATCCAATTTGATGGTGCATTGCAAAAGGTAAAGTGGTATTTTCCTCCAAAAGGGACATTGGAAGGTCGTTTGACAAAAGGCAAATACACCTGCGAGTTGTGGACCCGCGGCTTGCTTCGCCAGAAGAATACCTTTGAATTGAATTAATCGCTTTAGGCACTAGTAAAAAGCCGCTTCAACAGAGCGGCTTTTTTTATGGGGTTAAGAATCAGGGAAGTATTGGGTTAACAGTGCACACCGTTATGTTTCACTTGTTGGCTCATGGGCCGCTGAAAGGAGCCCCTATTGGGCTTAATTACACGATTGCATCAACAGCATAGAGATTTGCCTATAGAGGGCATAAAAAAGCCGCGGCGCTCTGC
>JAQCBH010000031.1 GCA_027621365.1 Bacteroidota bacterium | reverse complement strand
CAGAAAAGGACTGTGCAGTGGTACCCACGCTGTTGTTGTTCGGGTCAATTAAATTTTCAGCCGAAGCGTAACTGTTGTCACGGTTAGCATCAATCCAAACTCCAACACGAGTGTTCCAACCTTGAGAAGCCCAAGAACCACCAGAAATTTCCAGTGTCAGCTCTTCTCCTGCTGTTACATCAATGGGGTTGCTCGCGTTTAGAATACCTAGATAGGTACCTGAACCTCGTTGACAATTGGTACTCAGGCTTCCCCAAGAACCCAATACTTTTCCGGATTTGTCTTTGATCGTGACCGATTCAATGTCACCCGGTTTGTCAGAACCACCGACCAAGCAATTGCCTGAACCGTAGTTCGACTGGCCGCTACATAACTGAGCTTCAAGCGATTGCGATGCCAAAGCACCCCAAGCCACCAAAAGCGCGGTAGAAACCTGTTTTAGTTTAGTAAAGGTTGATTTCATAGAAATTAATTTTAGTTAATCTTCACAAATGAAGCGAATACTCAAATCAATTTCAAATTATTATTGATTTTTTTTATTCGCTGACTTTTTAGTGACTCAATGCCCCGATGTCTGTTTTTTGTACTGCCGAATAGCCCGGAAGATACCCAATGCAATGTTTTTCTGGCCGGCTTCAGAGCGCAGAATGGCTCGATCATCGGCATTGCTAATAAACCCTGTCTCTACTAGAATGGAAGGCATGGAAGTCTGCCAAAGCACCAGGAAACCAGCTTGTTTGACTCCTCGACTTCGAATGGGACTGACTTTTTGGGTTTCTTGCTCGACCAAAGAAGACAAACGCAAACTCTGCTCAAGGAATGCGTTTTGCACCAAACTAAAAATGATGTAGGCCTCTGGAGAATTGGGGTCAAACCCGCCGTAACTCTGATTCTCCAAATAATCGGATTCGTAGGCAATGGCCGCATTTTCGCGCTTCGCTACATCCAGGTTTCCATCGGTCTTGTGCAAGCCCATGAAGTATGTCTCGCTACCCTTGGGGCTACTGCTTGTGTTCGAATTGCAGTGAATGGAAACAAACAGGTCGGCTTCATTTCGATTGGCATAAGCAGGCCGATCAGAAAGCTTGAGCGTTTTGTCTGTTGTTCGTGTGTACAGCACCTTGAGGCCAGGCATGGAATCTTTCAAATACTGACCCAACTTCAAGGCAATGGCCAAAGTGATCTGTTTCTCCCATACCTCTCCTGCCCCATTGCTACCGGGATCATCACCGCCATGGCCCGCATCGATGACGATGGTATTGACCTCGCCATTCGCTGTGCGAGGTGCCACTTGGTTTGAACGCAGACCCAACATTAATATGGAACAAGCGCTCAAGAGCCCAAAAAATCGAATCATTGGAGTTGCTTTTTGTTGAAATAGAGACATCGTAGTTAGCCTGGCGTAATTTTTGCCGAATTTCGCACAGCTGTGACCATGTCTTGCAAAAGCCATACCTACTTTTCTGCTCCTGCCCTGTTAATAGGTAGACTGCTGTCGATTATGGCCTTGGCTATCCCTTCGTGGTTAGGGGCTCAGGTTGATTCGTCTAAAATTACAGACAGCCCTGTGCGAAAGGGAGGAATCGAAAGCGCGATACATTACCAATCTCACGATTCCATGGTCTTGTCATTATCCACCAACCAGGCCAGCCTATATGATCAAGCGCATTTGGATATGGGCCAAACTCAACTGGATGCGTACCAAATCGACATTCATCTGCTCAGCAAGGTTCTGCATGCCGTGGGTCGAACAGACAGTACGGGAACCTACACCGACAAGCCTGAACTGGCAGACGGAGCAGATCGATATACCGCCGATAGCTTGATATACAATGCCCAATCACAACGTGGACGTGTATACGGCTTGAAACTCAGCCAGGATGAAGCCCACATTCAGTTGGGTGCAGTCTTAAAAGAAAACAATGGCCATTTTGTGGGTGCAGCTGGCAAAATCACCACCTGCACGGATGACCATCCGCATTTTTACTTGAATGCCAAACAGGTGAAAGTCATGCCCGACAACAAGGTTTTGTTTGGACCTGCCAACTTGATCATTGCGGGCATTCCCACCCCAATAGCTTTGCCCTTTGGGCTCGCGCCTATTAAAAAAGGACAGCGCAATGGTTTGATTTTTCCCAGTTACGGCTTCAACCAATTCAATAAGAGTTACTACTTACAGAATCTAGGTTACTACATGGGTCTTGGCCCCTATGCCGACATTCAAGCCACGGCTGATGCTTATTTAAATGGTGATTTGCGCTTAGGATTGAGAAGCAATTTGGTTCGACGATACAAATACCGTGGGCAACTGGCGGTTCAAGCCTCGAGATTTTCAAATGGCCTTGATATTTCCAACCCGGAATTTGGGCGAAGTACTGATTTTAGTATTCAGGGATCCTTCAATGCAGACCCAAAATGGTTGCCCGGAATCGGGTTGAACGGCAACCTCAACATTGTCACTGGCGATTTCAACAAGAACAACGCAAGAGACATCAACAGCATTTCCAATAACCAGTTTCAATCGAGCCTAAACTACAGCCGAACCCTATTTCAAAACAAAGCCAACCTATCGGTCAGTGCGCGACACAGCCAAAACACCCAGACTCGAGATTTTACAGTTGAATTGCCCACAGTGAATTTTGGCGTATCCAGTTTGACTCCCTTTGCATCCAAAACGGGATCAAACAAGAAATGGTACCAGCAATTGCGATTGAGTTACAACGCCAATGTTGGCAACCAATTGAAAACCAAAGACAGCTTGATTTTTGGACCGCAATTCCGCGATGCATTGCGAGACGTGAGAAGCGGAATGAAACACCGAATTCCCTTGTCCACCAACATCAAATTATTCAAAGGTGCGGTGAACCTAACCCCAAGTGCAAACTACCAAGAAATTTGGTATCAAAAACGGTTAATACAATCGTACGACCCCTTAACTCAATCGATCAACACCCGAGACAGCTCAGGCTTCTTTCGCTTATACAATTACGATCTATCAACAAGCCTTCAAACCAATATTTACGGTACTTTTAGCAGTTTGCATTGGGGCAATATTCGAGCCATTAGACACACCATTGCCCCTAGTGTTTCATTTGGATACCGACCTGATACCGACCTGTTTGCAAAAGGCTGGAGAGACCGTTATTTGGACTCGTCCAACAAATGGGTGGAATACAATCCCTTTCAGCAGGGAATTTACGGAGGAATCAACAGCAGCAGCGGAGGATACATGGGCTTCAGCATCGCCAATAACGTGCAAGCCAAAAAGGCCATTGGTCAAGACACCAACGGCATTGACAAAACCGAAAAAATCAACCTCATCGATCAGTTCAATTTGAATTCCGGTTACAACTTCTTGGCCGACAGTTTGAAACTCGACGATTTGCGTTTGACATTCAACACCGTGCTTTTCAAACAGGTTCGAATAGGCGCTTCAGCCTCTTACAGCCCTTATGCCATTCGCAATGGTCGCATGATCAACGAATGGAATTGGAACGATCAAAACCAATTGCTTCGGTTCAGAAATGCCAGCTTATCCCTCAACACGAGATTGGACCCCAAGATGTTCAAAAAACTGACAGGGTCGACCAAAGAGAATCCAAGTGACTTCCAAACCCCTGTTTTGGGCAACCCGCTAACCGCTTCTTCAGCTGAAGAAGCCGAACGAGCCATGATCGAACGCGAGCCATGGAATTATTATGATTTCAACATTCCTTGGTCTTTGAATTTCACTTATTTAGTTTCTTACAACAACGAGGCTATTTCGGAGCTGCAACGATTGGGGAATCACCGTTTAACCCTATCAGGAGACCTCAATATCACACCCGAATGGAAAATTGCTTACAACACGGGTTATGATTTGAAAAACCAACGCATGGCAGGCAGTCAGTTTTCGGTCGTTCGCAGTTTGCACTGTTGGCAGCTCGAGTTTTCTTGGATTCCTGACGGCTACAGAAAGAGTTGGACCTTTACCTTGAGACCCAAGAGTGCTTTGCTGCAAGATTTGAAACTGAACAAACGAGAATCCTTTTTCGCCCCATTCGCCCAATAATTCTTTGTTATGCGCTATCTGTTGTTCGCTCTACTGCTTCAATCGGCAAGCCTCTTTAGCCAAACTTCGCCCCATCCTGAATACCGCCAACGATACTATATGCGCATCTCAGATGGCAGGCAAAACCCTACACTCACCCGACAAGACGACCGCATTCAATTGAATGGATTTGTTTGGTCGAGAGCGGGAGATATCAATGTCTCCATGGCCAATGGATACGATAGCATTTTTACGGTTGCCGAATACAACATTCCCGTGGGAGCCTTTATGGCCAGCACTCACGAGGTCAGCAACACCGAATACCAATTATTCGCCAAAGACAGCCAATACTTGAGTGTGTTGTACCGCCAAGCCGACACCAATTGCCTCGCTCAGGATGAAACGGAGACTTGGAAATGGACCTTGTACAAGCAATACTATTTCACGCATCCTGCCTATGCACAATACCCCATCATAGGGATTAGCCATACCCAAGCCTTGGAATATTGCCACTGGTTGCAATGGAAATTGGAACAAGACCCTGAATTCATGCAGTCGCTTCATGAATCGTTGGGCACTCAGGCCAAATTCACCGTTGATTTACCCAGTCTATTGGAATACCAACGCCTATTCCAGATCCAAATCACTGAACCCTATAACCGAACCGATGCTGGAGTTCAATACGAGGATCCCCTATTGGAAT
This sequence comes from Bacteroidota bacterium, assembly GCA_027621365.1. Lineage (GTDB taxonomy): Bacteria > Bacteroidota > Bacteroidia > NS11-12g > UBA955 > JALRLA01. Next base: position 6,465 of record JAQCBH010000031.1, on the reverse strand, counting down.
ATTTGCTAAGCCCCCGAGGAAACCGCTCAGCCAATTGGTCGGATCAAGGCCTGAGTAGCAATCGAGGAGCCGATTTGATGCCCTGGAAATCACCCAGCCCTTTTACGGTATCCGTCCACGAACCAAAGCAAGTCATCGAGCCTCCTAAGAAAAAAAAATACAAGACCCTGACATTCTTAGGGCTATCAGAAGGCCCTGTTTGGGGACCCTTTGATCATCTTTTGGGTAATGTCGCAGAATGGACCTCTACTCCTGCAGAGAATCATTTGTTTGACAACATCACATACACCTTGAATACGGCTGATGAAATCATCGTGAATCAGTATCAAATTCCTACTGAAGCCCTGCTTCAAGGCCGGCTCAACACCCCCATTGACCGTCAAACGCATTTCGCGGTTTGGGGTGGATCCTGGAGCGATGAACTTTACTACCTTCAGGCATCGGTAGCCAAATTCAAGCGATTCAATTACAAAGCTTCTGATCTTGGGTTTCGCCCAATCATTAGATTCTACAGCGAGTAAAGGCTGAGAATTTTTTAGTAATTGTACAATTGACACTTGTCAATTTTTTTCGCTAAATTGCTCGCCTAAAACCAATTCTATGAATCAGTCTTACTCGATTAGAAAGGCATTTTCATGGGCGATCCTATCACTGATCAGCATTGGCGCTGCCTGGGCTCAAACCGGCACCATCACTGGTAAAGTCAGCGATAATGACGGAACGCCACTGGAAGGTGTCGAGATCACATGGGGATCTTCTAGCAGTGCCAAAACCACTGCCGATGGATCTTACGTGTTGGAATTGCCGGCAGGAACTTACACCATAACGGCCAGCAAAGAGTCTTTTGAATCCCGGAGCAGCAAAGTTGAAGTTGCTTTAGGAGCCAAAATCAATGTGTCTTTCAAGCTAACCCCATCGTCTGATGTCATCGGCGATGTTGTCATCGTTGGTTATGGACGCCAGTCACGCCGAAACGTGGTAGGATCCATTTCCTCCGTTAGCGGTCGAGAATTGACCGAAGCTCCTGCTCCATCTTTTGAAGCAGCCCTTCAGGGCAAGGCAGCTGGTGTTCAAGTGACCGTCGGTTCGGGTATGGCAGGTTCTGCCTCCTTGATTCGCATTCGTGGAGCGGCTTCCATTTCAGCAGCCGGTGATCCCTTGTACGTAATTGATGGAATTCCCGTAACCCAAGACTATTTCATGAACCGCGCCAACGGCTCCAACTGGGGCGGCGGTTTCAACAACAACCCCTTGGCGAGCATCAACCCCGAAGACATCGAGAACATCGAAATCTTGAAAGATGCTGCCGCAACAAGCATTTACGGTTCACGCGGAGCCAACGGTGTAATTTTGATTACCACCAAACGCGCCCGCAAGCAGGGCCTGAAGTTCGACTTCAACTCTCGCTGGTCAGTCGCCATGCCTACGGCTCGCCCAGACATGTTGAGCGGTCCTGAGTGGTTGCAACTCTACGAAGAAGCTTGGCAAAACGACGGCCATGTTGGCACGCCCGATTTATCGGCCGTCGGGCTGCGTTTGAGTTGGGATCAAGCTCAGAATATCAACACCGATTGGATCGACCAAATGATCGGAACGGGTTTCAAACAGAGTTACAACTTCTCCACCAATTACAAGAAAGACAACGTGGCTGTGAAGGCCATCTTGTCTTACGATGACAACGGTTCTTACGTCATAGGCAACAACTACAACCGCGTCAGCGAGCGCGTGAACATGGACTGGAAGCCTATGAAGAAAATGAACGTTCAGATCTCCCATTCTTTGAGCCAAGGAACCAACACCCGCGTTGATGCGGCTTGGGCCGGCGGATTGGGCTCTGCCATGAGTACTATGCTGCCTATTTATCCGCTGGAGCCCTTGTACGACAGCAGTTCCAAGTCGTACTTGACTCCTGTAGGATTGCACACCATTCGCGATCTGAAAAACTGGAGAAGCATTGAAGTACGTACCATCAACAACGCTTCTGTTTCGTATCAGTTCAACGAGAATTTGGCGTTGAACGCCAGCGGTAGCATCGATTACATGGACTACAATGAGTACTTATACGAGCCCAGCGAATTGATTCGTTACTATAACGGTAGCTACATGCAAAACGGTAACGCCAAGTGGTACCCCACCTACACCATGAACAAGAACTATTTCGCCACCTTGCAATACGACAAGAATTTGGGCAAGGGCAATAGTTTCGGTGCCATGTTGGGTCACGAATACCAACACAGTTACTCGACCAGCAAATACGTTGAGAACTTCGACGCCAAAGGTCCTATCGACCAAGTTGCCATTCCTGATACCGCGAAATTGGTCTACGGCCGCACACCTTATGAGTGGGCCTTCTTGAGCTATTTCGGTCGCTTGAATTACAGTTACCACAACAAGTTGAACTTCCAGGTGACGGCTCGTCGTGACGGTAGCAGCCGTTTCGGTCGCAATAACCGCTATGGTTTCTTCCCTGCTGCGGCTGTGGGCTACATCATCAGCGAAGAAGACTTCATTCGAAACATCAAAGCCATTGACTTCATGAAATTGCGTGCAGGCTTTGGCAAGAGCGGAAACGCCAACTTTGACAACTACGCTCGTTGGGGTACCATCACTCCTAGCGGCAACTTGCAGCCTTACAATGGCAATGCGCAGATGGCTCCTGCCCGTTTGGAAAACCCCAACTTGAAGTGGGAATCAACTACCAACTTCGATGCCGGCATTGAAACCCAGTTTTTGAAAGGCCGCATTAGCACTGAGTTGACTTATTACAACAAGAACACCACAGACGTGATCTTGCAGTTGAGCATCCCCACTTCTACCGGTTTCGGTTCGTTCTACGACAACGTAGGCGCCATCGTGAACCGCGGTGTGGAGTTCACCTTGAAGACCATCAACATTCGCAACAAAAACATGCAGTGGTCGACCAACTTCAACATCGCAAGAAACTACAACGAAATAACCAGCATTGGGGTTTATACCGAAGATGCCGTGAGCGGTGGTACCAATGATACTCGTGTCGTTGTTGGACAACCGGTAGGAACCAACTTCTTGGTTCGTTTCTCGCACGTTGATCCTCAAACGGGAGCTCCTGTTTACTTCGACAAGAATGGAAATGAAACCTACAGCTGGGATCCTGACAACCGTGTTGCCGTCGGCAACGTATTGCCTAAGGCCTTCGGTAGCTTCAACAATGTGATCAACTACAAAAACTTGGAATTGTCAGCCACGGTTTACTTCAACATTGGCGGCAACATCTACGAAAGTTCAGTAAAGCGTCAGTTGAGCTTGATGACCGATTGGAACATGGACCGTCGTGTATTGGATCGCTGGCAGCAGCCTGGCGACAATGCCTTGTACCCCAAAATGACCTTGAATACCTTCAACCATGGTTCAACCACCCCTTGGATCAACACCGACTTGTGGTTGCAAGACGGCTCTTTTGCTCGTTTGCGCAACGTGATGTTGAGTTACAATATGCCTAAGGCTTGGTTGAGCAAAACAGGCTTTGAAGGAGCCAAAGTCACCTTGGTTGGAATCAACTTGTTGACTTGGACCCATTACACGGGCTTGGACCCTGAAATCGCTCGCGATTTCGAAAACCCCACAGACCGCAACATGAGCGGTAGCATTACATACTTGACTCCCCCACAGGAGAAGAGCATTAGTTTGGCCCTTAACCTGAGCTTCTAATCATGAACACGAAATCCATTCTTTGGGCATTGAGCCTAACGGCAGTGGCATTGAGCAGCTGCGATAAAATGATAGAGACACCTCCACCCAATGAGATCCTCATTGATGACGCGGTGAAAAATACCGAAGACTTGCAAATGTTGCTCAATTCGAGCTACAACGAACTCGCCAATACCTTTGGTGGTTTTGGCCAAGTCTTGGCTGAGTTGCAAAGTGACAACCTCACGCTTCCGAACAACAACGATTACCGTGAGGTCTTCAACCACAATGTGTTGTTCTTCAACTCTACGACGGGTGCCTTCCACTCCATCGTTTACCGCACGATTTTCCGTGCCAACTTTGTAGAGAAATACTTGGACCGCGCCGCTGATTTGACAGAAGACGATCGCACCCGCATCGTGGGAGAAGTAGCCTTCATACGCGCTTACTGCCATTTCTGGGCTGTTCGTATGTTCGCTCAGCCTTACGGTTTTACAGCTGACAATTCTCATCCGGGAATTGCGATCGCCAATCGCGTAAGCACCGATCCTTACCCACGTAGCACGGTAGCCGAAGCCTATGCGGCCATCATCTCTGATGCCGAAACCGCCATGGCCAATTTGCCTGCTGACAACGGATACTACGCCGACAAACAAGCCGCTCAGGCCTTATTGGCTCAGGTGTATTTCCAAATGGGCGATTACAGCCAGGCTGCTGACATGGCTACCCAAGTCATTGGTAGCGGTCGCTACAGCTTGTCAGATACCGTCAATTTGTTCAATTCCAATGCAGAAAGCGAGTACATTTTCCGCATCGTTAGCACAGGAGTCAACGACAACCGCAGCGGCGCCTACAATGGCAACTACGCCCCTGGTACTCCTACGTGTCAGATGGACTTGGCCTTGTACAATGCCGTCAAGGACCCCAATGACAAACGCTGCGCTATGTTGACTGAAGTGAACGCGGGTGCCGCCAATATGTTCGTCAAGAGCTCTGCCTTTGACGGTCAGTTCTTCGATGTTCCCTTGTTTTACCTAACTCAGATGCACTTGATTCGCGCCGAAGCTTTGGCATTGTCGGGTGGAGATTTGACTACGGCCATCATGGACGTGAACAACTTGGTGGCACGCGCCTACACCGATCCTAGCAACGAATATTTGGCCAGTTCTGCAAGCGCCAACGAAGTGCTAACTAAAGTTCGCGCCGAGCGTCGCATGGAATTGCTGTTCCAAGGCGATCGCATCCAAGAGGTTAAACGCTTGGGAGCCATCGAAGGTCAAAATCTATTCATTCGCGGACACCGTTGGGACTGTGACGGTATGGTATTGCAGTTCCCCATCGTAGAACGCACCAGTATTTTTGAAATTAACCCAACAGGAGGTTGCAAATAATGAAACGTATTGTATTGAGCAGTGTTCTGGCCTTTGCCTTGACTTTGTCATTGGGCCTGAACAGTTGCAAACCCGAAAAGAAAGAATTGGGTCCACGAGTGAGTCAGATTGACGGGATTTCCGGCCATTGGATTTTGAACCGTGTAGCCCAAATTGATGTCAATGTCGAGTTGGCCTTTGTAGAAAGCGACACCTTATTGGATGTTAGCTCTGTATACATCGCCGGCCAGCCCATGGAAATCGAATTCCAAAAAGACGGCACTTACAGCACGGTTGCTGGATCAGGATCTACTTTGTTTGGCCCTGCAACGGGCACTTGGAAATTCGATGACAATGATTACCCCAGTTTCTTGATTTTTAACGAAGGAACAAGCGATGAAACCACCATCAATCTCTTGTCTCCCGTTCGCCCTCAAGACCCCAACTTGGCCATCAAAGTCAACAAATTCTGCAACGGTGAACGCACCGTTTCCTATCACTTTTGGTACAACCGCAAATGATGAAACCCATGAAAAATCGCTTATTCCTTTTCGCTGCTTTGTTGTCGATGACACAAACGGCAGTAGCTCAAAAAGCATGGATTACACCGGCTGAAAATCCCAATTTGAAAGACAGTGTAACCTTGTGGGTTGATATCAAAAAGTGCGACCGCCAACAGTTGGCGGGTTCTACTGAAGATCTCTACATGTGGACCTGGAAACCCAATGAACACGCTGTAGGCCACCCCTTGCACAACGGAACTTGGAACGCGTCAAACGAAGCCCTTCGCTGGACCTCTGCAGGCAACGATGTGTACTTCTACCGCATGGTGCCTACTGAGTTTTACGAAGTTGCTCCCGCCGCCTTGTACGCCAACGACATTCACTTGTTGCTGAAGAAGAAAGACGGTACAGGTGATTCCAATGGCGAAGCCAAAACCGAAGATTTGGTGATTGCCTTGGATCCTCCTGTAACTGGACCCCAAAAGCTCTCCACCTTCCCCAAAACCAAGAAGAAGGATACGATGAGCACTTCAGCCAGTGATGTGTTCACCTTGAAATACGACCGCAACTTAGAGGAAAAAGTGGCACTGCAAACCGCTGATGATTTCTACGTTTATGTTCAGGCCAAGGGAGACAATGGCTTGTACTACAAGTACAACAACATCAGCATCACCAAGGTGGGCAATGACCCCAATTTGGCTATGTCAGACATGGGAAATGGAATGTTCCATTTCACCATCATTCCTAGCACCTTCATGGCGGCAGATGTCCCTGCAGGTGTAAAGCTGATTGGATTGAAATTCCAAGTGGTTCGCAAGACCATCAAAAACTCAGACGATACGGTTGACGGCACCTATGAGTATATCTTCAACCCGAATTGCGAGTAATTCTCCATGACGCCAATAAAAAGGCCCCGCTGCGCGGGG
>JAQCBH010000013.1 GCA_027621365.1 Bacteroidota bacterium | reverse complement strand
TTGTTACTGACAACAATAGCGATACTGCATCTGTTTGGATGACGGTCAGTCAGCCGAGTGCGTTGAGTGGATCTTCTTCTAATACAAATGTTTCTTGTAATGGAGGAAGTGATGGTCTAGCAATTATTTCTGGAACTGGTGGTGTTTCTCCTTATTCATATAAAATTGGAAATGGAACATATCAGACTAACGATAGCTTCGGAACTTTATCTGCTGGACAATATTTGATTACAATAGTTGATCAGAATATTTGTACTGATACGTTTAGTATTTTTATAACGGAACCAACAGCTCTTTCAATTTCTAAAACAGCACAAACCAATTTAACCTGTGCGGCAGATACAAATGGAGCTGTTACTCTAGCTGTTACTGGTGGAACTACTCCTTATCAGTTCACAGTAGATTCATTAAGTTACCAAACGTCAGGAACTTTTACAGGATTGACTAAGCAGTCTTATACTGCTTATGTAATTGATGCTAATGGCTGTTCACAATCTTTAGCTTTCACCATCACCCACCTTGACAACGTCAATCCCACCGCGTCTGCTCGCAACAATACTGTGTATTTGAATGCTGCGGGTGCGGCAACTTTGGTGGTTGACAGCATTGATAACGGTTCAAGCGACAACTGTGGTATTCAAAGTTTGGCTGCCGATATTTCTAGCTTCTCTTGCTCAGACCTAGGAGTAAATTTGGTGGTTTTGACAGCGACAGACTTGGACGGAAATACGGACACCGCTCATGCATATGTCACTGTAGCTGATACAATCAAGCCAACCGTAGTTGCTAACAATGCTACGCTATATCTCAATGCGTCTGGAACGGCAACTTTATCGGCATTAACATTGAACAATGGCTCTTCTGACAATTGTGGAGTTGCTCAAGTTTGGCTTTCTGATTCAATCTTTACTTGTGTTGATACAGGTACTTCTGCAATTCTATTTGTAGCTGCTGATGCATCTGGTAATCAGTCTTCAGTTTCTATTTCTGTAACTGTTTATGACACCATTCAGCCCACGATATACGCTCAAGATATCACTGTCTATTTGGGTACCAATGGACAGGTAAATGTTTCTGCTAGCATGGTTGATACAGGTAGTTTTGACAACTGTGTAATCGATTCAAAAGTGCTCAGTCAAAGCAGTTTCAATTGTACTGATACCGGAACAAACAATATAACCTATACGGTTACGGATGTATCGGGAAATGTGAGCACAAAGGTGATCAACATTACAGTTCGCGATACCATCAGCCCCATAGTGGTTACACAAAACTTGGATTTGTATTTGAATTCAAGCGGTACCGTTAACATTACAGCATTTAGTGTAAATAATGGAAGTAGTGACAACTGCGGTCTAGCTACCATTTCCATTTCTCAAAGCAGTTTTGATTGTTCTCATGTGGGCAACAATTCAATTACGTTTACAGCCACCGATTACAACAATAACTCCACTTCCAAAACGGTGACAATAACGGTTCACGATACGACAAAACCAGTTGTAGTCAGTAAAAACGCCAATCTGTATTTGAATGCTAGTGGAGTGGCCACATTGAGCGCAACAGATGTCGACAATGGATCTTCAGATAATTGCGGAGTTAGCAACATGTGGCTATCTGATTCGTCATTCAATTGTGCCGACACCGGTACATCGACTATTTACCTTATAGCCACTGATGCTTCTGGTAACAAGGATTCAGCCGCTGTTTCTGTCATAGTGTACGATACGTTGGCTCCGGTTATTTTAGCGAAAAACATCACAGCCTATCTGAACAGTTCAGGTACTGTAACCATTGGGGTAAGCGATATTGATACCGGTAGTTACGACAACTGTGGAATTGATAGCCAATATTTAAGCACGTATTCATTTGTATGTTCAGACACAGGAGCAAATGCAGTTGTTTACACAGTAAAAGATGCGGCTGGAAATACAAGCACCTTGACTTTGAATGTTCAAGTCATTGACAGCATCCTCCCAACATTGTCGGTTCAAAATATTGTTTTGTATCTCGACAGTTTTGGTAAAGCAAATACTACGGCTTCTGCTGTCGACAATGGTACTTTCGATAATTGCGCAATTCAAAGTTTGACCTTGTCTAGAGATAGCTTCGATTGCTCTCATGTTGGAGACAACACAATAACTTTCACAGCAATTGATGAGAATAACAATCAGAATTCTACTACTGTAACCATTACCGTTTACGACACGTTAGCCCCAACGTTGGTGTTGAAACAAGACACGGTTTATTTGGATACGGCAGCATTTGCATCTATCGTAGATACAGATATCATCGTTTATTCCTATGACAATTGTGGAATTGATTCTGTCATCATCAGTCAAACTCAATTTGGGATTAATGACACGACTGTCGTTACAGTATGGGTTACGGTTAAAGACAAGAATGGCAACCAAACCGGTCCCGATTCTGTTTTGGTTTACGTCATGACAGCTGATAGTGATTCAGATGGTATCATGGATTACCTAGAAGGAGGCGGAGACAACGACGGAGATGGTATAAATGATTACTTGGATTTGGATTCAGACAATGACGGATTATTGGATTTTGTAGAGAATGAATTCCAAGACTTTAAAGTTGATTCTGATGCAGATGGCATTCCTGATTACTTGGATCTTGATAGCGATGGTGATGGCATCTTCGATGTATTTGAAACAGATGGAATAGATGGTGATGTTGATGGAGTTGTCGGTGTAGGCATGCCTACCGTAAACAGTCAGGGAGTTCCTGATTCAGCTGATAGCGGCTTGGGTTATACTCCGGTAGATACAGACAGCGATGGTATCTATGATTTCAAAGACTTGGATACCGATGATGACGGCATCAGCGATGCTACAGAGCGCGGAGCTACGGCTATTCCTGTTGATACAGATGGCGATGGCATTCGAGACTGGCGCGATACTGATTCAGATAATGACGGAATAGCTGATGCCACAGAGGGATCTGTCGATAGCGATGGTGATGGAATTGGAAACTGGCGCGACACTGATTCAGATGACGATGGTATACTCGATAGTGTAGAAGGCACTGTTGACACTGATGGTGATGGCACACCAGATTATTTGGATCTCGATAGCGATAACGATAACATTTCTGATAGCATAGAAGGAACTGTTGATACCGACGGAGATGGCATCGGCGATTGGCGCGATACCGATTCAGATAATGATGGCATTTCTGATCTTGTGGAAACCACATTGGATACTGACGGAGATGGTATTGGCGATTGGCGTGATGTTGATTCTGACAATGATGGCATTGATGATGCTACAGAAGGCACCGTAGATACAGATGGAGATGGCATTGGCGACTGGCGCGACACTGATTCAGACAACGATGGTATCGATGATGCTACTGAGGGATCTGTCGATACCGATGGTGATGGAGTAGGCGACTGGCGCGATACTGATTCAGACAACGATGGCATTTTAGATAGTACAGAAGGTACTGTTGATACCGATGGTGATGGAGTAGGCGACTGGCGCGATACCGATTCAGATGGCGATGGCATTTTGGATAGCACCGAAGGCACTGTTGATACTGATGGCGATGGCATCGGCGATTGGCGCGATACCGACTCTGATGACGATGGAATAAGTGATGCAATCGAAGGCACTGTCGATACCGATGGCGATGGCACCGGCGACTGGCGCGACACCGATTCTGACAATGATGGTATATCTGATTCAACCGAGGGTTCCGGAGATACAGACGGCGATGGCATCGGCGACTGGCGCGATACCGATTCTGATGGTGACGGAATTCTTGATAGCATTGAGGGTACTGTCGATACCGATGGTGATGGAGTAGGCGACTGGCGCGATACCGATTCTGATGATGATGGCATTGATGATAGCATCGAAGGAACGACAGATACAGACGGCGATGGCACTGGTGACTGGCGTGATACGGATTCAGACGATGATGGCATTTTAGACAGCATCGAAGGCACGGTTGACACAGATGGCGATGGTACCGGTGACTGGCGCGATTTGGATTCTGACGATGACGGTATTAATGACAGCATCGAAGGCACCGTTGATACAGACGGCGATGGCACTGGCGATTGGCGCGATACGGATTCAGACAATGATGGCATTGATGACGCCACGGAAGGCACGGTTGACACAGATGGCGATGGTACCGGTGACTGGCGCGATACGGATTCAGACAATGATGGCATTGATGATGCTACAGAAGGCAACGTCGATACAGACAATGATGGTGTAGGCGATTGGCGAGACACGGATTCTGACGATGATGGCATCGATGATGCTACAGAAGGAACCGTTGACACCGATGGTGATGGCGTAGGTGATTGGCGCGATACGGATTCTGACGATGATGGCATTGATGACATCATTGAAGGCACTGTTGATACCGATGGTGACGGCCTGGGTGACTGGCGCGATACGGATTCAGACAATGATGGCATTGATGATGCCACAGAAGGCACTGTCGATACTGATGGTGATGGCGTAGGTGATTGGCGTGACACTGACTCTGATAACGATGGCATTGATGATGCCACAGAAGGCACTGTTGACACCGATGGCGATGGCATTGGCAACTGGCGCGATACCGACTCAGACAATGATGAAGTTGATGATTCCATTGAAGGAACTGCAGATAGAGATGGAAATGGAATCCCTGACTACATAGACGCCCATGTTTTCATTCCTGAAGGGTTCTCACCAAATGGTGATGGTGACAACGATATCCTATACATCAAGGGCTTGAAAAACTTTAATCTAGCCGAAATCATTGTATTCAATCGTTGGGGTCAAATTGTATACGAATCTGGCAAAGGATACAAGAATAATTGGAATGGTACTTATAACGGCAATATGCCTGCCTTGAGATCAGGAGAAGTATTGCCAGAAGATGTTTATTTCTATGTTTTCAAATACAATGGAAGTGGCAACAATGCTGACATTTCTGGAAACCTCTACATCAAACCTTAAGCTTTATAGAACAATAACATGAATATGTTTTCGAAATACACACTCGTTCTAATGGGTCTATCCTTCTTTGGAAGTATGGAAATACAAGCCCAACAGGAGCAGATGTACACGCATTATGATTTCAACTCGTTGGCATTGAATCCGGCTTACGCAGGTACAAAACGCACGTTGGTTGCTACGGGATTGTCTAGGGTTCAATGGGCCAATTATCCCGGTGCTCCACGTTACCAAAATTTTGGAATTCACAGTCCATTGGTAGGTGATTTTGCGGTGGGCCTGAATGTTCAAAGTGGAACCATAGGCAAATTTGAAGTAGCAAGTCCTGTAAGTGAAACACATATCGGAGCCAATATGGCCTATCACAAACAACTCGATAAAGATTTGCGGCTTGCTGTGGGATTGCGACTAGGAGCTTATAATTATAAATTTCAATTGTCTAAGCTGCGTTTAGATAACCCCAATGATGTGGCGTTTCAAAACAATGACTATTCAATTACGGCACCGATGGCGGGCTTTGGAATTTATTTGTACAGTTCAAAAGCATTTGCTGCTTTTTCTGCTCCGCGTATGGTATTTGTTGCAGAAGATGTTCGCCAAAATCAGAATGTTGCTTATGCTGCAGAGATGCACTATTATTTAAGTGGCGGGTTGGTTTATGATGTGAATGAAAGAATGAAATTGAAACCAACAACACAAATAAAAATTGTCAATGGTGTGCCCGTTCAGGCTGATCTAAATCTACATGCCATTTTTGACGATGTATTCTCGATCGGAGCGTTTTATCGAACTCAAGGGGACATTGGTTTAATGAGCATGGTACAGCTTAATGACCAGTTCAATTTTGTGTATAGTTATGACAGCAAATTGTCCCCATTAAATGAGTACGTGCGAGGTTCTCATGAATTTGGGTTGCAATTCATGATACCGTACACCTCTAGCCACAGAGTTCCAGTTCCACGATATTTCTAATAATTACGAGATGAATTTTATTAATCAGCCGTTGCGTTTATTGTGCTTAGGCCTTTGCTTTTTTGTAGGCACTTTGTCTGCCCAAAAGAAAGATGTCAGCGATATTTTTCAATTGAAATATTCCGACATCATTGCTAGAAATAGTGGCTCTTCAATTGCTAAAATTCCTAATTATTCCAGTCAGAAGGCTCTAGCTTATGCGTGGAATCAAAGCCAATATCCCGAGAAAGCATTTGATGCGTACCTCGAATTGATGACTCAATACTCTGATCAGATTGATGACTTTGATCGATTGAGTTTTGCACTTGTTGCGAGAAAAATGGAGTTGTATGGGTTGTCTGACAGCATATTGCTGGAGTTGAAAGACAGCTCTTATGCTAGTGAGAATTTCTTTGAGACGTTGAGTCAAGAGTTTTATGATGCCAACAAGTCTCTGCGTGATGATTACTGGTCAGAGATGAACTATTCAGAATCTTACGTGATCAAACCATTTGCATCGAATTCAGAACTCGGTGAATATGGAGTAGTTATTGATCCAATAAATAGAGTTGCTTATTACTCAACGCATAAGGATATAGAATTGAGAAAAGCGACAAGCGGTTGGTATGGAGAGCCCTACTACACTTTATATAAAGCCAAGTTTATGGATAGTTTCATGGCGATGGGCAAAGAAATTAGTCATACCGTTCGCAATGCTCACCATGCCGCTAGTTTTGTAGATACACAAACAGGCTTTTTGTATATAACGAGAAATGTCCGCAAGCCCAATAGCAGCAAAGAGAGGGTTTTGCAAGTATTCAGAATCAAGCAAGACCCAATTACCAAAGTCTGGGAAGAGCAAGGATTTCCCCTGAATAATATTGAGTATAATATCTCGAGTCTCGTATTTTCTCCAGATGGAAGTATGGTCTATTTTGCCTCTGATATGCCTGGCGGATACGGAAAGTCAGATATATACAAAGCGGCCGTTTTGGTTAACGATGACCAGACCTTAAAAATCGGTGACCCCGAAAATTTGGGACCTCATATCAATACGTTGATGAGGGAAAACTTTCCCACCTTTGATGCCAATGGGAAATTGCATTTTGCCTCTGATGGCCACTTGGGATTTGGTGGATTGGACTTATTCTCAGTTGAAAATGAAATGTCAAGTCCGGAGAACTTGGGTAAACCCATGAACTCCAATATGGATGATTTTGCGCCGGTTTTATTTGATAATTGGGGGATTATTTCTTCTAATCGAAAAACGGTTGGGTTTGATGATAATATTTATTTTGTTAGGTGGAATAAAACCAAGAAACAGGAAGAACCAACTATTGAACCCGGTAATGTTCTAGTCAAAATAATCGACTCCGAAACAGGAGAACCGTTGAAAGATGCAGCACTAGCATTTGAAATTTTGTCGGATTCCCTGGGAACACAAATGGGTGTAAGTGATTCAGCAGGTACCTTTCTTTTCAAGGGTTCGGTTGATCCTAGAGTTTCTAAGCAATTCCGTCTTTCAGCGCATCCTTGTGGTTTTATGTATGCCATGACGGAAGAAGTGGAAGTGGTCGACAATGTGAGTACTATGGTGATTCGTGCTGATAGATTCAAGATTGGAGATGATTTGGGTGAGCTTTTTGAAGTCGAACCAATTTATTACGAGTTAAACAAATTTGAACTGACTTCAGCCTCTAAAACTGAATTAGACCGAGTAGCTGATGTGTTGATTGACAATCCTGGTTTAAGCATTGAATTGGGTTCGCATACAGATTCGCGAGGTAGTACCCAGTACAATCAAAATTTAAGTGAGAATCGAGCCCAAGCTGCTTATACATATCTTCTTGGAAGAGGGGTTTCAGACAAGCGAATGACTTTCGTTGGCTATGGTGAAAGCCGATTAATCAATCGTTGTACAGATGGGGTGAGTTGTTCAGATGAAGAACATGCTGCTAACCGAAGAACAGAATACTTGATTAATGGTATTATACCCTGCGAGATGTTGCCTAAAGCTACAAAGGCTAGTTTGAATGGGCCAGAGTTGCCCAGTGCTTCTGATACCGCAACTGAACCGGTAAAGGTGGAGTTGCCTTTAGAGGAACAAAATAAACTGGCTCTTAAAAATCATGATGGCCCAATAGTATGTGGAGATGCAGATGGTGATAATATTCCAGATTATTTGGATACTGATTCTGATAATGATGGATTGCCTGATGCTGCAGAGGGAAGATTAGATACCGACGGAGATGGGTTGCCAAACTTTCTTGACAAGGATTCAGACAACGATGGAATTGCCGATGCCATTGAAAAAATGATGGATTCTGATAAAGATGGCAAAGCAAATTGTATAGATTCTGATTCAGATGCTGATGGCATTGAGGATAAAATAGAAGGTCTTTCCGATACTGATAATGATGGGCTCTCCAATTATTTAGATACCGACTCTGACGGAGATGATATCCCCGACAAAACAGAAGGAGCTGGAGATCAAGATGGAGATGGGATCCCGAATTTCTTGGATTTGGATAGTGACGGCGACGGCATTCCGGACAAGGTAGAAGGAACCAAAGATGTTGACAGAGATGGCAAGCCTAATTACTTGGACAAGGACTCTGACAACGATACCATTGGCGATGATATTGAAGCTGGAAAAGATGCCACAAATCCAAATGACACTGACTTGGATGGAGTACCAGATTATTTGGACTCTGATAGTGATGAAGACGGGATACCTGATAAAGTTGAGGCGCCTAAGTGTCTACCAGGTATGGGTGAAGAAACACCAGTTGAGGATCCCATTGAAGCGGTAGAAGTTGAAGAAACTTCGTTGGCTGATAGTTCTGAAGTAGTAATTGAAGAGCCTGTAACAGAAACCACATTTACACGACCAAGGTATATGCCAACAACAACGGCTGCGGGTTCTGTTCCCACTACAAGCAATTCATCAGAAGAAACGGCTGATTCGGGGAGTGGCAATGAAAATTCGACACCCCTTACCAATGAGAGCATTCCCGCAACTACATCTGCCATGGAGTACCGGGTTCAAGTGCTGGTCAACAAGACCCAATTGAGCCAGTCAGAATTGGCTGCCAAAGGAGTTCCCAATGCTTTTGAATACCGTGAAAATGGTTTCTACAAATACACCACTGGTGAAGCATTTGGCACCATGGAACAAGCCCGTGCTCAGCAAGGAGTTCTAAAAGCGGCAGGTTTCCAAGATGCCTTTGTTGTGAAATTCAGCAACGGTCAGCGCGTACGTTAATTTGCCCCATGCGGGTTTTTGAAAACATATCTAGAGGGAGAGCAATCTCCCTCTTTTTGTTAATCTATGGCCTAGTGGCGCTGTATCCAAGTCTGAGGAACTTGCTGCTTCCTCTGAATGGGCAATTGGTTCCGGGCCAGTGGTACACGGAGTACAACAATTACGTCATATTCAAACAGTCTTTCTGGCATTTGTGGCAGGGTCTTGATCTGTATGCGCCCTATGCTCAGGAACATTATGACCTATTCAAATACACCCCCACTTTTGCATTGCTGTTTGCTCCATTCGCCTGTTTGCCCGATGCGATTGGATTGGTCTTGTGGAATGCGCTGAATGTGTTGCTGCCGCTGTGGGCTTTGTCTCGTCTGTTGCCAGGCAAGGGTGAAGTGTTGTTGGCCTTGAGTCTGTTTGCCATTCCCGAAGTACTGACCAGCGCCTTCAATAGCCAAAGCAATGGCCTTGTGGTGGGTCTGTTACTTGTAGCTCTCGGCGATATGCAACGAGAGCGTTGGGGCAGGGCCTCATGGATGATTGTCCTGAGTGCGACTATTAAGTTGTTTGGAGTACTGTTTTTTGCCCTGTATTTGCTTCGGCTCGATGCTTGGAGACAATGGGTGAAACACGCATTCGCTGCAGCCATTGTTCTATTGGGTTTGCCGATTTTATTGGGTTGGGATTCTTTGGCTCAATATGGCTCTTATGCAGACTTGTTGAGTAGGGATCATTCAGGTGAGCTGAAGCATTCCATCTTTGGGTGGATGCAATCCTGGTTAGGAAGCGTGGGCATTGATGCGGGTTTGGCTGATTCTGGGTTTAAGACTTTGGGTCTGATGCTGGGCTTGGCCATTCAATTGATTCCTTTGCTGCGGGCGAAGTGGGGGCAACAACTCTTGCCTTATGCGGCTTCTTGGCTCATGTTTATGGTTTTATTCAACCACATGGCTGAGTCTGCCAGCTTTGTCGTTGCCATCATGGGAATCGTCGTGTATCTCATGGTGAAATCTGAGCCTACATACCCTTATTTCTCTAAAAGTGTTTGGGTGGCCATGGCATTGCTGTTGTTTGGAACCTTGTTAGGGCCCTCCGATTTATACCCCAAATCCATTCGAGAGTTCATCGTATTCAAAGCTCAGTTGAAAACCTTTCCCGTGGTTTTGTTCTGGGTAATGGCTTGGTGGGATAGCATAAAAAAAGGCCCCCAATAGGAGGCCTTCTTTTAAGAATTATTGTGATTAGTTGCGAGGTCCGCGATCGCGGTTTCCTCCACGGCGATCGCCACCGCGTGCACGGTCACGGTCACCACCACGGCGGTCACCACGGTCACCTGAGGGGCGACGCTCGCGTGGCTCTGGCTCAACGTATCCTTCGGGCTTTTCCAACAAGGCCTTGCGGCTCAAGCGAAGTTTACCAGACTTGGCATCAACCTCGATGAGTTTAACCTCGATTTTCTCGCCTTCTTTGAACACGCCTTCCATGCTGCCCAAGCGCTCCCAAGTGATTTCGCTGATGTGCAACAAGCCGTCTTTACCGGGCAGGATCTCTACGAATGCACCGAAGTCCATGATGCTGCGAACGGTACCTTCGTACACGGTTCCAACTTCGGGAACGGCGATGATGCCTTCGATGATGCCGATGGCGGCTTCCATGTTCTGAGCGTTGTTAGACAAGATCTCCACGTATCCTTTGCCATCTTTCTCTTCGATAGAGATAGTGGTTTCAGTGCGTGCCTGGATGTCCTGGATGACCTTACCGCCAGTACCAATGATGGCACCGATGAATTCTTTGTCAACCACCAACATTTCCACGCGGGGAGTGTGAGCTTTCAAATCAGCAGCAGGAGCGGTGATGGACTTGTCCATTTCGCCCAAGATGTGCAAACGGCCGTCGCGGGCTTGTTTCAAAGCCTGGGCTACCATTTCCCACTTCAATCCGTTGATTTTGATATCCATCTGGCAAGCCGTAATACCTTCAGTAGTACCAACTACTTTGAAGTCCATGTCACCCAAGTGGTCTTCGTCACCCAAGATGTCAGTCAATACTTTGTAGTTCCCAGACTCGTCAGTGATCAGACCCATGGCAATACCGCCTACAGGCTTGTTCATTTTGATACCTGAATCCATCAAAGCCATAGAACCGGCACAAACCGTGGCCATTGAAGAAGAACCGTTCGATTCCAAAATGTCAGAAACGATGCGAATCACGTAAGGAACGTCAGAAGGAATCATGGCTTTCAAACCGCGAAGTGCCAAGTTTCCGTGTCCAATTTCGCGGCGACCAGGGGCGCGATTGGGGCGGGCTTCACCTACAGAGAAGCTGGGGAAGTTGTAGTGCAACATCAAGCGGCTGTGGCCGTGATACATGGGAGCATCCAACAACTGCTCATCCAACTTACCACCCAAGGTAACAGTGGTCAAAGACTGAGTCTCACCACGGGTGAACAAAGAAGAACCGTGAGCGGCGGGAACCACATCAACTTCGGTATAAATCGGGCGAACTTGTGTGGTGGAGCGACCGTCCAAGCGCTTGCCTTCTTCCAAGATCATGGCGCGCATTTGGTTGTACTCCGCTTCGTGGAAGTACTTTTTGGTCAAACGAACCGTGCGATCCTTGTCTTCAGCTCCGTCGAACTGGGTCAAGTATTCGTTCAAAACAGCTTTGAATGCGTCTGAACGCTCCTTCTTTGATTTGCCGCTCTGGGCAATCTCGCGAATGGCAGGAGAAGTCTCAGCAATGACGCGTTGGCGCAATTCCTGGTCGTTGTCTTCGTGGTTGTACTCACGAGCAGGCTTGCGGCCACCCAACTGTTCGCACAAGGCCAACTGTTGAGCACACTGCAACTTGATGGCTTCGTGGCCAAACTTCAAGGCTTCCAAGAACTCTTCTTCAGACAATTCTTGCATTTCACCTTCTACCATGTTCAAATCGTTGGCGGTACCACCGACAACCAAGTCAACATCTGAAGTTTTCAATTGCTCGGCGGTGGGGTTCAATACGAACTGACCGTCAATGCGACCAACGCGAACTTCAGAAATGGGTCCCAAGAAGGGAATGTCTGACAACATCAAAGCGGTAGAGGCAGCCAAACCTACATAGGTATCAGGTAGAATGTTCTCGTCTGAAGAGATCAGCTGAATCATCACTTGGGTGTCAGCGTGGTAGTCTTCAGGGAACAAAGGGCGCAAGCAGCGGTCAACCAAGCGAGAAATCAATACCTCGTAATCGCTCAAACGGCCTTCGCGGCGCAAAAAGCTCCCTGGTATACGGCCAACGGCAGCAAATTTCTCTTGGTAGTCAACGCTCAAAGGCAAAAAGTCGATGCCTTCACGGGCATCGTAGTTGGAAACCACAGTGGCCAACAAGTGGGTTCTTCCCACTCGGATCACACAGCTGCCGTGAGCCTGACGGGCAAGGCGGCCGGTTTCGATTTCGATCATGCGGCCATCGCCGGAATCGAAGCTAAGGGTTTGAATATTCATCATATCGATATGTTTTTTTAAGCAAAAAGCCCCGTTTCGCGTAGGCGAACGGGGCTTTTCTCCAATAAATATGGGTTCAAGGATTACTTACGCAATCCGAGTTCCTTAATCAAGTCTCTGTACTTGAAAATATCTTGTTTGGCCAAGTAATTCAACAAGCTGCGACGCTTACCAACCAACTTAATCAGCGACAATTCAGCGCTTTTGTCTTTGCGTTGGCCTTTCAAGTGAGCGCTGATGTGGTTGATGCGCTCGGTAAACATGGCGATTTGTGCCTCAGTGCTACCGGTATTGGTATCGGTACCACCAAACTTGGCAAATAGTTCCTTCTTTCTTTCAGCAGTCAGATGCATGGTATCTCTAAATGGGTTGCAAATATATGAACAATTCACCGCATGTGGAAATCTAAGTGGAAAATTCCGAGCATTTTCAACAGAGAATTCACGAACGCTCATGGGTACGATGGTTCAAGCGGTAAATCTGCCGTAATTTAATCCAAGAAGGCCGGGCTCCGGCTTACCTTTGTATCACTTGTTTTGAAAGCTCTTTTCGCCCTCAATGTATACCTGAAAAAGTACCGCTGGCCCATGCTAGCCGGTATACTCTTTGTGGTGCTTTCCAATGGATTAGCTGTTTTGGTTCCCTCGTTTTTGCGCCAAGGCTTGGATGATGCCCTGTTGCAATCTAAGTGGATGCGGGGCGCAGGTTTGGGTGATTTGCCTGAGCGAATCGGGCACATTGCCTTGGCATTTGGTGTAGCCTTGGTGTTGGCCGCTGCAACAAAAGGGGTCTTTATGTATTACATGCGTCAAACGCTTGTGGTCGTTTCTAGACGGGTAGAGTACGACTTAAAAAATGAATTGTACGCCAAATATCAGCGCCTGGGTGAAGGGTTTTACCGACAGCACTTCACAGGTGATTTGATGTCGCGCATAGGTGAAGATGTATCCAACGTGCGCATGTACATTGGCCCGGCCATTATGTACTTCGCCAACGTGCTGTTCACCTTTGTGGCGGTTTTGTATCAAATGCTCCGTGTGAATGCAGAGCTTACCCTTTGGGTGTTGATTCCTCTGCCCATCTTGAGCATTTCCATTTACCAGGTTAGCCGCTTGATCAACCAAGGAAACAAGCGCATTCAGGAGCAGTTGTCTGTATTGACCACTTTTGCCCAGGAGACCTTTTCAGGAATTCGGGTCATCAAGTCTTTTGGAGCCGAGAATGCCTTCAATCGACGCTTCTTGGAAGAAGGTCAAGAGTTTCAACGCCGCAATTTGAAACTGGCCAAAATCAACGCTTTATTCTTCCCCCTCATGCTATTTTTGATGGGACTGAGCACCTTGCTCGTTCTCTATCTCGGCGGATTGGAAGTTCAAAAAGGCACCTTCACTCCTGGAAACATGGCCGAATTCATCTTGTACTTGAACATGTTGATTTGGCCGGTAGCCTCCTTGGGTTGGACCACGGCCTTGGTCCAAAAGGCAGCGGCCTCTCAAAAGCGCATCAATGAATTTTTGGATTATGCAGAACCCGAGACCGGATCTGGCGTTTCTTACCAATTTGAAGAGAAGCTATCGGTCAAGGTTGATTCTTTTGTTTACGCTGGTAAATCCAACCCAGCCTTGAATGGAGTTGAATTTGAGGTACAGAAGGGCAAGATTTTGGGAATTACGGGACGAACTGGGTCTGGAAAATCGACCTTGATTCAATTGATCGCTGGCCAGTTGGGAACCGACAGCGGGGCACAATTTTCAGGGAATGTCTGTCTGGATGGGATTCCAAGTTCCACCATGCGAAAAGTTGATTTTCGACGTCACTTGGCCTATGTGCCTCAAGATGTTTTTCTGTTTTCTGAAACCATTGAAGAGAACATACGCTTTGGAGCTGTCGAAAGCGATTGCGACGATACTTGTTTGCAGAACGCTATTGACATTGCGAATCTGAAACGTGACCTTGAGCAGTGGCCCAGTGGTCTTGCCACGGTGTTGGGTGAGCGAGGTGTCTCTCTATCGGGTGGTCAAAAACAACGGGTTTCTATAGCCCGAGCTTTGGTGCGACAGGCTGACTTGTTTTTGTTGGACGATTGCTTGAGTGCTGTAGACGCTGAAACCGAATACAAAATTATAGAAAAACTGAAGCAACACCTACAGGGTAAAACGGCTATTATTGTGAGTCATCGAATTGCTCCTCTGCAGTTTACTGACGAGGTAATGGTGTTGGATGAAGGATCGGTCATTCAAAAGGGAACACATGAATCGCTTTTGAAGGAAACGGGATTGTATCGGCAGCTTTACGAGCGGCAGTTTGAAGAGGAGTAGTGTCGGAAAAATGTCATTGAAACTCTGAAATATTTTCGCATATTTGTTCAAACCTTGGAATAGAGGTCCTAATAGCTACCCAAAATGAACGAAGACAATCGCAACTTCTCTAACAATCAAGAAGATGTTTTTACCAAGCGGGTTAGGGCCGGTAAGCGTACCTATTTCTTTGACGTAAAGGCTACGCGAAATCAAGATTTTTACATCACCATTACCGAAAGCAAACGAAGCCGCTTCGATGATGGCAGTTTTGTCAAAACCAAGATACACCTCTACAAAGAAGACTTTCACAAGTTTGCCGATGCCTTGAACGAGACCATCAGTCATGTAAAGTCTGATTTGCTCCCAGAGTACAATTTTGACGAATACCAAAGAGATTCGGACGAGGACAATTTCTAGTCAAACAAGCCCCCCCTAGGGGCCCAAATTACCTATAGAGTGTTTATTCAGGCGGCCGTCTCGGCCGCCTGTGTTATTTTTGTTCAGTGTTTAAGCGAGTGTCTGTATACGGGTTGGCTTTTGGTTCCATGAGCGCAGCCATGTTGTTGATCCAATACCTCAATGGTTTGTACCGCGAGCGTAGCTTGGTGTCAGCCATTCCTGTCATCGCCAATATGGTCATTCCCGCCATTGGGGTTTACTTGTTTATGAAGAGTTTGTATTCCATGGTTTCGGACAAACCCATGAACTTGGGTAAGGCCCTGTTTGGTTCATTATTGGTCTCTGTCCTGATCGCACTTTGCAACGTAGGTGCCTACCAACACATTTTGACGGGCCAGCCTGCCATTGTTCAGGATTTGACCACTCGAAACCACACGGCCATTGAAAAGCATTTTGCTTCCCCATATGTGGAATCAGAAGAAGACGGTGCAATGGCAGAAGAAGATCGTTTGCAACGAATTGAGGAGGCCAAGACTAACTTTCAAGAAAACATGGCGATTGGCTCATTTGCCAGGGCTCAATTCATGATGTGCCTATCTCTGGGTATGGTGGTGAGTTTGTTGGTGTATGTGCGAAATCAAAACAGAGGAGTGCCCGCATGAAGTTGAAATTCATTCTGGGTAAGGTTTGGTTGGTGTACGCTATGGGTTTTTTCTGCGTGTTGTTCTTGGCGATGTATCCCTTGTTTTGGTTGACCCTTCAGCATAGGAGCACCTATCGATTGGCTTCCTTTTTGCGCAAAGTTTGGGGTTACACCACCCTCATCGTGGGATGCATGTTCCCGGTGGTACGATACGAAGATAAACTGGATCCCAAGCAGCGCTATGTATTCGCGCCGAATCACGCGTCTTATTTGGATATCATTACCAATGGTACTTTGCTGCCGGGCTTCAACTTTTTCATGGCCAAAATTGAATTGACTAATGTTCCGTTGTTCAACATCTGGTTCAAGACTCTTGATGTATCGGTGAAAAGAGAAAGCATTCGCCACGCTCATAGAGCGTTCATGGAGGCCTCTGAAAAGATGGATGACTTGGACGCCAATTTGGTGATTTATCCCGAAGGCCGCATTCCCGATTACACGCCTAAATTGATTTATCCCTTTAAGCCGGGCGCTTTTCGTGTAGCGATTGAAAAGCAAATTCCTATAGTGCCTGTTACCATGCCAGATAATCACCGTTTGATGAACAATTTCAAATGGTTGGCAGCTCCTGGTCGAATGCGCATGATTGTTCATAAGCCGATTCCAACCAAGGGTTTGTCGAATGACGATATACCCAAATTAGCAGAACAGGTGCACGAGGTTATAAATTCACAGTTGGAACGCAGTGGAGCGTTCAAAAATTACCCCGCTTGGACATGAGCATAAGTACAGAAAAAGTAGAAACTTTGGCGCATTTGGCGCGTTTGTCATTCACCGCTGAAGAGAAGGAGAATATGCGCGAAGATTTGGAGAAAATCTTAGCCATGTGCGAGGCCTTGAAGCAGGTTGATACAGAAGGTGTGGAGCCGCTCATTTACATGACCGAAACGCACAACGAATTGAGACAAGATGATGTGATTCAAGAGATTAGCCACGAACAGGCCTTGAAGAATGCGCCCAAGTCTGATAGCGATTTTTTCAGGGTGCCCAAAGTCATCGACGGCCAATAAATGAATTCTAGCGCATTGATATCGTTAGAAGCTATACGCAAGTCGTATTCTTTGGGTGGCAATGTCGTGCATGCGCTTCGGGAAATTGATTTGAAAATTGAAAAGGGCGAGTACACCGCCTTAATGGGTCCAAGTGGTTCGGGTAAAAGTACCTTGATGAACATCATCGGATGCTTGGACAGCCCATCGCAAGGTCAGTATTGGTTGAACGGAAAAGAGGTAAGCCGCATGAACGATGTGGATTTGAGCCAGGTTCGAAACCAAGAAATAGGTTTTGTGTTCCAGACCTTTAACTTATTGAATCGATTGAGTGCCCTCGACAACGTGGCCTTGCCATTGGTCTATGCGGGCATGAAGTCCAAAGAACGTTTGGCGCGTGCCGAAGAAGTTTTGGAACAGGTAGGGTTGAAAGATCGCATGCACCACCGTCCCAATGAGTTATCGGGAGGACAACGCCAACGAGTGGCCGTAGCGCGTGCATTGGTCAATAACCCGTCCTTGTTGTTGGCTGACGAGCCTACGGGTAACTTGGACACAAAGACCAGCCATGAGATCATGGCTTTGTTTGAAGAAATCCACCAACAGGGCAATACCATTGTCTTGGTCACACACGAAGAAGACATCGCCGCCCGTGCAAAACGCATTGTTCGTTTGCGTGACGGGCTAATTGAGGGTTAAATTGCTCATGTGATTGCACCGGTCATTTCCTGGTATTTCCGGCAACGGCACGATGAGTTGTGGAGTCTGATTTCGCAAGCAGATGAGCAGCAAGTATTGTTGTTGGAGCAGCTCAGTGACAAATTGAGTTTAACCGAGTACGGTCAAAAACTGGGAATTAAGGAATCCTTGAAGTATGCGCAGTTTGCGCAGCGGGTCCCCATTGTGGAGTACGAAGATCTCCAACCCTATATTGAAAGGAACATGAAAGGCGAACAGCTTTTGCTGTGGCCAGGTGATGTCACCTGGTTTGCCAAAAGTTCGGGGACGACGTCCAATTCGGCTAAGTACATTCCCATCAGCTACGAGAGCTTGGAGTACAGCCATTACATGGGTGGACGCGAGGCTTTGACCCAGTACCTTTCTTTTTGCCCTGAAAGCCGTTTGTTTGAAGGAAAAGGATTGTTGGTGGGCGGTTCTCATCAGGTGAATCAATTGTCTGATCGAAGTTACTACGGTGACCTATCGGCTGTATTGATGAACCATTTGCCCACTTGGGCCAACTGGAAGAGCACTCCCGATTTGGACATTGCTTTGATGGAGAACTGGGAAGAGAAATTGGAGGCCATGGCACAAGCCGTTTCCAAAGACAATGTGACCAGCATGAGTGGGGTGCCCACCTGGACCTTGGTTCTGATGCAGCGCATATTGGAAATCACAGGGGCTAATCACATGCACGAGGTTTGGCCGAACATGGAATTGTTCATTCACGGTGGGGTGAGTTTCACTCCCTACCGCGAGCAATTCAAATCGCTGTTCCCCGAAAAGCACATGCATTATGTGGAGACCTACAATGCAAGCGAAGGGTTTTTTGGGGTTCAGGCCTATGCGGGTAAACCCGAAATGCTATTGATGACCCATCATGGGGTCTTCTATGAATTCTATGAGCCCGTGAAAGGACCTGAATCGGCGGTGCCCTTATGGGAGGTCAAAACCGAAACGCCTTATGCGGTCGTGATTACAACCAATTCGGGCCTATGGCGTTATTCTCTCGGTGATACAGTTGTTTTCCAAAATCTAAAACCTTATACATTTATCATCACTGGCCGGGTGAAGTTATTCATCAATACCTTTGGAGAGGAATTGGTGATTGAAAATGCTGATTCGGCCATGGCTGAAGCTTGTCAGCAATTGGGGGTACGTATGCAGGATTACACGGCTGCTCCTCGTTACATGGATCAAGGAAATCCAGGCCATGAATGGGTCGTTGAATTTGAAGGTACTGAGCCTGATCTACAAGAGTTTGCAGACATTTTGGATCGTGAAATCCAATCGCGCAACGGTGATTACAAGGCCAAGCGACAGGGTGATTTGGCTATGAAGTTGCCCACCCTTCATTTTGCTCCGACTGGCACTTTTCGAGCTTGGTTGAAAAGCAAGGGTAAGCTAGGTGGACAGCACAAAGTTCCGCGCTTGGCGAACAATCGCGACATCTTGAATGAAGTGCTCGCGCTCCTAGGCCATTGATGCCTTATTTTTGCTTCATGTACGGAGCCATCAAAGACCATTTAGCGGCCGAATTGCAAGCCATCGAAGAAGCCGGATTGTACAAGCGCGAGCGCGTGATTACTTCTCCTCAAGGAGCGGTTATCACGTTGGAAGACGGCAGCGAAGTGATCAACTTCTGCGCCAACAACTATTTGGGATTGAGCAGTCACCCAAGAGTGGTGGAAGCAGCCAAGCGAGCCATCGATAGTCATGGTTTTGGCATGAGTTCCGTGCGGTTCATTTGCGGAACCCAAGACATTCACAAAGAATTGGAGCGCAAGATTGCCGAGTTCTACGGCACGGAAGACACCATTTTATACGCAGCTGCTTTCGATGCCAATGGCGGTGTGTTTGAGCCCTTGTTGGGTGCGGAAGATGCCATCATTTCAGACTCTTTGAACCACGCTTCAATCATTGACGGGGTGCGTTTGTGCAAAGCCATGCGCTTTCGCTACGAGAACAACGACATGGCTGACTTGGAAGCCAAGTTGAAGGAGGCTGATGCTGCCGGTGCCCGTTTCAAATTGGTGGTAACCGATGGTGTGTTTTCTATGGATGGCTACGTGGCTCAGTTGGACAAAATCGTGGCCTTGTGTGATCAGTACAATGCCATGGTGATGACCGACGAGTGTCATGCAGCTGGATTCATTGGAGCTACTGGAGTGGGTGTTCCCGAGCACTGTGGCGTCAAAGGAAAAATTGACATCATCACCGGTACCTTGGGCAAAGCTTTGGGCGGCGCCATGGGCGGATATACCACAGGTCGCAAGGAAATCATCGAATTGCTTCGTCAGCGCAGTCGTCCTTATTTGTTCTCCAATTCTCTCGCACCAAGCATTGTGGGTGCAAGCATCGAGGTGTTGAACATGCTCAGTGAAACCACCGAGTTGCGAGACAAATTGGAAGAGAATGTTCGCTACTTCAAATCGGGCATCAAAGCCAGTGGTTTGGATTTCAAAGATGGAGACAGTGCCATTGTACCCATCATGTTGTACGATGCCAAATTGAGCCAGGTGATGGCCGATCGCTTGCTAGAAGAGGGTATCTATGTAATTGGTTTCTTCTATCCCGTAGTGCCTAAGGGGCAAGCGCGCATTCGTGTTCAATTGAGTGCTGCGCACGAGCGCGAACACCTGGACAAAGCCATTGCAGCCTTTGCCAAGGTGGGCAAAGAATTGGGCGTGATCTAAGGATTATTCTTCGTTCCCGCTTGCGGGTTTTTTCAAGACTTTCCAGAAGAAGTATGCGGTCACTGCCGTGACGAATACTTGTGTGCTGATCATCATAATGATGGCTGACTGGCTCATGCTGTATCTCCTTTCTTGTTGTAGTGGGCTTTGCGCACCAAAATACCCAAATAAACAAATAAGCCCAGCAGCATAAAGCGAGCGAGGTATCGGTAGAAAATGGGGTTGATGAATCGCCCTGAGGCGATTGATTGACCGGCCTTGACAGAATCGCCCTCATTGACCATAGCCGTTTGGGATCCGTTCCATTCATAGGTGCTTAAGGAAGTTCCATTTTCATCTTGAATCAGCAACTTTCCCTCTTGGAATGACACAGTACCGTTATTGTCTGCCTGCAATTCGCTGGCTACCGGGCTGCGGTTGTAGGCAATATCGACATTGCCGATTTGGCCCAAGATGCTGCCGGCATCGAATTCCCATTTTTCATTGAAGGCTTTTTTCCAGTCGTTGTCTTTGGGAGAGACTAAGCTGAGCACAAAAATGATGGCTAGAATACTAGGTGTTACGTAGCGAATGATGGGTTTGTATATTTTGGGTAGGCGTATATCGGCTCCTTCTTTAATCTCTTGCCATCCATTGTGAATGTCAAAAATCCAAGAGAATAGAATGGTCTCGGCAAGAGCAAAAATGACCAATCCAACCGTACCAGCCCAGTAATCGTATTGATCAAATACCCCTTGTTGGAAGAAGATGACCGTGGGTAAGCCCATGATTAAGGTCACCAACCCAAAGGTCCAGGCTGCTTTCTTGGTGCTGTATCCGTACTCGTCTTGCATGAAACCCATCCAGGGTGTACCCATGGCGAGCGAAGAGGTAATACCGGCGAAAAACAGCAATCCGAACCACATGAATCCGGCGGCAGTGGCCAGCGCGGATCCCCATTTGCCAAACAAGTAAGGCATGGTTTGGAAGGCCATGGAAAAGGAGGCGTTTTCTTTGACCCAATCAAGTCCTAGGTATCCGACGGCAATGGGAATTACGATTGACGCACCCAAAACGACCTCTACGAAGCCGTTCATCCAACCGGCAGCCATGGCGTTCAATGCGATGTCATCTTTGGAGCGCACATAGGCGGCGTAGCAGTGAATGGTTCCCATACCTACCGACAGGGTAAAAAAGATTTGACCGGCAGCAGCCAACCATACTTTTGGGTCCCATAGAGAGGTGAAATTGGGTTCCCACAAGAAGTTCAACCCTGAGAAGGCGTTGCAATCCGTGCAACCTTCTGGCGATCCAGAATCGCCTAAGGTCAGGCCTTTGATGGCCAAGAATATGCCGAACAAAATGAGAAGGGGCATGCCAATTTTGGCCACTTTTTCAACCCCACCTTCCAAACCTTTGGACAGGATGTAGATGTTGATGACCAAACAGAGTATGTAGAGCAATACGGGCTCCAACGGGAGGCCAAAGGTGCTTTCACTCAGGCTAGTGTACTGCGAGAAAAAGGCTGCAATTTCCAATCGGTCCATGCCCGTGAAGGTTTGACCCAAACTATGAATCACATAGCTCAAGGTCCAGCTTTCAATGTAGCAGTAATAGGCGGCAACCGCAATGTTGGTGAAAATGCCAAAGACTCCTATGTACTTCCAAAAACGCTTGCGACCCATCTCATCCATGATGAAGGGTGTGCAGTGGTGTCCGTTTTTACCTCCGAATCGACCGGTTGCCCATTCGATCCAAAGCAGAGGAATACCCATGATGAAGAAACAGACCAAGTAGGGAATGATGAAGGTTCCACCCCCGTTGTTTACAGCTTGTACAGGAAAGCGAAGAAAGTTACCGAGTCCTACAGCATTTCCAGCCATGGCCAGAATCAAACCGACTCGGGTTCCCCACGATTGCGTTTGGCTACTCATAAAGAGCCGAAGATACGATTTAGGGACTTAAATCCTGACCTTTTCTCGGGTGTATCCGAATCGACGATTGTCCAATTTGGCAATCTCTTCCAACACGGGAAGCATGTCGGCAAATTGATCCAAGTACAAGCTTTGGTCGCCATCTGACAAAGCCTCTTTGGGTTGGTTGTGAACCTCGATGATCAAGCCATCAGCACCAGCCGCAATGGCGGCCTTGGATAAGGCTGGAACCAAATCGCGAATGCCCGTTCCCTGAGAGGGATCCAAAATCACCGGCAAATGGCTCAGAGATTTGACCAAAGGAATGGCCGCGATGTCCAAGGTGTTGCGGGTAGCATTTTCAAAGGTTCGAATGCCTCTTTCGCACAAGATGACCCGCTCGTTGCCACTGCTGACAATGTATTCGGCGGCCAACAACCATTCCTCAATAGTGGAACTCATTCCTCTTTTGAGCAAAATAGGTTTTCCCGCTTTGCCCAATGCACGCAACAGCGGATAGTTCTGCATGTTGCGGGTTCCTACTTGTAGAATGTCGGCGTATTCCACGAGCTCAGAGATTTTATCCTCGCTCATGATTTCTGAAACGACAGCCATTCCGTATTTGTCTGCGGCTTCTCGAAGAAGAATCAACCCTTCGGTTTTCAAACCCTGAAAGCTGTAGGGGCTGGTGCGAGGTTTGTAGGCTCCACCGCGCAAAAACCGAATTCCCAATTTGGATAAGAATTCAGTTATGGTGCAGATCTGTTCCTGATTTTCAACGGCACAAGGCCCGGCAATCATGACGCGATCCCGACCAATGTGAACCCCGTTTACTTCAAAAACGGTGTCTTCGGTCTTCCATTCTCGGCTAACAAGCTGGTAGGGTTGACGGGTACTCATTGGTTTAATTGGGCTTCATATAGGTAATGATCAGTTTGGTCTTGGTATGGTCGATGATGGATCGGGCACCCAAGACAGGTTGATCACTGGGCACACACAAATACAAACCACCATTGTAATCTATAGAATCAAACCAAGAACGGTTCAAAAGGTTTTGAAAATGGCGGGTAATGGTGAACTTATACGTTTGATTGGATTCGTTGTAAATACCTCCAAAGCCCGCTGAAGTTCCGTCTTCGATCAGAGCGTTTCGATCTGAGAAAATGCTCAAATTTCCAGCGGCATCTTGGCCAATAGCAAGGGGTTGAAACAAATTCAACCGGGGCGCACTATAAAAGGAATTGCTAGCGCTAAACCATGATGTAGTTTGCAAGACCAGCTCCGCCTTGTTGATGGCTACATTTCCATCTTGAATCAAACTATACAAAGAAGGGAAGCGCAACCATGTTTTCAACCCTCCCAAGGCCTGTACATAGGTTTGGGGATAATGGGCATTGGGGTTTTTGATTTGAAGGGTTACCGCGCTGGGATGAGGTCCAACTTGCCCCGAAGTGGTCGTTTGTGATTTGCCATCAAAACCGAACACGAAAGTGCTCGTATCGTCGTAATAGAGCAAAATTTTGGCTCTGTAGGCCAATGAACCGATGGTGTGCAGGTCAAAGACTCCAAAGCCTCCATTTCCGGGAGCTAAATCGGTGTTTTGAGGAACGATGGCAATGCCTGGGAAATATTTAGCCAATTCGTCATTGGTGGTGTAAGCTGATTTGGGAAGTGTCATCAGCTTTTTGGCCATATCGGCAGAAAGGGTGATTCGCAGACCTGACTCAGGGGCCAATTTGGTCTTTCTATAGGGCAAACTATCGCGATACAGGCTGAACAAGGTTCCTCGGTACTCACTGTAGATAGCCGCATCGTAAGAGGGGGCAATTTGCTGGTAGTAGGTCTTGCCGCTTTCGATATCTTCCAACAGCGGATGAACACGTAACACTTGCTCCGTGCTGCGGTTGCCATAAAAGTTCAATCCTTCTACTACGGGTATGAATAGAACGGCAGAGTCAGGATCTTTTGTGTTTGGGAAGTCGCTGTTGGGCTCAATCAAACTAATGCTGGCAAAAACCGAGGCCTGACTTGGGCCCAGCGCTGGGTCATTCATGGCCCCCAACAACGCATAGCTCAAGCCATTTCCGGGCAGGGAGTCTTCGCGAACCGTGCTGGCGTAAACCGAGAAGGTATCGCTTCTGAACAAGGTCAATTGATTGGCATTGCCTTGACCCTCCAAGGAAATGTTTCCTGATTCAGGTTTGCAGGCTACCCAACTCAAGAGAAGCAGGCTAACAAGAGCGATCCTACTGGAATTCACAGAACAGAGTCTTAGGTCAAAATTTGATCGTAAAGCTGCTCGTATTGTTCAGCCAAATCTTCTCCTTCCTTGTGGTGGATAGAGGGCTTGCCTTCCAAGGCGTTCTTGACCAATTCCATGGCTTTTTCGCAACCGGCAACAATGGCATCTGAATGCTTCACAGCTCCAGAGTGCACCCCATTGGTGCTGGCGTTGCTGAAGCAATCCATGCAGTCGCCTTCTAGGGAGTTCAAGGCTGCTTTTCGAGAGAATTCACTGCCCAAAGACTGATCGCAATCTTCGTGGTAAACAGAATAAACTACCTTGGTATTCTTAAAAACAGGCTCGTCTTTGTAGATGGTTTTCAGGTACAAAGGAATCAATGAGGTCATCCATCCTTGACAGTGGATGATATCAGGAGCCCATCCCAATTTCTTTACCGTTTCCATCACTCCTTTGCAGAAGAAAATGGTACGCTCGTCATTGTCGTCAAAGAATTGACCCTTGTCGTTGTTGTAGACGGCTTTGCGGTGAAAGTAATCTTCGTTGTCCAAGAAGTACACTTGCATTTTGGTGTTGGGAACAGAAGCCACCTTGATAATCAAGGGGTTGTCGTTGTCATCGATGCTGATATTGATTCCTGACAAACGAACCACTTCGTGCAATCGATTTCTACGCTCGTTGATGACGCCAAAACGGGGCACCAAGATGCGGATTTCGTTGTCCTTTTCTTGCAAGGCTTGGGGCAACATGCGAGCGATGGTAGAGTATGGCGATTGCTCCAAGAAAGGAGCCATTTCCGAACTTACATACAGGACACGTTTTTTCTGGGTCATAAAGTTTGTGGCGTAGAGGGGTGAAATGGGTTTACAAAAGTATAATAAAAAAACGGGATATTCAAAACACCAAAGGCTAAAAAGCCTTTATTTGCAAGGCTTTTCGCACGTATGAAGGTCATCCAATCGGCTTCAGAACTCGCCCAATTTTGCCTAGAAACAAACCGGGAAATAGGATTCGTTCCTACCATGGGAGCCTTGCACGAAGGGCATTTGGAATTGTTGCGCGCCGCTCAAACTGCGGGTGACTTTGCAGTGGTATCCATATTTGTAAATCCCTTGCAGTTCAACAATGCCCAAGATCTGGCCAAGTATCCGCGCAGTTTGGAAACAGATTCAAACTTGCTGGTGAATGCTGGAGCCGATGTGTTGTTTGTGCCTAGTGCTGAAGAGGTTTACCCCAGCAGACCCATGGCGTCGGGTGTCGAATTGGGTGAACTGGCCAACCGCTTGGAAGGATCGTTTCGCCCCGGGCATTTCGAAGGAGTGCTGCAAGTTTTGACCCGATTGTTTTCTTTGGTTCAACCCACTCGAGCGTATTTTGGTCAAAAGGATTTGCAGCAGTGCATGGTGGTTCGCAAACTCATTGAACAAAAATTTAGCGCTCTTCAAATGGTGACCGTTCCTACGGTTCGCGCCCAAAGCGGCTTGGCCCTGAGTTCTCGAAATCAACGGCTTAGTCCTCAAGGCTTGGATACGGCCTCAGCGATATATCAGCAGCTAAAGTCTTTGAGTCAGGCCATGGAATTGGGCCCCGCCTTAGAGGCCTCAACCGAACAGTTGGCTTTGCTGGGCATTGAAACGGAATATTTGCAAGCCGTGGCTCTGCCTGATATGAACCCCATAAATCGTGCAGAGGAGTCAGAAGAGAAAGCGCTGGTATTTGCCGGATACTTGGAAGGCGTTCGCCTGATCGACAACCTGCTGTTTTAGATCATTCCCGGTTTCGACTATCGATCCAGATGCTGACCGGACCGTCGTTGCATAGGTGTACGTGCATGTCGGCGCCAAATTGACCTGTTTCTACTGAGATCCCTTCTTGTTTCAAGGCATCAATCATGGCCTCGTACAAGGGAATGGCTTGTTCTGGTCTCGCTGCTCGAATGAATGAAGGCCGATTGCCTTTAGCGGTCAGGGCGTGAAGCGTGAACTGGCTGATGAGCAGAATGCTTCCATCCACATCGCTCAAGCTGCGGTTCATTTTCCCATCCTCGTCGGAAAAAAGGCGCATGAGGGCAATCTTTTTGGAAAGCCATTGCACATCGCTGTGGTCATCAGCCTCCTCGATGCCCAAGAGTACCGTGTATCCGCGGGAGATATGACCCACGGTTTGGCCAGCGATGTCTACTCGGGCTTCTGATACTCGTTGAATCAATGCGCGCATGGGGCAAAAATGCGGACTATCTCGCTAACTTCGGTGCATGAGTTCGGCATTGGTATTGAAAACGCGAGACTACGCCCAGCAGGAATTGTCCAAGGCTGAGGGTGGCCATGATTGGGAGCATGTTCGAAGGGTTTGGCAAACCAGCAAGTCCCTTTTGGAGAAAACCCCCGAAGCCGATGCTGAGGTCGTGGAGTTAGCAGCCTTGTTGCACGATATTGCCGATTCCAAGTTTCACAGTGGGAATGAAGATATAGGCCCTCGAATGGCTGATGCATGGCTCAGAAGCCAAGAATTTGGTCCTCAACGCCGCGAGCATGTGGTTCAAATCGTTCGACACATGGGCTTTAAGGGTGGCGGGGTGTCGAGCTTTAGCAGTTTGGAAATGGAACTGGTACAGGATGCAGATCGTTTGGATGCGTTAGGGGCTATTGGGATCGCCCGTTGTTTTTCATTCGGCGGATACAAGGGCAACCCCATCTATCAACCAGACTTTAAGCCCAATCCGGGCATGAGCAAGGAGGAGTACAAGAAGAGCAACAGCCCGAGTTTGAATCACTTTTACGAAAAGCTGTTGTTATTGAAGGACCGCATGAATACGGTGGCAGGCCGAAAAGAGGCTGAGCATCGAGACGCTTTCTTGCGTCAGTTTTTGGACGAGTTCTTCCGAGAAATGGGCGAGCGACCTGAGGGGTTTGAATAATCAGGGCGTTAGAGTAAAATTTGGGTCTCCGGCGTAAGCCACGTCATAAGTTTTGAAATTTTCTATGGTTTGCGTAACAGAATATCCATTGGTTGTGGTTGTTCTTGTATGGCTACCCGGACTATACTCGCTGGCAACACCTACCCTCATGGTATTGTTGTATGACAATGTTGCATCATACTCTACATCATTCCAGAAAGAAGAGTTTTCAATAAATGCTGTTTGAAGTGTTTGACCTGCAAACATTTTTTTTAAAAATTTTGCAGTACTGCCTTCGTAATTATCAGCATAATATGCAGTTGCGTTAATGTTGAAAAAAGGGCGACTGTAAGCGGAAACTCGTTTTACCGCTTCTGTGATTCCAATATCACCATTATCACTGGCTGATGATCCTGCACCCCCACAAACCGATTTGAAAATAACCAATGCATTTGGAGCCAATTGAACCTCTTCTTCTAAAGTGTAGGAAGAAATGATCTCCCCGCCGTTACCATTGAGACACAGCCCGCCAGTTCCGTCATAACCCTTATTTGATCCATGACCCGAATAAATCAATATGTTGGCATTTTGAATGGCCGGTCTTACAATGTCCCAAGTAGCATTGTTGCCAGATAAATAGGTCACTCTGTAACCTTGATTTTGGCAAATGGCCGTTATCTCTTGTGCAGCTGAAGAATTGATGGTGCCGTCATGCCCATTGACAATGACAACTTTCAACAGTTGACCCCACAATTGAATAGGGGTCAAAAGAGCCAAGTAGCCTATTATTTTTAACAATCTCATGGTGTGAATATACAAAAAGCCACCCTTTCGAGTGGCTTTGTCTTGGTGGAGAATGCCGGAGTCGAACCGGCGACCTCTTGCATGCCATGCAAGCGCTCTAGCCAGCTGAGCTAATCCCCCAAGTGGGCTGCAAATATAAAGCAATTTCGAAATCCACCAAGCGTATTATGCCGAGTAAAATTCGCAGTTTTCGCCAGGAGCCTCAAGCTCCAAAGTGGCGTGGTGTACATGCAGATCTGACAACCCCGCACGAATCGACTGTTTGAAAGCGGCATCGTCGCCTGAAGGCCGAACCAGGTGCACAGAAAGGATGTTGAACTCCCCATCCATCGACCAAACATGCAAGTCGTGAAATCCTTGCACACCGGGCAAGCTTTTCAAATACATCTCCAATTCGACCATGTCTACGTCTTTGGGGGTGCCTTGCAAAATGACTTGGAAGACCTGTTTCAAGTTCTTGTATACGTTGCTCAAGATGAAAACCGCAAGCCCTAGTGACATCAAGGGGTCCAGCCAAGGCCAGTCGTAAAACTTCATCAGGATGGAGCCGATGAGAATGCCCACCCAACCCAGTACATCTTCCAGCAAATGCAAACTCACTACTTGTTCGTTCAAGGAGCTGCCCTTGCGCAAACGAAGAGCGGCGATTCCATTAACCACAATGCCGAGTATAGCTAGGCCTATCATGCCTTCTTTGTTGGTGGCTTCCGGATGGATGAATCGAGGTATACTTTCGGCTACAATAAAGACGCTACCTGCCAACAAGACGAACCCATTGATGAGGGCCCCCAGAACCGAAAATCGGTGGTATCCATAGGAATATTTATGGTCGTGGTCTCGACCCGCGAGTCGCTGAAAATACCAGCTCATGCCCAGCGACAGTGTATCACCCATGTCGTGGAGGGCATCTGACAGAATGGCCACAGAATTGGTAAAAAAACCTCCTACAATTTCAATGAGGGTGAAGCCCAAATTCAGAAAAAAAGCAACCTTGATGTTCCCGGTTCCGGCGTGGCTATGCGAATGGCTGTGACCCATGAAACGAAGGTAAAAAAAAGCTATTTAAGGTTGTTAAATGATTAATTTGCTTACTTGTAATATGCCTTAGGCAAATTGGGCAAATCAAATGGGCCATGGGAGCAAATAGTCAACTAATCAAGGGGTGGAAAGCCATCAAATTACGGCTTAAGTGGTTTTTTGGAATGTTGAGTCTGTTGATTTTGGTCATTTGGTCGTTTCAGCTCATCGAAGTAAACGACTACAGCCATTCAGAAGAAGCCGCATTTTATTTGAGAGACAATGGTCTTCATTTGGATATAGTCTTGAAAGAAGATTCTGTTTTTCGAGCCTATGGTTGGGGCTCGCAAGTTTTTTGCGAAGGTTCATGAAATTGAAGATGTGACCATTCGCACGGCTTATCAATCGTTGTTTTCAGAGCCATCATCTCTGATGCGAGTGGTTGAATTTGCTCAATTAAGAAAGTCTTGGTTGAAAGTGCGATGTTCCAATGATCAGTTAGCGATCATTGAAAAATACGTTCACGGTTCATTTACTGACAAGAAGTTTAATCATTTATATTTTCATGCCATTGGGAATTATTCTGCTTTCAATACTTGTAACACTTGGGTGAATAAGGGGTTGAAAAAAGCAGGTCTTAAGGCTGTTTTTTATACTTTACTCTGTTATCCCGTGGCAGAGTTATACAACAAGCCCATTCGATGTGACCAGTAACCCATTGATGGTCGATAATAGACCCATTTTCAGCCAGGAGTATTATGTCATACTTTCGTGACATACTAGGGACGGGTCGGGCAATATTTTCATAGACACGGATTCAATTTCCATGCAAATACTGAACGACGAGTCACTGAGAGATCTGTTTTGGTGATTGGCTAACCGGGACTTCTTTTTACTAACTTGCTGTTGATGAAACGCAAGGCATTTCTGCGCAATGTGGGTCTGGGAGTTGCGGGTCTCGGCCTGTCGGCCTCGGCCCTCCAAGCCCTTCCTCCAAGCCCCCTCAAATTTGAAGAACCCAATAAATCCCCAACCAACGAAGCCTTTTGGAAGCTAGTGGCCTCTGAGTTTGCACGACCCGACGGGATTGCCGTGAATTTGGAAAACGGATATTTCTCTCACGCGCCAAAGGGAGTATTACAAGCCCACATCGAAGCCCAAATTCGCATCAACCAGGAGACCTCTCTGTTTATGAGAGGGGAGCAGCAAGAGGAAATCGAAAAAGCGCGACGAGCCTTTGCTTCTTTTCAAGGCATAGACCCCGAGCAGCTGGCCTTTACCCGCAACACCACCGAAGCCTTAAACATCGTCATCATGGGTTACCCCTGGAAGGCCGGAGACGAGGTGATTTTGGGCGATCAAGATTACGGCAGTATGGTGGAGGCTTTTGAACAGGTATCTCGCCGTCACGGGGTGATTTTGCACTATGCCCAGGTGCCAATGCATCCCAAAAACGCCCAACAAACCGCCTCAGCTTACTTGGATTTGATGACGCCAAAAACCAAGATGCTGCACTTGACGCATTTGATTAATTTAAGCGGACAATTGATTGACGGAGAATCGATAGCAAAAATGGCCAAAGAGAGGAATTCTGACATTTTTACAGTCTTGGATGCCGCCCACAGCATCGCCCACCACACCCAAACCTTGCAAGAAATGCCGCACTGCGATGCCGTTTGCGGCAGCCTACACAAATGGCTTTGCAATCCTTTGGGAGTGGGCTTTTTGCACCTCAAACCTGCCGCCATTCCTCTGCTTTGGCCCCTGATGGGTGATGTGCAGCAACCCGAAACCAACATTCGCCGATTTGAACACCAGGGAACTCGGCCCATAAATAGCCTTATGAGTTTGAGCAGCGCCATCGCCTTTCACGAAGCCTTGGGCTCTCAAGCCAAAAAAGACCGCTTGGTGTATTTGAAGCGTTGCATTGTGGGCAATGTCGATGTCTTGGGCGAGAACTTCGACAAGAACCAACACGCCTTGTTGTTCGATCTGACCTCATTGCCGCATTTAAATATCAACTGCCCATGGCAAAATCCAGAGCAGGGAGGGGCTTTGATCAACATCTCCATCAACAGCATGAGTCCATCTGAGTTGGCAGCTGAATTAAAGGATTTGGGAATCTTTACCGTAGCCATCGATCATGCTGTAGTCAAAGGAGTTCGCATCACGCCCCATTTGAGCAACACGCTGGAAGATTGTCTAGCCTTGAACCGGGCCTTGTTGAGCGTGTACAACCAACACTTTCAGCCTTTACACAAGATGTTCGATGATTGATTTGAATTTATTCAGCTTTCAATTGATTAGAAATCTTATTGTAATGGATATCTTTGTATAAGCACGGATATTACGTATATCCCTATGGCGAGAGGCTTTATGTACATGACTGCCTACATTGATGTTTACAGCAGAAAAATCATGGGCTGGGGCATCAGTAACTCTATGAGTAAACAGTGGTGCATGGATGTGCTTGAGGCCGGCATCGCAGAAAACGGAGTGCCAGAAATCATCAATTCAGACCAAGGATCTCAGTATACCAGCCCAAGTTGGACGAACTACTTGGAGGGAAAAGGAATTAAAATATCGATAGATGGAAAAGGACGTGCAACAGACAATATTTGGATTGAACGCTTCTGGAAAACCATCAAGTACAATCACATCTACCTCAACCCTTGCGATACAGGTCTTGAACTATACGAAGGAGTTCAGACCTATATCGAGTATTATCACCAGAAAAAACACCAAGGCATTGGGATGAAACCCAATGAGGCTTACTACAAATCTTTAAACCAAAATGCTGCCTAATACAGCACAAAATATTAACTTAGCATCACTAACCTTTTGGTCCAATAACTGGGGAGTATTATATTGAATAGAGTTAAAATACAGGATGATTATTGCCTGCTAAAATATAAATGTATCGATTTATTTACTTACTACTTATTTTCTATTCTGGCAATTTATTAGCTCAGTCAAAAAGCGATTTAAAGGAGGTTGTTGAAAGATTGACACTTGACTCAACGAGAATATCGCTCGAACTAGAACAGAGTAAAGTCAAAGGTGATAGCCTATCAAAATTCAACGAATATTTAAAAGGAGATTTGGCTGATTGTAATAAACGAATTTCTGGTCTATTATCTCAAAATGATTCTTTGGTTTCAGATTTTCAAAGCAGAACTGAAGCAACTATTCTTTTACGCGATTCCTTTATTAGAGAACTGCGAAAAGCTCAATATGTTAATAAAGCCCTTCAAAAAGAAATTGATAGCATTTTGATTTTTCAGTCATTTATCAACTGGGAAATTAAGCAGGTCCAATTGCAATTTTATGTACGTGGGGTAGAGTTTGATTCAGATGGAAAAATGCTCATTTCACTTGGTGCGTTAGACAATTCTTATGGTATAGAAGGATGCGACAACTTGAGTGGTTTAGATCGTGTAGGTGATCTTTTGTTGCAAGACTGTTTGCCCATTACTATTGAATCATTGCAATCAGATGATGGAGGGAATGAACGATATGCCAATTGGGATAATACTGCAGTTTTCGATGTTACTTTAGACTTTCAACAGGGACGTTTTCCGGTTAAAATGGGTTCGGGTGTTGGAGAATCATCTGTTTATTATCAATCAGTTAAATGCACGAATTTGACTGAAATTGAGTTCAATCGCGAGCTTTCTGAACCATAAAATTGCTCGAGGGAAGAACTTGTAACTTGCAGTCCAAATGAATACCCCTCAAAAAGTATTGTTGAGCATCATAGCGCTGTTTGCCACATTGCAATTGATTCCTCGTCACCACAATCAGTCTCATAGCCCTAGTCAGGATCATGTTTCTAGTTTGTATCCGACGAGCAAAACCGTCGAACAGATTTTGGTTCGGGCCTGCAACGATTGCCATAGCGACAGTACAACCTATCCGTCGTATTCGCTGTTTCAGCCCCTGCGTTGGTGGATCGATGAACACGTGGAAGAGGGTCGCCATCATTTGAACTTTGATGCTTTTGGCCAGTACCCGCCCTACCGTCAATACCACAAAATTGAGGAGGTCATCGAGACGGTTGAAGAGGGTGAAATGCCTTTGCAGTCATACACCTACATGCACGAGAATGCGCGTTTGAATGAGACCCAGAAAAGGGAAATTCGCTTATGGGCAGAGGGAATTTTAGACTCCATGAAGCGGCAATATCCGGCCGATAGTTTGGTGCACCCTAAGCGCAGAGGCAGGCGAACTTAAATGCGTTAGCAAGGAATCTGTTCATCTCCTGTCAGAAGAATTTGAAGGTATAATGGGGAAAAGACAAAATTTGAAGTTGGTTTTGATTCATTGTGCATTTCCATTGATGATTGGAGGAGTGTTGTACATATTGTTTCGATCAACTTCTCTTCGAATGTTCAATTGGTTTGGTATGTTAGGGCTTGATAATCCAATTCAAGTTTCACGAACATTTGCATTGGTTTTTAAAAAGGACATACCCGCTTGGGTGTATTTTTCTTTGCCTGACGGCCTTTGGACCTATTCCTTTACCTCTTCGATAGTGATTTTTTGGAAAGCTGATGCAAGACAGGTGAACAGATGGCTGTTGATGCCCTTTTTATTTGCTATTGTATTTGAAGTTTTTCAATGGTTTCATGTATTTCCTGGAACGTTTGATTTTTACGATTTGCTATTTTCAATTATCGGTTTATTTTTGAGTAAAATTTTAGTAACCAAGAAAATAAACGAAAATGAAAAATAAACATTATAAATTTTTAGGCTCCTTATTTATTGTTGGTGCCTTTGTTCTATTGGCTTATGGGTCTGATGATGATTCAAAAAGCAAAGAATCGGGTACCTCAAATTCTCAAAGCATGAGCAGTTCAGAATCAGGTGTGGGTTCAATAGAGGGTTCTAAAAATTGTTTGATTGGTTATGATTGGGTTTACCCGAATGGCAGCAACCCAACGGGAGCTTGGAAGTTTTCTTCAGATGGTACTTTTAATTCCAGTACTACCATGTTCGGGGGTATGAGTACCTGGGGCAATTGGCAAGTAACAAGTCCTGGAAAGGTAACAATCACATATACTAGAACTTCAGAAGGCACGATACCTCAGGGTCAAACGTTGACAATGTCTTCCTGCAACAGCCTCAAAGTAGGTTCTACCACCTATATCAAAGATTGATATTGAATTTTAGGGCTTGCCTTATAAGGCCAATTATGACTGTTTTAGGTTAATCCAAGGTCTGGTCTAGCAAATAGATCATGCAGGCCACGGCAGCGGCTCCAAGTTCGAGTTCGCGTCGGTTGACGTTTTCAAAGACGTCGGTTTCGGCGTGATGCACGTCAAAGTACCGCTGCGAATCGGGAATGAATCCGACCAAACCGACTGACGGATCTTGACGCTTGAGTGGTCCTACATCTGCACCGCCCCCTCCTAGGGTGAGTTCCCCAAAACCGTAGGCGGCCAGCCAAGGTTGGTAAGGCTTGATCAATGCCAATAGGGATGAGTCGAGGCCAAAACCGCGAGGAACGAAACCACCGCGATCACTTTCTAAAGCAGCGATGTGCTGCTGGCCTTCATTGGCGCATAGTTCAGCGTATTTCAAAGCCCCCTTTAGGCCATTTTCTTCGTTGATCCACCACACGCAGCGCAGCGTATGCCGGGGTTGGTAACCTAAGGTTTTCAGCAAGCGCAAGGCTTCAAAGGTGTGCATGCAACCGGCGCCGTCGTCGTGGGCTCCTTCGCCCTCGTCCCAAGAGTCGAAGTGACCTCCAAATGCGATGATTTTATTGGGGAATTCGCGGCCTCTGGTTTCGGCAATGCTGTTTGCACTCATGCGGTCGGGTAGGGTTTGGCAGCCCAATTGCATTTCAATTTGGGCGGGCTCCCACTGTTGACGGTACAACCAATCAAGCAAATCGGCGACGCCAGTCGCTACAGCAGCAATGGGTATGCTGTCTATGCCGGCCTGGTAATGCGTTACTCCGGTATGGGCGTGCAAGTCGCAGCGATGGCTCATGGATCGAACCAAGACTCCAGAGGCTCCATATTTGGCACATTGTGGTGCCCCGTTCACGCGCTGTGTGACGCAAGAACTGTAGGCCGCAAAGGTGTTCACAAAGTCTTTTTCGAAGGGTCGATTGAGCAAGACCACGCGGCCGAGCAGTTGTCCAATGCCGCCAAGAGAATCCAATTCACGTTCAGAATTCACGACCACCAAGGGCCCCAAAACCGAACCGCCCACACTACCGCCCAGGGCCGTGCATTCGAGGCCGTAAATGCCCAAGGGGTTGGGCTTGGTATGAGCTTCATTGTAGGTCTCGCAGTTGTAGTCGTTTTCAGGTAAGAACTTGTAGAGTTCGCTCAAGTTGGTGGACAGCAAGGTTACCCGATCTTCAGTACCGCGTTCCCAACGGGGCACCATTACGGGCTGGGTATAGACCGAATCAAATCCATAGGAAGAGAGCATTTGCTGAGCCCATTGCACCCCCTTTTCCGAGTTATCACTGCCACTCAATCGAGGACCAACCTCCTTGCACAGGGCTCCTAACTGTTTATAGGAATGGCCGTTGTTCAATGCTTCGGCAACGATTTGAGCCATAAAAATGGAGTCTTTTGCAGATTGTGCAACAACAGATTGTATGTTCCAGCATCCCACCAATAATCCCAGTAATAAGTGAAGGAAATGTTTCTTTGAAAAGCAAGTAAAACCCCATTCCATGTCTCGAATATAAGGCTTGAGGGTGAGTAGAATCTTTCAGAAAACGAAGAAGATATGGAAAATAAATACGGGTTGAATTTTAGATCAATTTCATCGTAAAGTTGGCTGTAACCTGATGGGATTTTGGACCATTAAAAGGTTCACATAAATTGATCTTTGTTGCGTAGCGCATCCTTGAATCAATCGACTATTTGTAAATTGCGGTCTCTTTTTATCATGGGTAGTTTTAAACCTCACCTATGATTCAAGCTACGAAATACGCAATATGACTCAATCTTACTCACGAAGGGTTGCAACCAACATGGTTGTGGCGAATATGATAGGAACTGGAATTTTTACATCTATTGGATTCCAAGTCGCTCCAGGTGCCATTCCTGATCCGTTTGCTATAATGATGATTTGGTTGTTGGGGGGTATTCTTTCTGTTTTTGGTGCAACCGCCTATGCAGAAATTGCTACCCATTTTCGCGAGTCGGGTGGTGAGTATGTTTACTTGAGCAAATTGTACCATCCTATTTTGGGGTTGGCCAGTGGGTGGGTTTCACTGGTAGTTGGTTTCTCAGCGGCAAGTGCCTCTCTGGGTTTGGCGGCAGGAGAATATTTGGCCACGGCATTAGGGCCGTGGTTAGGATCAAGTCCATTACCGGTTACTCAAACGGTTGCGGTCTTGTTTGTATTTATCGCCATCGCTATTCAATTTGGAGGCATTCAAAAAGGGGGTTGGGCTCAAAACATATTGACCATTGTAAAGCTTTGTTTCATCATCGCTCTAATCGCTATTCCACTTTTCATGCTACCAGAGGCCTTGAAAAGTGGGGTTCAATGGACACCGACTGAACGTAGTTGGGATACCATTTTTTCTCTTCCTTTTGCTGGTTCTTTGGTTTGGGTCATGTTTGCATACAGTGGGTGGAATGCCGCGACCTACATTGTCGGCAATTTGAAGGATCCCAAGCGCAATTTGCCCAGGGCCGTATTGATGGGAACGGGCATAGTTACCGTTCTGTACATGGCCTTGACGGCTGTGTTTTTGTACAGTGCGCCCATGAGCGAATTGGTGGGTCGAGTGGATGTAGGGAACTTGGTGTTGGAGCGCAGCTTGGGCATCAAAGCGGCTCAGTCCTTTACCCTTCTTTTTGCATTGACTCTCTTGGCTGGCGTAAATGCTATGTTCATGGCAGGCCCGCGGGTGGTGCAGCGAATGGGACAAGACCACTCCTTGTTTCGGGTGTTTCAAAAAGAGACCGCACAAGGTTCACCCCGCAACGCCATTTTGGCCCAGGCTTTGATCACGGTATTGTTTGTCTTGTTCACTTCGTTCAAAGACATCATTGAATACATCGGCATTACCCTGACCTTGTTTTCGCTGTTGACCGTGTTCGGCGTGTTTTTGCTGCGCTTCAGAAAGCAAGTGGGTCCTGATTCGGTGAGAACATGGGGTTATCCGCTGACACCGGCATTGTTTCTTTTGGCCGGCTTGTGGATGTTCTTATACTTTGGCCTGAATGACCCTTGGAAATTAGCGGCTTCTGTTTTGACCTTGCTACCGGCGGTTTTGACCTACGGTTTTCGCCCGTCCAAAGGTTAAATTTTCCATCGGCTTCGTGTCAATTTGACGCCATTGCTTTATTTTGCAAGAACCTCTCTGACGCCATTTTTTTTATGATTAGCCGCATCAACAGCATTCAACACATTGGACTCGCCGTTCAAGACATGGATGCTGCTCTCAAGTACTACCGCAAATTCTTCGGAATGGACATTTCATTCTTTGACTCTGTTCAGCCTGCTCCTTTGATGGATGTGTATACCCATGGTAAAACCATCACCAAGCGCGCCAGCATGATCATGAATTTGCAAGGCGGATGCGCCATGGAGGTACTGACTCCGACTTCGTTCAAACCCAGTAAGTCATCTACACCCATGCAGGTAGGCGATTTGCACATTTTCATGGTGCACTTCAAAACTCGCGATCTGAACAAGCACCACAAGTTTGCCACATCAAATGGAGCCATTGGGGTATCAGAAGTGAAATCCAATCCAGCTGGAACCCAGGTTTACGATTTGAAAGACGAAGACGGCA
The DNA here is from genome assembly GCA_027621365.1 of Bacteroidota bacterium. Lineage (GTDB taxonomy): Bacteria > Bacteroidota > Bacteroidia > NS11-12g > UBA955 > JALRLA01. The sequence continues at coordinate 20,545 of JAQCBH010000013.1, read as the reverse complement.
ACTGGTTTCGCATGGAGCCCACCCAAGATCTGTACCGCGAAATGCATCACGTCAGTAGCGGTGTGGCCGGATGCAGCATTGGGGTCAAGAACATTGATGAGTCTTTGAAGTTGTACCGCGACATTTTCGGGTATGACCGAGTGGAATTTGACCAAACTGGGGTCTTTGATGATTTCAAACACCTGCCAGGAGGCGATCAGCAATACCGACGCATTCGCTTGAAGCAAAGCATGCAGACCGGTGGTGGATTCGGACATTTGGTGGGCGACTCCTTCATTGAACTGGTACAAGCTTTGGACCGCGAACCCAACCGCACTTTCAAGGGCCGCATTTGGGGCGATTCTGGATTTGTGCACTTGGGCTTGGACGTCAAAGGCATGAAAGAATTGGGAGGCAAATTGACCGCCGCGGGTCATCCGTTTCGCTGCGATTCGAACGAGGCATTGAGCATGGGTCAGACCAAGGTTCACTGTACCTACATTGATGATGTTGACGGAACCCTGATTGAGATGATTGAAGTGTACAAGGTGCCCATCATTGAAAAGTGGGGCTTGTTCTTGAACGTCGAAAAGCGCGATCCGCTGAAGCCTTTGCCGGCCTTCATGTTGAAAGCTATGCGCTTCTCTCGCATCAAAGATTGATATGGCCAGAGTTTGGGTGACCGGAGCCTCTTCAGGCATTGGGCGAGCCCTAGCCTTGGAGTACGCCAAGAGGGGCCATGATTTGGTCATCTCTGCCCGCAACTTGGCTCAACTGGAAGAGGTCAAGCAAGCCTGTGGCGATTCTGTAACCGTCGAAATCGTGCCCATTGATTTGACCGATAGTGCCAGCATCGAGGCGGCCGCCGCTCAGGTTCTCTCCGGCGGGTACGTGGATGTACTGGTCAACAATGGCGGCATTTCGCAGCGTTCCAAAGCCGAAGAAACACCCTTGGAATTGGATCGCCGAATCATGGAAATCAATTACTTCGGCCATGTGCAGGTGACCAAAGCCGTTCTGCCCTCCATGTTGGAGCGAGGATCGGGCACCATAGCCGTGACCAGCAGTTTGACAGGCAAATGGGGCTTCTATTTGCGGTCGGCTTATGCGGCTTCCAAACACGCTTTGCACGGATTTTACGATTCGCTTCGCATGGAAGTGGAAGATCGTAGAATCCAGATCACCTTGATTACCCCCGGATTCATTCGCACCGATATCAGCAAGCACGCCGTTGACGCCCAAGGCAAGCCCACCGGCGAGATGGATGAAAACCAAGCCAAGGGCATGCCCGTTGAAACCTGCGCCCGCATTATGGTCGATGGCATCGCTGCCGGCAAGCGTGAATTTGGTGTCGGAGGTCGCGAATTGATCGGTTTGAAGCTGGTTCGCTTCGCCCCCAAGTTGTTTGCCAAGTTGCTGAAAAAGCAGTCGGCGCGTTAGGCCCCCAACAGCCACATCATCAAGCTGATGATGGCAATCGATAGGGTGTTCATTCGAAGGCCAATTTTCACCATGTCTTTTTGGGCGATGTAGCCTGTGCCGTAGGCAAAGGTGTTAGCGGCTGTGGCCACGGGCAACATGAAGGCGCAAGAGGCGGCCAAGGTGGCCGAGCCAAGCAATATCAATGGGGGCAGATTGCAGGCTTGGGCCAAGGGAAACAACAAAGGCAAGGCCACCGCTGTAGTAGCCAAATTGGAGGTGATTTCGGTGAGGAAATTGATGGCGGCAACCACCGCTACCAGCACCAACCAGGTGGGCCATCCGGCCAGAGCCGTGAACCCACCAGCGAGGTGAGAAGCCAAGCCGCTTGATTCAAAGCCAGCGGCTAGGGCTAATCCGCCGCCAAAGAGGAGCAAGGTACCCCAGGGCAAACGATGGGCGTCGTTCCATTCGAACAGGCGGCGACCGCTTTGATCGCCGGGCATGAGAAAGAGCGCAAAGGCCCCGAGAAGGGCAATGTGTGTATCGCTGATTTCGGGGAAAAAGGGAGTCAAGGTCCACGGCTTGCTCATCCAGGCCATGGCCGTGAAGAAAAAGACCCAAGCCACCTTCTTTTCGGCCCCAGACATGGGTCCTAAGTCTTGCAGCGCCTTGCGCAATTGCTGGTTGTCGATGGGCTCGGATTCTTCAAAGGTTCGCGTCAAGACCCACCAGGCGATGCCCAACAAAAGAACCGAAACCGGGAATCCCAATTGGAACCAAGTTCCAAAGTCGATGGCCTCGCCGTACTGTTGTTCGTAGAGGCTGGCCAAGACCAAATTAGGGGGTGTGCCAATCAAAGTGGCCATGCCACCGATCGACGCTGCATAGGCAATGGAGAGCATGAGGGCCGTGGCAAAGGGACTTTTGCCTTCTCCATCGAGCTGTTGCAAAATGGACAAGCCGATGGGTAGCATCATCACCGCTGTAGCTGTGTTGCTCATCCACATGGAGAGGAAGGCGACGGCTATCATGAAGCCCAAGACCAGTTTTTTGCGCTGGGTTCCGACGCGCAGAACGATATTCAAAGCCAGTCGGCGGTGCAAATTCCAGGTTTCCATGCTGCGGGCGAGCACAAAGCCTCCCAGAAAGAGGAACATCATAGGGTCGCCGAACGAAACCGCTACCTCTTTGGCGGGCATGATGCCCATCAGGGGAAACAGCAGTATGGGCAGCAAAGCAGTGGCCTCCAAAGCGACGCATTCGCTGATCCACCACAGTGCCATCCACAAAGCGACCCCCAAGGTCAACTGAGTCGTTCCCTCGAAGGGGTGCCCGGGCGCTAGCCACAAGGCGAGGCAAATCAAGGGGCCCAAAGGCAGGGCTAGCTGGCGTATAGAAATGCGCATCTCGAGCAAAGCAAGGGCAAAAACGAAGAATTGCCAACCGCCCTTCGTATTTTGCGCAAGAACAAAAGCTATGAGGAATGGAATTTTGGCAGTTTTCGCCTTGGTAATGTGCGGTACAGCACAGGCTCAAAGCGACGACATCAGCATGGTTTCGATCATAGCCGATGCCGAGCGCTATGTGCAGGTGGTAGAGCACGAATACGGGCAACAAATCGTGCGCATGGAGTTGGATTTGATCTCTAGCACCAAAGAGGCCTTTCGCACTCTGAGCGGCGGTTTGGAATACGGCATTGCGGCCTTTGGCGATCAGAACATCAAAGACATAGACCTGAAGATTTACAAGTTTGTCAATGATCAATGGGTCTTGATTGAAAAAGACAACAAACGGGAGAAGTTCGCCATGGTGACCGTGAGGCCCGAGGTGACCGCCCAATACATGATTGAGATTAGCGCTTATGAGTTTGCCGAAAACAAGCACGTGGGCCATTACGGATTGATGATATTTCACCCATGAAACACTTGATATTGGCCCTGGGCCTTTTGCTGGCTAGCCCTTTGTGGGCCCAAGATGAACCCAAATAAGACGATGGTCCTGAACCTCAATCTGTCTTGCCTGCGCCCTACGAAGTGGTCGAAAACCAAGCCACTTATCCAGGAGGCATGGACAAATTCTACCGTTATGTGAGCAATGAGTTTCAATACCCTGTTCGTTGCATGGAAGAGGGGATCAGTGGCTACGTGATGGTGCGCTTCGTGGTAGAAATAGACGGTCGCATCAGCAACATCAAACTGATGGAACAAACCGAGGCTTGCCCCGAATTTGCCCAAGAAGCTGTACGTGTTTTGAAAAAGTCTCCACGCTGGAAGCCGGCCATGAACAATGGCAAAGCGGTTCGCTGTTATTACCAGTTGCCGATTTCGTTTCAGTTGGAGTAAGAGCATTTTCTCTAGTGAAATTTGAAACATACGATTGATTTATGCGACAGACGCTTCTGTTTTTCTCATTGATACTGAGTGCATCAGTCGGCGCTCAATCTTCTGGAACGACACCCATGGCTTTCGCCGGATATGGAAACACCGTGTATGTATGGGGCGCTCGAATTGACGCGAATGCGGCTGCTGAGTTGGCTACTTTAGTGGGTGCTGACAAAGCCCGTCTTCACATTGATAAAGTAGCTCAGAGCCGATGGGTTTCACCCTCTTTGGGATTGGCCAGTGGACTTTCTTTTGGTCTAGCCTTTCTCAATATTGATCGGCAAAATGAGGAATTGAATACCTTGGGTATGGTGGCCTATGCATCGGCTATGGGAGCTGGTCTGGCAGCCTTGCTTAACATGGGTTTGCCAGAAAGGCATATGCGCATCGGCGTTGCAGCATTCAATGACCAATATTCCCGCCAATCGAACGATTCCACTTTGAAGGCCAAGGTCGATAGCACGATGAGATCTTTCTTGGGATTGACTATCCCTTCAGCTCCTAGTCAACACCGGTTTCATAGGCTTATAAGCGGTTTGGTCGTACTGGATGGCCAAACCATGTCGACCTTGAGGGCCTCCCAAATTTGCCGACTGCACGGAATGGATACGGCAGCGAATTACTTGCAAGAAGCCAGTGACTTGGAAAATCGATACAATTACTTTCAAAACAGCCAATTCGGCACTCTGATTGAGATTGGCCGCAGCTTGCAGCACCGCCGATTGATTGATGCTGCCAAATTCGCCATCAGGGAATACAACCGAGGTTTGAATTTGCCTCTCGAGCCGTAGCATTTTTTACCTGTACCCAACATGCCATTGCGTATACTTGCGCCATGAGATTTGCATTCATGAGTTTGCTGGCCTTGGGCTTGACCTTGGTCACGGCTTGCAAAACAGAAGAGCCCACTCCCGTTGACGGAGGTAAGTTTGAGGTGAAGATGACCATTACACCCGCATTGCCCGACAATGCCCAAAGTGCGGCTTCGCTGTCATCGAATATTGGTTGGTTGATCAATTCTTCCGGTGCATTTTCGAGCAAAACCTCAACGGCTTACGATGTGAAATCAGCCGATGTGGTGAACATGAACATCAGTTTTAGCACAGACGAATACATGTGCCGCGAGGTCAAATTGGAAGCCATTTTGAATGGCAAGGTGTTCAAGACCGGCAATTTCACGATGGGCATGGCCAATCCTTCAGTGGGCTGCAACCATGGTACGACGGCCAATTGGGCTGTAGCCATTCCCTAAATTCGCATCATGAAATTGCGCATTTGGGTCCTGTTGTTGTTCACTTGGGTCTCGACGGCTTGGTCGCAAACTGGCCAACCCAAAGAGGTCATTCACCTGAAGAACGGTTCTGTACTGAGAGGTACCATCACCGAGTGGGTTCCCGAAGTGAGTTTGATCATTCAATTGGCAGACAACTCGGTGTTTGTTTGCCCCATTGGCGATATAGCCAAGGTGACTCGGGAGTTTACCCCATCGGCCGCAGAAGAGCCTAAGGTGCTCCGCACTGCGCCAGTTTCTCAAGAGTTTGAATTCTTTGCTTCATTGGGCTATGGCATCAGCAGTGGCAAATACGGCTTGGATGTGGTCAATTTTAACATGGTTTACGGCAAAAACTTGACTTCAGCCCATTTTGTTGGTGGGGGTACGGGATTGCGTTACTTTCTATCAGACAATGAGTTTGCCATGTTGCCAGTATTTGCAGAATACCGATATAGGATGCAAAGAGAATCCATCTCGCCCTATGGTAGAGTGGCTTTGGGCTATTCGTTGAACACCCAAGGAATTGAAAAGTCAGGAGTAATGTTCAATCCTAGAATAGGAGTTGAATTTCCGGCTGGCTCGGCCCGAATCTGTTTCGATATGGGTTACCAAACTCAGCAAATGCCTTTTTTGATTCTCGATAATTGGACTCTTGTAGAGCGGTACAAGAATTCAGAAGCCCTTTGTTTCAATTTAGGGTTGGTGTTTTAAGCCCCATTTGAATTCATTTGACCCCCTTGATTAGCTCCATAAGGGTTAATTTAGAGGCTATGAAATTCACCCGTATTGGTTTTCTGGGTTTGTTGTCGGTTTTGGCCTCGGGCATTTCGGCACAAATAAGCCCTTGCGCCCTTTCGCCCATTGCTGTAGAAGATCGAATTGCCGAATCAGAAGAGGCCGTTTGGGCACAAGAAACCCGACGTTTCTGTACATGGAATGACCAACACAATACAATTGTAACCCTACATGAGTTGGAAATCAAACACCGCTGGATCGGGTCTTCAAATGCCGCTCGAATTTGGGTTCTCACCGAAGGAGGTCAATTGGGCTCATTGGGAAGAACCGTTTATGGGGCGGCACAAATTGCAGCAGCCCAAGAAGGTGTTTACTTACTCAAAAAAGTAACGGGAAGAACGTTCGAAACCCAAAATCTGCCGGTAGTGTACGAATTGGTTTGCGGTCCACAAGGGCAGTTTTCACTCATAGAAGGGCAGATGGCTGATTGCTGTGGGGAGGTGTCTGCCTCGTTAGAGGCATTTCAAGCCCAGTATTTTGCACAGGCCGCTCCTTTTGCCTTGCCAAAATGGAAGGATTCGGGTTCTCAGGTCATGGCAAGAGCCAATGCTTCTATCACGAGCCTGAGCCCCAACCCGATCATTGGGGGCATGCAAACCTTGACCATCGAGGGTTCTGGATTTGGTTCTAGCCAAGGCAATTCATACGTGTCATTCGCTCGAGATGGGGTGAATTATTTCGATGCCAATACCGCCAAGGGTTTCGTTTACAAGAGTTGGTCAGATAGCAAAATTGAGGTCGAGGTTCCTGAAACCTACAGCGGGAAAGTGCGCGTCTATGTAAACGGTATTTATGGTGAATCGGCTGACGTGTTGCACGTCAAAGCGAATGTGGGAATGGCTACTATCAACCCCAGGGAGTATTTCCACTTGTGGAACTTGAATGAAAACGGTGGTCATACCTGGTACATGCGCCGCGACTTGTACAACAACACCGAGGCGAGAGCCTGCATCGAAGGTGTCTTTGCTGAGTTTAGATGCAAAACGGGTGTGAACTATACCTTGACTCGCCAACCCACTTGGGTGAAAAGCGATTTGGGCGATGGCGTCAATGCCTTGATGTTTGATAGTGTGGGTTACGAGTTACCGAATGGTGTGGTAGCCTACTATGAGCAGCTTTGGTACTCCTGCATTTTAGGTGGCCGCACCTTTTACTATGTCATGGGTCAAGAACTGCGCATCTCCAAGCGTTTCGACTATTACTATGGCAAAGGCAGCATTCCTCAGGGTAAAAATGCCAAGCTCTCTTATGTTTTGTTTCACGAATTGGGTCATTCCCTTCAATTGGGTCATGTCAATGAAGATGGGGAAAGCATGCATCCGGTGGTGCAAGCCTTGCCAGCTGACAATTGGAACATGCGTGATACGCTGACCACTTTTGATGTGAAAGCCGCGCGCTATTTGGTTCAAGAGTCCCAGCAATTTGATTTCCGTGCTTGCGGAGTAAGCCCTATGGGTACCATTAGCAATTGTGCCGATGTCTATGGAGAAAACGCGGGCTTGTCGCCTTCGTTAGCCCGCATGGAAATAAGCGTTCTACCCAACCCAAGCCAGGGAACGGCGCAATTGATGATGAATATCGATCGCCACGAGGCTCTTGAGATAAGCATCGTAAATGCCTCTGGTCAGCAGGTGTACCAAGCTCCCCTAGAAGGCCATCAACACAGCCTACCCAAGCTCCCTTCTGGACTGTATTTCGTTTCTGTAACGGGTCAGGAATTGCTCGGATTCACCCGTTGGGTGGTCGAATGAGCCATGGGTAGCTAGTTCATTGATGTCTTTTACGGATTTTCCGTAATTCCTCGACTGCGGGTTGGTTCAAACCCGTAAAAGTTCATCCGTTTTGATTCGCAGCCTCTGCGAAATTGCTGATAACCAATTCTTGAAAATCATGAATTTCTTGTTAGCCATTCCAACGGTTGAATTGTCTGATGCCTGTGAATTTGTAGCGGCCTCGTTGTTGTTGGGTTTTTTTCCCCTTCTCTTTTTCTGGGCAGGGGCCATTGGCGGCCTATCATTGGTTTATGATCGCATCAGTCTACGAGGCATGGGCTTGCTGAGTTTGTCTTTGGCTTTGGCCCTAATTTGGTTAGTGCTACTGGTGTCCATCATTCACAAAGGCAAGTTTGAGTACCGCGATGAATTGTTGATTCTTGGACTTTGCGGCGGCTTATGTCTGGCCGCTTGGAGAGTTGGGAAATTGTGAATGGATGCAAGCCAGGCCTTTTATCCTCTTTCGCAATAACTCTTGAAGTTCTCTAAGATGGCTTGCCATCCGCCGCGTTGCATGTCTTCGGGATTCTGGGTTTCGGGAACGAATCGCTCGACCACGCGAACACCGCCCTCCACTTCCAAAAAGTCAACCTCGACATAGCGGCTTTCGCCCAGGTCTTCGCCCAACGAAAAGGCTACATGACTCAAGGGTTCAATGGCGCGGTAATGGCCCCAGAAATCAAAGCTGAAGGAGCCGTCTTTGGCGGCCATGGTGTTGCAGAATTTGCCCCCCACCACAAAGTCGGCCTCAGCCTTAGGGCAGTGCCAAGAATCGGCGGCAAAGTTCCATCCTACAATGTGTTGGCTTTGGTTGAAACAGTTCCAAACATGCTCCAAAGGAGCGTTCACGGTGGCTTCGACTTCGATGAGGTTCATGGCCAACGAAATTAATTCCTGATGGGCCAATTTTGTTCCACCCCCACACAGGAACGATATTGTAAAAATTACAATATCAACACAAAGGCCTACCTTCGAAGAAATCCCATGCAGAAACTGTTTGCTTTCGCTCTTGCCCTAGTGGCCCTTTCATGTGCCACGGCCCAAACTGTCAAGGTGGGCAGCGGTAGCTATACTACCGCTTTTCCCGGTACCGATGTGGCCGGGCGAAACTCTTATCCGCAGGGGGTGCCCTACCTGATCGATTCCTTGAAATCGAAACCGGTTCCCACCAACGACTGGTGGTCGGCCAAGTTGAACAACGCGCACTGCAGCAACCTGTTCAATTACCCTTTGACCATGAAGACGACAGCCAGCGGCCTGGTCACTTCGTACATTCCCTGGGGCGTGATCAGCGACATCGAACCCATTGTGGTGGGGGTGAGCGGCCTGAACGCGAGCGCGGCTTACGTGGCCGAGTACAGCGATTGGCTCATCGCCTTGGAATGGAAGAGCGGCGGGCACCGTTTGCAGGCGCGCACCGGCATGGGTATGCCCTTTGTCTACTACCAGAAAGACTCGGCTGACGAGGTGAAAATCACCGTGAATAGCGGCAAGGTGAGCATCAACAATGAGGTGGTTTTGATCGAAGATGCCTACAACGGGGCTGATTTTGTGGTCTACGGTCCCGGTGGATGCACCTGGTCCCAAAGCGGTTCCACCCTTACCTCTGATTTGGATGGGCACAATTACTGGTCGATGCTGATGTTGCCTTCGGGCCGAAGCAGCTTGGCCAATGCCATTGATTCGTTTCAGCGCTACGCCTATGTGGAGCCCATCAAGACTCATACCGAGTGGTCCTATACCGCTTCCACTAGCCAGGTCGGCACCACTTTCAGCTTGGAGGTTCAGGTGCACGAGGGCAGCGATAGTTTGCCTTTGCAAGGTTGGTTGCCCCACCAGTGGTCGCACTCTTCCAAGGGTTCAAGCGATTACCTCAGTCAGTCGTACAAGAGCATTCGCGGTCAGCTCAAATTGCTGCCTGCCCTCCAATATCAAGTGTCGCACACCTTTCGCGGCATACTGCCCACCTTGCCCTATGTTGACTACCTGAGCGATGGTTTTGACGCGGCCGCCTTGCAGTCGAAAATCAGCGATTTGCAATACGAGGGCCTGAGCACTTGGACCGATTCCTACAACGAAGGCCAGGTCATGAACCGCCTGATTCAAACCGCCCGCATTGCTCACGAAATGGGCAACGATGAGGCAGTACAAGCCATTTTGAAAACCGTGAAAAGCCGTTTGGAGAACTGGTTGACTCACCAATCTCCTGAGGTGGCTTTCTTGTTCTATTACCACAAGACCTACAGCACTTTGATCGGTTACCCCGCCGGTCACGGTCAAGATGGCAACATCAACGACCACCATTTTCACTGGGGTTATTTCATACACGCGGCCTCCTTCATCGAAGAGTTTGAGCCCGGTTGGTCCCAGAAATACGGGGCCATGGTCAACCTCTTGGTGCGCGATGCCGCCTCCAGCGATCGGCAGGATACCCTATTCCCCTTCTTGCGCAACTTCAACCCCTTTGCGGGCCACTGTTGGGCGAATGGCTTTGCCAGTTTCCCCCAGGGCAACGACCAAGAGTCAACCTCTGAGAGTATGCAGTTCAACTCTTCCCTCATTCACTGGGGCAGCATCACGGGCAATGACGCCATTCGCAATCTGGGCATTTACCTGTATTGCACCGAGCAATCGGCCATCGAGGAGTACTGGTTCGACCAAAAGAAACGCAACTTGGGCCCCAATCAAAACTACGCGTTGGTGAGTCGAGTATGGGGCAATTCGCACGACAATGGCACCTTCTGGACCAACGACATTGCGGCCTCGTATGGCATTGAATTGTACCCCATTCACGGCGGTTCATTTTACCTGGCCCACGACAGCGCCTACCATCGCCGTTTGTGGAACGAGATGGCCAAGAACACCGGCATTTTGACCCACCAGGCCAACGACAACCTCTGGCACGACATCTATTACCAATACCTGGCTTACATCGATGCGCCCAAGGCCATTCAATTGTACAACGCGAATGGCCAGCGCAACCTCAAATTCGGTGTTTCTGATGCCCAGACCTACCACTGGTTGCACTCCTTGAATCGCTTGGGTCGCTTGCAGCCTCAGATCACGGCCAATCACCCCTTGGCGGTGGCCTTTAATAAAGATGGCGAGACCATTTACACGGCCAAGAATTACGGGGCCGATACCTTGGTGGTGACCTTCTCTGACCAATACCAATTGACGGTTCCTCCTCGCCGATTGGTGACCAGTCTAGATGGCGATGTGAAGCTGAAAATCAGCAGCGAATTTGCCCAATACTACAAGGGTACCGATGTGAGTTTCCAGGTCGACTCTTTGAGCGCTAGCATTGATTCTTTGCGGTTTATGTTGAATTCGAAACCCGTCGCTACCCAGAGTTCTGAACCTTACTCCTATTCAGCCGCCAACATGCCCGTGGGTCAGTATTCCGTGCAAGCCTGGGCCTACAAAGGCGGTAAGGTTTCCTTGAGCAATGTGTTGACGGTGGTTGTGGGCGAACAATGGCCTTACAAACGAGCCAGCCGCAGCATTCCCGGTACCATTGAAACCGGTCATTACGATGAGTTTGAAGGCGGCCGAGGCCAGGGCATCAGCTATGTAGATTTTGGAGCCGCCAACCTGGGCAATTTCCGTACGACCGAATCGGTTGATGCATCGCAAGACCCCGCCGAAGGCGCCATTTTGACTTGGATCGAAGCCGGAGAATGGACCGAATACAGCGTAAACGTGGCCCAAGACGGTCTCTACTCCTGCCAGATTCGATATGCCAATGGCAATGCCCAGCGTGGCGGTTTGACAATCTTAGAACTGGATGGACAGGCCCTCAATAGCGGGGTCGATTTCCCCAGCACAGGCAAATGGGAAACCTTCCAATCGGTGACGATTAACAACTTGAGTATGCAGCGTGGCAAGCGCATCTTGCGATTGAACTTTCAAGCTTCGGGAGCCAATTTGGGCCGTTTGGTATTCACCCGTACCGGTGACTTGCCTGCTTTGTTGCCCTTGGCCCATGCTGGTGGCAACCGCAGCCACAGCGCTTTGATTGATACCCTTCGTTTGGACGGCCGCTCAAGCAGCGCCGGTTCATTGGGTTACCTGAATTACGAATGGAGTCAGGTCTATGGTCCCAACCGCTTGAGCTTGGAAGGGGCTAGCAGCGCTCAACCCTTGCTCAAGGGCTTGAAAGAAGGGGTCTATAAAATGCGTCTTCGTGTCTTTGACAGCTTGTATAGCGACGCCCAAGAGGTGTTTGTGTTTGTGGGAGACGGTTTGAATGCAGCTCCCAGTTTGGCGCTTTCTTCTCCCTTGAACCAGCAGAATTTCATCGAAGGTCAGCGCGTGGCCGTTCAGGCCGTAGCCGAAGATTTGGACGGTCAAATTGCCTTTGTTGAGTTCTCAGTCGGTGGCCAAATCGTTCGCGATTCGGTGGCCCCATACCAGTGGGCCCAAACTTGGCCGGCGGGTAGCTACGAAGTCTATGCTTGGGCCGCTGATGACAGCGGTGCCACAGCCTACAGCGATACCCTTTCCTTTGCCGTATTGAGCCCCGTGGGCGATTGGGTCCTGGAACGCAAGGCGGGAGCCTTGGCGGTGGGACCTGATGCTGGAAATTTGCTCTGGTGGAGCAACAGTGCGGGCGATGTCAATACCCGTTCCTGCTTGTTTGACGATGTCTACCAAATCAAGGCTGACGGCAGTTTCCAAATCAACATGGGTAGCCAAACTTGGTTGGAAGGATGGCAGAACAAGGGCAAAGAAGCCTGTGGCACACCGGTCGCGCCTCACGAAGGAAGCAAAGCCGGTACCTGGTACATCGATTCCGTGATGGGTGCTTTGGTCATTTCGGGCCAAGGGCAGTTTTTGGGCCTTCCCAAGGCCACCAACAATGGCGAATTGGGAGCGGGGGCGGTTGAGCCCGATATGCGCTGGTACAACCTGCAGTTGACCGCTCAAACCTTGACCGCGGGTATTGACTTTGTTTCGGGTTACTGGCAGTTCAAATTCGTTCGCGCTCAGCCTTCTGGGCGCAAGGACATCGTTCGCGAGACCTGGTCCATTTATCCAAACCCCACAGCTGATTGGCTGCAGATTCAGGGCGTTTCGGAAAGCGTGGAATGGCAGGTAATCGATGCTTTGGGTCGCCTAACCTTGAATGGAACAGGAACCGGTGTCGAAGTGAGCAGCTTGCCCGCTGGTCCCTATGTGCTTCGCTTGCAAGCCGCTGATCAGAGCCAGAGCCTGCGCTTTATCAAGCGCTAATTAGGGCCAAACAACCTCAATGGCCACCTCGTTGCGGCGGTTGACGACATCCCAGGGGGAGTTGTAACCCATGTACAGCAGGGCGCCTTTGGTGGCAATGCCTTGTTCCTCGAGTTCGGCCATGAGCTTGTCTGCGTACTTCTTGATTTTGTCGTCGTCGCTAAAGCCGCCGTACTGAATGACCGCTAGGGTCTTTTCAGGGGTCTGCTGCAGGGATACCCGATCAGAATTGGGTTGGGGCAAATCGTTGAGTTCGTAGGCCGAAGGCATGACAAAGGAGAGGTGGGCCGAGTCGCCCATTTCCATGATCACAGGAGCGGTCATGGCGATTTTCTGGCCGGTTTGGTTGCCGCCAAAGATGTAGTTGGCGACGGTGCGAAAGCCGTTGCTGCCCTCGTTGTCGAACGAAGAAGAGCGCAAATCGGTCTGGGCTACGGTCATTTGGGGGTAGGCGCGCAGCTCGACTGAACCCAAGGTTTTGATCACCCGGTACGAGGGGGTTTCAATGTTGGAAAAGCGAAAGGAGGCGAACATGAAAAAGGTTATGATGAGAACGGCAAGAATGCCAAGTACCCAGATTGTTTTGGTCATGCTAGTGTAACAAATTGAGGCTCAGAAGGTTTGATGTTTTGCCGGTGTATGATTTTTTGATTGAAGTGAATGGTGTTTTGAGTGGATTTTCATTTAATTGCATGATAATCAAACACCACTATGCTCGAAGTCCTTCTCATTCTCGGTATCATTTTCGTAGTTTGGGTATTTCCCATCTACTCGATTTATGCCTCTGATCGCACCCAGGGTGGTGAGAAAGCGGCTTGGATCTTAGCCTGTCTGTTCATCTCTTGGTTTGCCTGGGTATTTTACTTGTTGTTGGCTCCGCTAAAGAAAGATTAATGCGCACCGGGCTTGGATGTTTATTCGGGTTTTTGCTCGGCGCTTTAGCGGCGACAATTGCGTTTAAGTACGGGTTTGATCCTGATAAAACCTACCAGGAAAAGGTGATTGAGGAGCGCAAAGCGAGAACTCCTGTTCAATACATTGAAATCAAGGGCAAGAAGGGTCGAGTTACGGTTCATACAGGTATGCCCAAAGACTCGGTTCAATTGTTGGTGGGGAAGCCGGATCAGGTAGATATGAACCATTATGGTACTGTGGTCTTAGAACATTGGGGATATGTGATTTCCCATCGGTACGGATCATCTATTACTGACATGGATATTGATTTTACTAACGGTGAATTAAGTGGTGTGAATCAGCACTAATTATTTATAAGTTGGCCATCTTCCACAACACCATTGGCTCACTCACCGTATTAAAGGCTGAACTCCAAAAGGCTGGAGTATACGATTTGCTCAGCGTTCGAGAGGTGCAGGATTTTCAATCCTCCTATTTCAATATTCGCCAAGAGATCATCAAAGAGCATGGCCAAAGGGTATCGAAAGAACGAGCTGACCTTAAGCCAAGAACAGCCGCCGCAAAGCTGGAACTGGACCAGAAAACGGAAGAGTCTCTTTTAACCATTCAGGCAAAGATTGATGGGTTGAAATACAAGCGAGAAGTAGTTTCGGGTTTGTATCGATTTTGGCTAGATATTCAAATTCGATTCGCAGAGAAATCCATGCCAGGTCGGGTAAATAGGGCGACTCAAAAACTCAAATCAGAGTACTCAGCCCTACACGAGAGATTGGAATTTGTATCAAACCAATTCGACACCGCCGTCTTGGAAAGCGCCAAAGCAGCCCTCGAAAGCCTGGACAAAAAGAAAGCAGTTGTCGATCGAGTTTCACCCTTGGTGGCCGGGGCGATTGGAGAACAAAAGGTTGTTAGAGCCCTAGAGGCATTGAGTGACGAATTCCATGTCATCAATGATTTCAATAAAACCTTTAGGAAGGCTATGTACAATCAACGAACTGGCCAGCACATTCAATCGATTCAGCTCGATCATGTAGTGATCGGTCCTTCAGGCGTATTTGTCATTGAGACCAAACACTGGAGCGACGATACCATTCGGAATCACAAGGGCTTTTCTCCGGTAGAGCAGGTGAAGCGCGGCGGGTGGGTGTTGTTCACATTGCTCAATAGCAGCTACGGAAAAGGGCTATTGGGCAAGATTCAACATCGCTGGGGACATGTGAAAATCCCCGTTCGGAATCTATTGGTCATGACCAATAAGATGCCTAGACAGGACTTTCAATATGTCAAGGTTTTGGATCTGAAGCAACTGGTGCCTTACATCGAGTATTGGAAGTCGGTGCATGGGCCTGCTGAAGTAAATAGCATTGTTGAATCACTCAGACGCACCTAGATGTCAAACTAAAACTTTACAAAAACAACAACAAAGTAAAGTGAAAACTGTACTTTTGCTTTCGATAAGTAAAGCAATAAGTTTACATTATGGCAAAGAAGACCTTAGAATTGAACCTGCTTGAGCAACGCTTGGCAACATTTTCCAAATTGGAATCTTACTCTTCTCCTAGTGGCGGGTGGGTTAAATCCATACGTACGGCATTGGGAATGACTTTGCTTCAAATGGGCAAGCGATTAGGTGTTTCAAAGCAGGCAGTTTTGGATATGGAAAAACGCGAAGCAGAAGGCTCTATAACACTAAAAGCGCTTCGAGAGGTTGGCCAAGCCATAGATATGCAATTGGTATATGGATTTGTGCCGAATGATGGTTCTCTAGATGCTTTGATTGAGAAAAAGGCTAGGGAATTGGCTTCGCAAATTGTTCACAGAACATCCAACTCTATGGTTTTGGAAGATCAGGCGATTTCTGAATATCGGTTGAACCAAGCCATTGATGAGCGAACACTTGAAATCAAACAACAAATGCCCAAAATTCTATGGGATTGAATTTTGAGTATTTAGAGGGGCAAACCCCAATAGATGAGGAGGAAAAGTTGGGTTTGAAAGTACCCATTGTATCGGTCAAGAGGGAATTGGACGAGTTTGAGCAAAAGAATATTGAAGATGCAATGTTGTGGTCTTTGAGCAATCGATGGGAGGCCAGAACGGTTTTCAGTACAGAATTTCTGAAAAAGGTACACAAGCAAATGTTCAAACAGGTATGGTCATGGGCTGGTCAATACCGAATGACAAATAAGAACATAGGTGTAGAGTATTGGAAAGTGGCATCAGAAGCCAAACAACTAATCGATGATGCACACCATTGGTATGAATACAATGTATATGTTCGGTTAGAGTTGGCGATAAGATTCAAACACAGATTGGTCAGCATACATTGCTTTCCAAACGGAAACGGAAGACATAGTCGTTTAATGGCTGACATTATCATGAGCCATGTTTATAAGCAGCCTGTCTTCACATGGGGTTCGCGTTCATCTCTGCCCGCCTCTGAGATTCGGTCAACGTATATAAGAGCATTGAAGCAAGCCGACCGAGGAGAATTCGGACCTTTGATTGAGTTTGCAGAGTCTTAATTTCCATCATCCCTACCTTTGCCCCATGCTCAAACGCTTCCTTCTGACCTTATTAACCCTACAACTGGTATTCAATGCCCAAGCTCAGAACCAGGCCCAAGACTTTATTGGGGTGTGGGAAGGCAAGCGCAGCAGTAGTACAAACGGTGGGGCGAACGAAGATGCCACCCTGACCCTTCGGGCCGATGGCAGTTTCTCGGAAAGTTCGGGTTACCTGTATTCGATTTACCCCAATACTCAACGCTGGGAGTACATCGACTCAAGCAACCAATTGAGCTTTGTTTGGGTAAAGACTTATTACGCCGGTATGGCTTTTTATGGATTTGCTCTGTTTTATGTGGCCAAGAAAACCGATAATGAGCTGGTGCTTCACTACGACCGCGAAGACTTGTCAGAGCCCTTGCCTCACGTGTGTGCGTTTACATTGGAGAATGCTCTGGCAACGGTTGATTCATTCGAAGCTGTGCAACCGAGGCGGGTTCAGAGTTTTGACCTCTTGGGTAGACCGGTTGACCCTATGGTAACCGAGCAGATGGTCATCGAATTGTACGATGACGGTAGCACACGCAAGGTGTGGAGAGGTAGGTAGTGCCGGCGGATGGATCGTTCGATTAATTTGCTATGATTCTCAAAGTCGCCAGGATAAGAACAAAAGTCATGATGGGTAAAGTTTGACTCTTGAATGTTTCATTCGTTGATGAAGGCTGGCTATTAATAACATAGGAGTTATTACCTCTGGATTGTGGGTATAGAGTATCTGCTAATTGGGAAGAAATGGGAATTTTCCTTGACCTATCAATTCCTTGCGTTTCCCATTTCATAACCGAATCACCCATGATCCAAAACTTAGCATAGCTATTTACTGTTGTCGATTTGGCCAGAACATTTGTCGTAGAAATGAAACGAGTTGAACTAACAATTGGATTTGCTAAGGGGCGATATAATGGATTAGTTATACTGCCGTAAGTCCCTGTTGAAATAGTTGAGCCACTTATCCAACTTACGGAACCCATGTTGTAGGTAAAGGAAGTAATCGAATCAATGGTTGTTTGATTGTCAGGTGAGCCAAACTCTAAAAAGACCTTCTGACGTGTATTGTATTCAGACATTACCTCTTCATGCGGAATGGTTAGGTATTGAATACGGTTGGAGCTGCAAGAAAACAATGATACTAAAGCTAGTAAGGTTCCAACCTTAATGATGAGCTGATGCATGAGTTTTAGTTAAAGTTTACTCCAATACCACCTGTAAGGCTTAAAAAACTCATGGGTTGACTCCAGGTGTCCCAAGTCCTCATGCCGTTATTCCAGACTGATTCGATTGAATTGAATGTGGGGTAGGCCCTCTGAAAATCAAGGTTCAACAAAAGCACCAAGTTCTTTTTTGTGTTGGCACTCATTCCACACCCGACAAGAATTGTTGGAGTGAATACCGAAACGCGTTCTTCTTTGAACCAATATGTGGGCTTCTCAACCATCATTTCTGATTTGGTTGCCGCAACAAGACCAGTCATTACTCGGGCTGATACTTTCTCTCTATTGTTAATGGAGTAATTGTATTGCCCACCTACCATGGTTCCAGACAATGACCATGGACCCCGAGTGACATCTGCATCAATGCCATAGCCTAAAAATGTTTCGTCTGATAAAAAAACATTTGCTCGGCTTGATGCGCAAAAATCGAAAGACGATTCTCCTATATGTCGAACTAAATTGAACTCAATTGTAACAAATGGTAAGGCGTATCCAGCCTCTGTGCCTTCATAAATTAACCCGAATTTTCCAACGGGTAAATTTGCACCAATGTTATAGCTGATGATTCCTCTAGGCGATGTCTCGCAGGGGTTGCTTATCGCATTGGCAATTTCTTCTTGTTCCACAATGTTTGATTTGTTACCAAACAACTCAGTCGTTCCGTTCTCATAATAAATGACTAAAACCTTCGACTTGACCATGGTGTATGTTGGCCCTTCGAGGTTTTCGTATTTCTTGTATTTGATCTCGTCCAAACCGATTTCAAGCACTTTGGCTTTGATGGTTTGGCCCTCAGTGGTGGTGATGAGGTCTTGGCCAAAGGCAGTCAATGAGACGATCATGGCCGAAAGGAGGAGAAGCCCTTTTTTCATAATGGGGTTGGTTGCTGCGGATGTTTTCTAGCCCAAATAAGATTTGAACTCCATTAAAATTTCTGACTTGTATCCTACAATGTCATCAACTGATTCAATATCTACCCAGTTGCCTTTTCCAATAGACATCTTCTTTTTGGATTTATTGAATTGAAACGCGCAAATCAATTGTCTTTGGTTGTCATCAAGTAAGACAGAGAATTGGTTTTTTAAATCTCTATGTGTTATTCGAATTGCCATCTTCGCCAACTCTTTACTACTGGAAGTAATAATCGTGCGCACAATTTGAAATGCTTGCATCTCTTCTTCTGTAGTTACAATGCCGTTGTCTGGACTTAATGCTCCTGTATTGACAATTCTGTCGTATGCGTCTTTTAAAGAAATGTAATTGATGTTTTCTTTTACAAACTTCATTCTTGCTGGAGTAGATGATGCAAACCCCATTCTTTTAATAATGGATTTTAACATTCCCTCGGAAGGGTCTACCAATTCTTCATATAGTGCTTGGTCAAACTTGGACAATTGGTACTTTTCATTGGCATGTTCTAGAATGGTTTCAGTTTTGTAAGCGCTTATATGAAAACGAGCGAGGTCTTCGAAGTCTGAATCTTGTGCTTCGAATGTATTGAACTCATAAAAAGGCTCTTCATGGAGTTTGTCATAACTGTTGTAGCCAGCATAGAATTTCCAACTGACACCATTGGTTAATATTCCGATTCGAGCAGTTGAAACGTTTGTGAAATATTCACGCAATTGGCTGAATACTTTGCCTTGAAGGGCATTGTCATGATGTTTAGCCTCAATGAGAATGACCGGATCTTTCCCTTTTGGCGCTAGCGCGTAATCAACTTTGAGTTTATTGCCTTTCTTGCCATTAAAATCAGCATTTAGCTCCGTCACCCAGTGATCGAGTTTTTCATATCCTAACAACTTAATTACGGGTTCAATGAGATATTCTCTTGTTTGGGCTTCATTTTGACTAGCAGATCTTGCTTTCTGAAAGTCCCATGTTTTGAATTGGCGTTTAAGTGAATTTGCGATTTGTTGAATGCTTGGTGCTGACATTGGAATTCAATAAGATGCTCTAAAATATTAAAGATTGATTAATTCGACATATAAACTCAATTATTTGGATGTTTTAGTTGGTGAAATATTTAGGAGAAAGAAATATCTAACCTCTCCCTCAACCCCCTCAACTCCTCCCAGGTCTCCACATCCACAAACAACTGCCTCTTGCACTCAAACACCGCCCTGTCGATGACATCTTCCATGCTTTGGCAAGGGTTCTCTCGAAGGGGAAAAGCAGGAAAGAATAACATAGTTCTCGGTCCTGGAATAAGAATGATTTCTGAAGAAAGCATCTCGGGTTTGTAGAAATCAAAGCCACAGTAGAAATGGTGCTCATCCATGAAATCGAGGTAGAACTTTTGATCCTGCACTCCCCTCGTTGAACCCTGAGTCCAACTAGCTCGGTTTTGACGGTCGAGCTTAAATGCCTCTGGGCTTCGCGGGTCCAAGCCGGCGGGTTTGATGCGAATGACGCAAGAACGTTGATATACGCCCCATTCCCTGCGAAGGCCGATAGAAATGAACACTTTGCCATCGATGCTGACTTGATCGACGTGGTGACAGCGCTTTGGCGCTTTGGTGTTGGTTTGGCTCCAGGGGTAAGTCATGGCAAGGGTTCAATTGAGATAATACGACCGTATTTGATTTGAATGCCACCGTCTAGTTCGGTAGCGAAGCTTAGTCCACGCTCACGCCCTCTTTTCCAAAGGGCGAAGAGATAAATGTTTTGGGCGTGGGAGCCCACGATTCCTAGTTTTAGGGCACTTTCGTAGCGAAGCCATAGTTCGTCGTCGTTCAATTTCTGAAGCAATTTGAGGTTCTCTTCGTAGCGCTCTTTGTCGCCCTCTTGGGCTAAATACATGGATTCTCTCATATTCGTTTGGGTTTTAATGGCATAGAAAAAACCCGAACCGCGGTTAGCCCGTTCAACCAATTGAAATCATATGAGGGTACCTCTTTTTTTTGACTCATGGGTCCTCATCGTTGGGCCACCGCGGCCGGGTCGGGCTCGGTTGGCGACGCCGAAGCGTCTCTTGATGATGGTTCAAATATAC
>JAQCBH010000012.1 GCA_027621365.1 Bacteroidota bacterium | reverse complement strand
TTTGCGGCGCAATTCCTTTTTCATCACCTGCTTGATCTTTTTGGCAAAGGCCACATTGGAGGCATGACCAGGTCTGGCTGCCATGATTTGACCCTTGATGGGCATACCCACCAATGCTAGATCTCCAATCATATCCAACAACTTGTGACGCGCAGGTTCGTTTTGATAACGCAAATCCAAGTTGTTCAAAATGCCATCTTGTTTGACCATGACGTTGGGTTTATTGAAGATTTGGGCCAAACGATCCAACTCATCCTGGTTGACCTCACGATCTACCACAACAATGGCGTTGTTCAAATCACCTCCTTTGATCAGGTTATGAGCCAAGAGCTGCTCCAATTCGTGTAAGAAGCAGAAGGTACGGCAGGGG
Source organism: Bacteroidota bacterium (assembly GCA_027621365.1). Taxonomy (GTDB): domain Bacteria; phylum Bacteroidota; class Bacteroidia; order NS11-12g; family UBA955; genus JALRLA01. The sequence continues at coordinate 65,420 of JAQCBH010000012.1, read as the reverse complement.
GCTATTTCTGTGGCAAAGTCTTTCAAACCGGTAATGCCGGCATGCTGGCTTCCCAAAACAGGTGAGTTGTAATCGACCATCACCGTCAAACGATACTCGTCAACGGGCATGGCGATGATTTCCACCTTGTTCTCCTCGTCGTTGTAGTGAATGTTGTGTGGAATTTCGAAATACTCGCGCTCGGCATCCAATTCAACCGAACCCGTTTTCAAAATGGCCTCCACGAACGGCTGAGAACTTCCATCCATGATGGGCATTTCGGGACCGTCAATGTCAATCAAGACATTGTCTATTTCCATACCAACCAATGCGGCCAAAACATGCTCAATGGTAGATACGGTGGCACCATTCTTTTCCAACGTGGTTCCCCTGGATGTATCGGTAACCAAATCACAGTCAGCCTCAATGATGGGCTGCCCGTCTAAATCGGTACGACGAAACTTGTAGTAGTGATGGGCTTCTGCCGGATGCAAGGTAACGGTGACCGAAACACCGGAATGTAGGCCTACACCTGACAAGGATACAGGAGCTTTGAGCGTAGTTTGTTTGGGATTAATCTCCGTCATTTGATGGGGTATTCTCTTTGAGTTTTTGAACTTCCTTTTGCAAAGTTCTGACTTGTTTTTGTAAATCGGTCAATTGCGATATAGCTATAGATGACCTCAGGTATTCTTGAACAGGAAGGGCAGGAGTGCCCGAAAGTTTCATTCCCGTTTTCTCTAAATTTCTTGTCAGTCCCGCCTGGCCTCCCAATTGGGTCTGTGCGGGTACAACCAAGTGGCCAGAAACGCCGCTTTGACCACCCAAGACAGAATATTCGCCAATTTTGGTACTTCCAGCGATTCCTGCTTGTGCGGCAATAACGGTGTGTTTGCCGATCACCACATTGTGACCAATTTGCACCGAATTGTCCAACTTGCTGCCCATTTCAATCAGAGTGCGGCCCATTGTAGCGCGGTCAATGGTGCAATTGGCCCCTATTTCTACATCATCTTCCACAACCACGATGCCCACTTGAGGAATCTTGTGGTAACGCCCGCCTTCCATGGCGAACCCAAAGCCATCTGAACCAATGACAGTGCCTGCGTGAACCGCGACCCGCTGCCCCAACTGCGTAAAGGGATACAAGGTAACATTGGGAAACAAGACGGTGTCAGAACCAATGCTTACACCTTCGCCAACATATACACCGGGGTAAATCTTGACTCCTTTAGCCAAAACAACGCCCGAGCTAATGGTGCACCCTTGCCCAATGTACACATCGTCTGGAATCTGCACATCAGGGGCAATATCAGCCTTTGAAGAAACTCCAACCGAATGTTGAATGGGGTTGAAGTACTCGGTCAATACTTGACAAAAGGCAAAATAGGGATTGGAGTGACGAAGCAAGACAGCCGATACGGCTTGGCTCGGCTGAAAGGATTCGGGTACCAAAACGGCCGAACACTGGGTCTGATACACCCAAGATTCGTACTTGGGATTGCTCAAGAAACCCAAAGATCCCGATTCGCCTTCTTCTAGTTTTGCTACAGCCTTGATTGACAAAGAGGCATCGCCCTCTACACGGGCAGAAACCAATTGGGCAATATCGGAAACGAGCAGGCTCAAAACGCGTTTATTCAACAGGCAGACGGTTGAATCCCTGCAAAATAAATCCATTTGTCCCGCTTTGAAGTAAGAATTCACCCACAGCAGCGAGAAGAATGGCCAATAATCGTCTAATCCTTTGGAATTTTCTTTCTATTTTAGCCCGGATAATCATCATTGTATGTCAGACAACACTACTCTAAACAACCAAAATGCGTCTCACCCTAAAGGGCTGTACGTACTATTTGTTACGGAAATGTGGGAGCGTTTCAGCTACTATGGAATGCGAGCCCTTTTCGTACTGTTCATGACCAAGGCTTTGCTTTTTGACAAGGCACTCGGCTCTGAGATTTATGGATCGTATACCGGTCTCGTTTACTTGACCCCCTTGTTGGGTGGATATTTGGCTGACCGCTACTGGGGCAACCGCAAATCGATTATCATTGGTGGTATTTTCATGGCATTGGGACAGTTCTTTATGTTCCTGTCTGGCACCTTCTATCAAGAATCGTACGCAGCCATGCTCATGTTTGTGGGCTTGGGCTTGTTGATTTTGGGAAATGGCTTTTTTAAGCCCAACATCTCTACTATGGTAGGTCAGTTGTACCCTGCCGGTGACAAGCGCGTGGACTCGGCTTTCACCATCTTCTACATGGGCATCAACTTGGGCGCTTTCATTGCTCCCCTTCTCTGCGGATATTTGGGCGACACTGGAAACCCCGAAGATTTTCGCTGGGGATTCTTGGCCGCCTGCTTGGGTATGATTTTGTCCATCGTCTTGTTCGTCGCTTTGAAGAACAAATACATCGTTACGCCTGAGGGCGAGCAAATCGGTGTAGCTCCCAACAGTGCACGCGAAGCGGGTAGCAGCGAAGCTGCACCCGTTGATACCAGGTCTTTGTTGATTTGGGGTGGTGTCTTCTTGGCGACCTTGTTAGGCTTTAAATACTATGCTGAAATGGATTGGATCGGTTCCTTCATTTTCTCTTTGACCATTGCTGCTCCCGGTTACATCATTGGCGATTCTAACTTGAGCACCATAGAGCGCCAGCGCATTTGGGTGATTTATGTGGCAGCTTTCTTCGTAATTTTCTTTTGGGCTGCCTTCGAGCAGGCTGGAGCATCTTTAACCTACTTTGCCGAAGAACAAACCAACCGTGAAATCATGGGAAGCGTTGTTCCTACATCCTATTTCCAGAGCATTAACGCCATTGCAATCGTCATCTTCGCGCCCATATTCGTTTGGATTTGGGGTTGGTTGGGCAAGCGCAACATGGAACCTGCTTCTCCCTTCAAGCAGTCTTTGGGTTTGTTCTTGTTGGCATTGGGCTACTTGGTTATCGCCTTGGGCGTTAAAGGCTTGGAGCCTGGCGTTAAGGTAAGCATGATGTGGTTGGTGAGCTTGTACACCATTCACACCTTTGGTGAGTTGTGTTTGTCGCCCATTGGTTTGTCAATGGTGAACAAACTGGCTCCTGTAAAATTCGCCTCTTTGTTGATGGGTGTATGGTTCTTGTCAACCGCAGCCGCCAACAAATTTGCCGGCACCTTGGCTGCCTTGTATCCTGAGCCCGTTGTGAGCGTTCAAGCCCTGGAGAGTATGCAAGCCGATATGGCTAGCAAAGGAAATACAGTCACTTTGTTGCCCGAAAACTTCAACTCTGAAGGAGCCGCTGCCATCGATGGCCAGAAAGTCATTCCTTTGGAAAAGGTTAACCTATCCGGCATTGAAGACGAGGCTGTAAAAGCAGAAACCAAATTGGCTGTTGAACAGAATTTGATCGACAATCCCAAATCCTTCTTGGGCTTCACCATCTTAACCTTGTACGACTTCTTCATGTTGTTCGTATTCATGGCTGGAGCTTCTGCCGTATTCCTGTTCGTCTTGAGCAAGCGTTTGCTTGTCATGATGAATGGCGTACGTTAATTCCATTTTGAAATCATGAAAAAGGCCCCGATTGCTCGGGGCCTTTTTTTATGTCTATGCCGGCGCTAAATCTTCAGCGAGAACGGTTTTATCTAAGAGTGTTAATCCTGCAAATGAGCCAGTAAATCGGCGACCACGAAGGTGGAACCTCCAATGTACAGGGCATCTCCTGTCGAAGCTTGAGATACTGCCGCCTGATAGGCATCAGCGACAGAAGAGAATACCTGGCCGCTCAATCCCAGCTCGGCGGCTTTGATTTGCAATTCAGAGGCTGGCAGCCCCCTAGGAATGCTGGGACAACACCAATAGTAATGGGCCCCATTAGGAAGCATCGCCAATACCTTTTGAAGATCTTTATCGCCAACCGCACCCCATACAAAATGACACTGTTCCATAGGAGCATGTGTTTGAAATTGAGCCAATGTGTGCTGCAATGCTTCGGCATTGTGGCCGGTATCACAGACAACAAAGGGATCCTGTTCTTGAAGAACTTCCCATCGGCCTCTAATCTGGCTCCATTTGCGAACATTGGCCAAGCCCATTAGCGCTTGCTCCTCGCTCACTTGAAAGGGCTCTGGAAGGCACTTCCATAAACCGTACAAGACCGATATATTGTGAACTTGATAAGAACCTTTTAACGCAAAGGCTTCGATCCATGGAGACGGAGCAGGCCCAGCCCAGATGCTATTCGCACCTAAACGCTGAGTTTCTTCCATCAATACGGCATCGGTTTCATTGCCGTTGCGACCCAAAACCATGGGCAAGCCATTCTTGGCAATGCCGGCTTTTTCAAGGGCCACCTTTTCCAAGGTATCGCCCAAGAGGTCCATGTGGTCGTGACCAATGCTCACAATGGCACCCAAGATGGAATTCACCACATTGGTGCTATCCAATCGACCGCCTAAACCTACTTCAATGACGGCTACATCGACTTTTTCCTTTCTAAAATAATCGAAGGCCATGGCCACCGTGATCTCAAAGAAGGAGGGAGTCAATTCGTCGAGAAGCGGTGAAAGCCGCTGGTAGAATTCGATCACTGATGATTCAGGAATGCAAACACCATTTATTTGAATGCGTTCACGAAAATCCAGAAGGTGAGGAGATGTATAGAGCCCCACACTGTATCCCGCCTCCGCGAGCATGGCACACATACCGCAGCTCACAGAGCCTTTGCCATTGGTACCCGCAATGTGAATGCAGGGAAATGCCTTTTCCGGATGACCAAAAGCGTCCATCAGGGTCCAGGTATTATCAAGATTGGCTTTGTACGCGGCTTTTCCTACCCGTTGAAACATGGGTAGTCGAGCAAACAATTCTGCTAAGGTTTCAGAATAGGACAGGCTCACAGAGCTTACAATCCGTCAGGGTTGATGATGTATTCACGCTTGATGGTCAAGGTGAAGGTAGAAGTTTGAGGACATTGGCCATTTTCCACCTTTTCAAAAGTGGCTTTTGAGATGAAGTACTCCATCACTTTACGGCTGTTGTCGGTACTTCCAGTGTAGGTGCCGCCAGGGACCATGTATTTTACGCTTGCGCGACCGTTGCAATCAACCGTTACCATGGCTTTGATGGTTCCAAACCCATCGGCATCCACTTTATTCACTCCGGGACGAATGTTGTAACTCGTAAACCCTTCGGCATTGAACAAACCATTTTTATTGGGTGTGACGCGCTGCCCGTAATTACCGGTGATTCCACCGTTGTTTCCACCGTCGCCCATGCCATTTCGGCCATTTCCGCCTTGGATTCCATTGGGAGTGCCATTGGTATTCTGAGTACCTGAGCGTTGTCCAATGTTGATACCCCGTTGAGACAATGCACTTTGCTTAGGGGTTTCTGATGCCGGTGGGTCAATGGGAGGCAATCCCATATCAGCATCGCTTTGATCGTTGGTTACCACTGCACCGAGACCACCCTGATTGGGAGAGGGGTCTGGATCAGAAGCGGCGCCGTCTCCTCCACCCAAAGCAGGGGGAGTGGTAGAAGGACCTCCATCGGTAGGTCTTCCATAAGACACTTCTTGAATACCAAAGTCCAATTGCAGTTCCAATTCCTTTTCCTTGAATGGAGGATTGGGAACATGGATACGAACCCAGAAAAGGAGCAAGAGAATGAGAGCTGACACAACAATGCTGATAACCCCAGAAAGCATTTTCTCACGGGGAGTGGTATCGAGAATTCGGTCAACTACATAATGGCTCATAATACGGGTGCGGGGAATACGTATTCTACAGAAAGCCGACCAGCGGCTAGATTTTTGATATTCTTGGCCAGATCACTAGCCTCTTTATCACCAACAAAGCGAGCCAAAACCACGCGAGTTAGGCTGCTGTTTTCCAATTCAATGTAGGTGGCGTCATAGCCTAGCTTTTGCCACAACAGACACTCTGTTTCAGCCATTTTAGGCGTAATGTAAGAGCCTCCACAGATGAACACATCGCCTGTTTGCTGGTACAGATCAACTCTCATGGCGTCGATACCCTCAGTTCCACTCTCGTACTTCAAGGTTGATGGTTCAGTTTCAGGCTCAACGGCCACAACTTCTTGTTTTTGAGGAGCCGGTTTAACGGTCGTATTCAGCTGCAAACCTGCCTGTTCATCGACTCGGTTTTGATAAGCCTTCTGAAAGGTTCGGACATTGAGAACCAAAAGGGCTGCGATGACCATCACCAAAACCACGTTTGCCGCCACTTTCCAAATGGGGTTGCGCTGCAGTTTTTGTTCGAGTTTATCGGTCCATTCTTCGGCCACCGCTGCAACCTCGGCATCTTCAATATCAACCGATTCGGTGACCAATGGAACATGAATGGCCTTTTGGGCTACTGAATCTGTTTGAGATACAGTTTCCAAAGCCTGCCATCGCAGTACGGGCAATCCGAAATGTTCCAAGCTCAAATTCAACGATTGAGCAGGTATGAAAAACAATTGACCCTGTGGGTTAAGGAAGAACTGACCCATCCGTCCAAAAGGAACCGGCTTTTTATCTTTGGCCTGCGCCAAAATCTCAGAACCGATAGATTTGAGTTCTGCTGCAGCCGCAGCATAAGACAAGCCCTTTTGCTCGGCCCAATGCTTGGCTACGAAACCGTCGTCTTGGGTCAAAGCTGCATTGAAGAAAACCGACTGGCCACTGGGGCGGAGTTCCTTCGAAAAAGGATTGGCACTGGCTTGAAACGAACGCATCAAAAAACCTCCCAAACCAGGAACAATCACACATTCATGCTGCAACAAAAGTTCTTCGACGGTATGGGAAATTTGGGGGATGCTCACGTTCTCAAATTTAGCAAGAAAGGAGAGAATTAAAAGAGAGAAATGGCAATTCCTCCCATGATGTTCAAACCGTATCCGCGGTAACCCGCAAACTGCTCTAAACCACTCTGCAACAAGTTGGATCCTTGAATCCAAACACGGCCTTTTCCAGGCAAGCTATAGTCAGCCCTCAACTGCAAATCCATAAATCCTGGTATTTCTGTGGTACGCAAGGCGCCTGTTTCGTCCAAGGTGCGGTTGAAACGTTTGCCCATGCCCGCGATGGAAGTCTGAACATACAATTGATCCATGGCCTTGTATCGCACAAATCCTTGAAAGGTAAACGAGGGGAGGTGCCAAGCCTGTTGCTCCACAGCAGGAGAATAATTGACAATGCGGGTAGAGGCATGAAACAAAAACTTCTCACCCATGGACAAACTGGTTTGAAAACGGAAGTACATGGAGTTCACATTGTCGTAAACCACCTGCAGTGAATTCAGGCTATCTGCCATGGCATTAGTCGGATCCAAGTTGCTTACAATCAAAGGCATATCAGCTACGCTGTTGCCACCAAAACTCAATTCAAAATTGGAATTGTCGCTGATTCGACCTCTCACTCCGGCATGAGCATTGATTTGCTCGTAGGTGTTTTGAATACCAATCGAATCGTAGGCAAAAGGAACAAAGGCCTGCATGCGGCGAATGGAGTTCTTTTTCAATCCGCCGTCGACCACACCGAACATCTGCATGTTCATGCCCGTCAATTTCTTATGGAATTCCACATAGGGATTGATGCGAAATGTCTGAATACTCGTATCGCCTTGCAATTGCTGCTCGATGGCATTGAGCATGGTCATGGTTACACCGCCAGACAATTGGAGTTGGCTAGGTCGATGTTGAACAGCGATTTGAGGACGCGCGTCTATGAACAACTGATTGGAACGGCTCAAACCACTGGGTTTTTCCAAGTTGGGAGCCTGCTCAAACATCAATTTGGTCACCGCTACATCGGCAATGAACTGAGCTTGCGTACCCAAATCCTGCTTCAGATTCAAGGCCGAACTCAACTCAGATTCTCGTTGATTGAGGTTGTTGCTGTAAGCTTGATACTGTGTCAACCAACGAAGTTCGGGAACCTTGCCACTGCGCTTCAATTGGTAATCCAAAGAACCAGATAGGGTTTCACCCACCTTGCCCAGCATAACCGCATCTCCCGTGTAGGATGAATCTGCAGCAAAATAATGCAGCGCATCACGCTGATATTGGAACCCGCCTGTCAAACTACCGCGGTAGTAAAACTTGGAACCCTGAATGGCCACCTGAGTGGTTTGAAAATCTTGAAAAGAGTTGGGATTGTTTCCCTGAAGATGGCCCACATTCAAGCTGTATGCATAGTCCTTATTGGCCTCACTGGCGATGTACAACTCACCGAGTGCATGGCCCAAATTACCGGCACCCAGGCGCAAATAGTTGCTTTTGTGCACCGAGTCTGAGCCTGGCTCTTTCAATGGCTGCGGATCGACAGAAGGGGTCAGCTTAGGAGTGGGATAGAAGTAATCAGGTGTTTCGAGATTCAATTTGATCTCTGGGTTCTTGCTCACAGATACGATGGGATCGATCAAAAGCTTGCTGGAAGGTAGCAAACGAATGTTGGTTCCAGAAATCACTTCTTGTGAGGAGTTTTCAAAACCGCGTTTGGGTTCGGGTTGTGCCCAAACCGATCCAAAACTTGCGATGCTCAGTGAAATCAAGAGATACTTCTTCATATATATGATACAAAGATGCCGGTTAGGAAGGAGTCGAAAGACACGCAATTGGGGGCTGTCCAATTAAGGACACAGGAAAACCAATGCCATGTGGGCCGCGGGTTAGCAGTCAAATGAACCTTTCCTTTTCATCTTTCCATGAATTTTGTCAACAGGTTTGATTTTCGCAGGAATTTCGCTATTTTTGCTGCCCATTTTACGGACATGTACGCCATAGTTAATATAGCTGGAAGACAGTACCGCGTTGAAGAGAACAAGCCTTTAGTGGTTAACCGCTTGAAGGCCGAAGCTGGCCAAACTCTTGAGTTTGATCAGGTTCTCATGATCGGCGGAGACAAAATCAAAGTTGGAACTCCCACCGTCAAGGGAGCCAAAGTAACCGCCACTGTTGAAGAACACGGCAAAGGTTCTAAAGTAATCGTCTTCAAAAAGAAAAGAAGAAAAGGGTATAAGAAGAAAAACGGTCACCGTGACTACTTGACCCGCATCATCATCAATAGTATCACCGCTTAAGCACAATAAGTAAAAAGAAATGGCACACAAAAAAGGTATGGGTAGCTCCAAGAACGGACGCGAATCCCACAGCAAACGTCTTGGAGTCAAAGTATACGGTGGTCAGACCATCAAAGCGGGCGGTATCATCGTTCGCCAGCGTGGAACTGTACACAATGCTGATGTTAATGTAGGTGTAGGAAAAGACCACACGTTGTTTGCTTTGGCAGACGGTAAAGTTCACTTCCGCAAAGGCAAAAATGGCAAGAGCATGGTCTCTGTTGTTTCTGCTGAAGCCTAATTATTCCATTGATATTTTCCAAAGGGGGCTTCGGTCCCCTTTTTTTATGCGAAATTCCCCCTCCGATAATCCATCATGAACGATTGCCCAACCAAACGACCATCAGACTCACTGACGACCATGACAGAATTGGTGTTGCCCAACGACACCAATACCCTAAACAACTTAATGGGAGGCAAAATGCTTCACTGGATGGACATTTGTGCCGCCATAGCCGCTCAAAAACACAGTTTGCATACTGTAGTTACGGCCTCTGTTGACAGTGTCAGTTTCAAGGAGAGCATTCGCCTGGGAGATGTGGTATCTCTGACAGCCTACGTGACGCGGGCCTTTAACAGCTCAATGGAAGTCTTTATTGAGGTGTATGCTCAAAGCATTCCCGATGGGGTGCGTATCAAAAGCAACGAGGCCTATTATACCTTCGTCGCCTTGGATGCGAGAAACAGGCCCGTCAAAGTGGCCCAAATCGAACCCGAATCAGACATAGAGAAAGAAAAATTCGCAGGAGCCCTGCGCAGAAGGCAAGTCCGACTCATCTTGGCAGGAAAAATGAAGCCAGAAGATGCTCAGGAACTGAAAAATCTCTTTGTTTAGATCAACCCGATTTCCCTCAATCGCTGCATGAGAAATTCGTTTGCCGTGCAATCCTCGTACTTCTTGGGGTAAGATTCACTCACACAAGAAGGAAGAGCGGCCAAGCTGACTTCGGGTCTTGGATGCAAAAAGAAGGGGATGGAGAATCGAGGTTCCGACCATTTCTCCTTCGGCGGATTGACCACACGGTGAGTCGTACTCTTCAATCGATCATTGGTCAGCCGCTGCAACATATCACCGACGTTGACAACGATATGGTCTTCCACTTCGGTCACGGGTACGTACTCGCCTTTTTTGTTAAGCACTTCCAATCCGTCGGCAGAAGCCCCTACCAAAAGGGTAATCAAGTTGATGTCTTCGTGTTCGCCAGCCCGAATGGCATCTTTAGGATCTTGAGTAATGGAAGGGTAGTGAATGGCGCGCAGAATGCTATTGCCATTGAAGATTCGTGAATCGAAGTAGTCTTCTTCCAAATCAAGATGCAAGGCTATAGCGCGAAGCATCTCACGACCGGTTGACTCCAAAGCCTTGTACAAGCGCTCTCCAGAAGAGTTAAACCCAGGAAGCTCCTCTACCCATTTATTTGGTGGGAAATTGGGAGCATTCTCGTCAGAATGATCAATGAATTGACCGAAGTGCCAAAATTCTTTCAAATCTCCGGCATTGCTTCCCTTGGCGTGCTCTTTTCCAAATCCCGTATATCCTCGTTGACCGCCACCCTCAGAATCATCGTAACGCATTTTGACATCGGTAGGTAGACCGAAAAAGGCGCTTACCGATTCATACAACTGAGACAATTCATCGAGAGGAATGCCGTGATTTCTAATGGCAACAAACCCTATCACTTCATAAGCCCTGCCCAAATCAGACACGAACTTTGCTTTAGCTTCAGCACTCGCCGATGTAAAATCAGCCAAATCCAACTTTGGAATGCTCTCCATATACCCTCAAAAATACGGGCAAGAAGGAAAGGAAACAACGAAATTAATCGTGACTCACCGTTGGCAAGAAAGACAAACTTTCTTCCAAAATGATGCTAGATGTAGTGGGGTGAGGCCATTCGGCAAAATCGAATTCATGGAACAATTCAGCCATTTGTTCCAAATAGGCAGACCAAGATGGGTTTGAAGCCAAATTGTTGTCTATAAATGCTTTACACTCAGCAGAGCACTCGTTGTAATAATATAAAATCAGTTCTGAGTGGGTAATGGCTGTGTTCATAGGCCTGCTTTCAAGAGTTAAAACGCAGACCCCTGGGATTTATTTTACAGCCACTGCATTTTTTTGCATCATTTTTCTCAGATTCAAAACAGCATAGTGCATTCGGCCAATGCAGGTATTCAAATTGCTATTGGTCAAAGCGGCTATTTCTTTGAAGCTCAAATCGGCGTAATGTCGAAGCACCAATACCTCTCTTTGTTCTTCAGGCAATTTCCATATCAATGAACGCAAATGAGCATTCTTGTCTTTTTCAATGCGAAGTTGCTCTGGACTTTTCTCAAACAAACCAATGTTGTCAAAGATATCACCGCCTTCAGAGTCGGTCACCATGGGCATGCGTTTGCGGCTGCGAATGTGATCAATGCTGAGGTTTCTCGCGATGCGCATGGCCCAAGGTAAAAACTTGTCCTCGTGGTTGTATTTGCCAGCATTTACGCTTTGAACAACCTTGATAAACACTTCCTGAAAAATATCTTCAGCCAAATAACGGTCGTTCACCAATACGTAAATAGAGGTGAAGATTCGCGCTTTGTGGCGTTTCAACAAAGTTTCGAAAGCTGCTTGATTACCAGCGATGTAACGCTGAATCAAAACGCCGTCCGTGATCATAGGTGCATCCATATACCTTCTCGGTTAGAGTAAAACAATCAATAAGATGGTTAAAGGTATTGGTTGAGCTTATAGGCGTTTTTTCGGTGATTGAATTGGCAAGAAATGATTTTAATTTGACAAAATCAACTTTTTTTTCTTTGAACGGAAAAAATAAGCCTTATCCCGCCTTAAAGCCGTTGATGAAATCTCGGGCATTTATTCGACCCTTTCCGGGGAGCTGCAAGCTATCAATGCGCAATCGACCATGTAGGCAGTTCAAGTACAAATCTTTGCCATCTATGGACAGACCAGTATCAGACCCGACAGGCCATTCCTCTGGTTTTTGACTCCCCCAAATTTTTACGTCTCCCCAGCTGCTTTTTACCCATGCACCGGGATAGGGAGACAAAGCCCTGATTTTTCGCTCACACTGAATCGCTGACTCGGACTCGGGATTCAAGCGGCAAAAATCTCGATTCAACTTGGGCGCGTTCTTGTTGGATGAGCCCCCTTGGGGCCGAGCTTGGCAAGATTGATTTCTCAAACACAGCAGGGTATCGACCATGGTTTGGGCCCCTTTGATCATGAGTTTATCGTGAAGACTTCCACCAGTTTCATCATCTTCAATCGCTACTGAGTCTTGAAGAAGTATATCTCCCGTATCGATTTCATGAACCAATTTAAAGGTACTTAAACCGGTCATGGACTCTCCGTTGATGATGGCATGTTGAATGGGCGCCGCTCCGCGGTAATCGGGCAACAGTGAAGCATGCAGATTCACGGTACCCATTGGTGGAAAAGACCAAACCATTTCAGGTAACATGCGAAACGCAATGACCACACCCAGGTCTGGGCGCCAGGCTCTAAGTTGTTTTTGAAACTCTGGACTCTTGAGCTTTTCAGGCTGGGATAGGGGCAAGCCAAGATATTGGGCAGTCAGTTTCACGGCACTGGCTTGCATTTTTTGGCCGCGTCCAGCCGGACGATCGGGGGCCGTCACTACGCCCACCACTTCAAATCCAGCCTCTACGATTGATTTCAAAGAATGGGCAGCAAAATCTGGGGTTCCAAAAAACACGATGCGCATCTGGCAAAGGTAATTCCTGGCTGCTTCAGGCCACTCATTGTCAATTTTACTCGTCTTTATAGGGATTGTACCTGACAATGGTGAACTTTGAACATATGCGCGCACAGGCCAAAACCATGGTTCTCATACTGCTTACAGCCATCAAGTGGCCACAAGCAGTCGCGCAGTTCATTCCCAATCAAGGTCAATTCCCGACGGGCGTTTACGCCAAGCAGGAGTGGGGCAATGGCAATTTCTGGGCGACCAAAGATGGATTGATTTGGCACAGTTGGGACCCCGAAGCCGCACAAAGCATGCACGACCGCAGCTTGGAAACCATGAGCATTCCTAGCCATGCCATTCGTTTGCGCTTTATCGGTGCTAACTGGAGTCAACCCGAATTCAAGACCAAAAGCAGTTCAACGGTTTACAATTATTTCAAAGGATCTGACCCCAGTCATTGGGCTCGAAATGTATTTGTCTACGATCAGCTGGTTTTTCGAAATGTCTACCCAAACATCGATTTGGAGTTAAATACGCATTCGGGCGGTATCAAGTACAATTGGATCATTCACCCAGATGGAAATCCGGAAGCCATCCAATTTCAGTACGAAGGACTGAACTCCCTTCAGGTCGAACCCCAAGAGTTGAAATTGTCAACCTCATTGGGAGACATCGTAGAGTCCATACCCTTGGTGTACAGCGTTCGACAAAACGGAATTGACACCTTGTTTACACGTTATACCCAAACGGGTGACACCTTAGGTTTTTCACTGAATCACAAGCAAATAGGCAGACGATTCAAACAAGCCGTCATTGACCCAGTATTGGTTTTTTCTACCTATTCCGGCTCTAAGGCCGATAATTTTGGCTGCACAGGCACATACGATGATTTGGGCAACGGCTATGCAGGAGGCACAGTATTCGATGTTGGCTTGCCCACCACCATAGGTGCTTTTCAAATTCAGTTTGGGGGAGGAGTCAATGAGAATTTGGGATACGGTGGAAGCCGCGATGCCGCGATTTTGAAATTCAATTCAGCCGGAACGCAGTTGCTTTATTGCACCTATTTAGGCGGATCCAACAACGAGCAACCCCATAGCATGGTGGTTGATCCAGCAGGGAATCTGTTCGTTATGGGCTCTACCCGCAGTATGAACTTTCCAAGTTTCAGTCATTCTTACAAGGACAAAAGTCAAGGCGATTACGACTTTTTCATCGCCAAGTTCAATTCAACAGGAACTCAATTGCTGGGCAGTACTTATGTCGGTGGCTCTGGGCTAGACGCCGTGGGCGCCGATAGAAGCACCACTTCGGTGAACAATTTCCCATTGCTCTACAACTACGCCGATGAATTTCGCGGGGAGATCATTTGCGACAGCACAAGAATTTACGTGAGTGGGGTAACCTACAGCATCAATTTCCCTCGATCCAACAATTCCCTGGCCTTTGGTGGCAAAGAAGACGCCGTTCTTTTTTGCCTGTCCAACAACCTGGATACCTTGGTTTGGTCTCAATGTTACGGAGGGGTAGGCCATGATGCTTTCTACGGATGCGCTTTAGGCAAGAATGGAGATTTATTCGCGGCAGGGGGTACCACCTCAAGCAGTCTCGAAAACAATGGGGTTTCCTGGAAGCGCCTTTTGGGAAATGCAGGAAATGCCGATGCCTGGATCATGCGATTCGACCGAAACTCCGGCCAAGCCCTTAACGGCGCTTATTACAGCACACCGAATTACGAACAGGCCTACTTTGTCCAAACCGACAATTCGGGCAATCCCTACATTTACGGCCAGCACACGAGTCCTATACCGGCCATCAATGCTCGATTCCACATCAACGGTTCTGGAGGGCAATTCATCACCAAACTCAACCCAGAACTCAATCAAGTCTTGCTTCAAAGCTCCTTTTCGGGGGGTGGGAGCAATACGGCGGGGCAACCGAACATTAGCCCCTCTGCCTTTTTGATTGACCGCTGTGAACGCATTTTCGTTTCCGGCTGGGGAGGGGAAACCAACGATGCCCTGTACGACATCTTTACTGGAGCGAGCAAAACCATTCGAAACAAAGGCAACACCCGTGGATTGCCTGTTAGTGCTGATGCCCCCCAACGCAATACCGATGGTAGTGATTTCTACGTAGCCGTATTCTCCAAAAACATGCACGATTTGGCCTTTGCCACCTTCTTCGGAGGGATCACTTCGGGTTTCAAAGTAGCCGAAGAGCATGTAGATGGCGGAACCTCTCGATTCGACAAGAAAGGCATCATTTACCAGTCAGTCTGTGCGGGATGCCGTCGCAATGGTCTTTTCCCGACAACACCGGGTGCCTATAGCCCCACAATGAAATCAGACAATTGCAACAATGCCTTGTTCAAAATTGATTTCGAGAACCTCAATAAAAAGCCATACATGCTTGACACCTTTGTCAAGGTAACGGCGACTCAACCGATTGTATTCAGCAAGTTAGCTTTTGATCCTGACCCTTATGATACCTTGGAATTGGAAACAACATGGTTGCATCGTGGCGGCATGAAGGATGCTGACAGTGCCCAAGTTTTGGTTTCATCGGGTATTGGTTCTGCCGGACTAACGCTCATTTGGAATACCACCTGCAACAGTTTCAGTAGCGATACGGTCACCTTAAGAGTCATGATCAGGGACCGTGGTTGTCCCCAAGCTGACACGACCTATGCCTTGATTCGCATATTGGTCGAAGAACCGCCTAAGGTCATTCCTCCTTCAGCCGTATGCGTGAGCTACGATCGAAAAAGTGGTAAAATGAAGGTTTCTTGGCCTTCTAGCACTGTACCAGCGGGCTTCTTCAACTATTTTTTATTGGAGCGCACCAATCCCGATGGCTCCGTCATCATTTTGGACACCATTCCAAACAACCAGGTCGGGGAGTGGATCGATGCAGGAGTCATAGACCCACGTAACAACAACTACTGCTACGCCCTTATTGGGGTCAATATTTGTGGTACCCAGGTGCGCACTCAGCAAAATTTTTGCACGGTACGAGAGCTCAACAACCCTATAACAGGGGTTCCCGTATTGGCCACTACCGTTGACGAGGACAAGGTCAACAGGACCTATTGGTTGAGCAGTGAAGAACCCGATTTCAAAGAATTTGAAGTCTACCGAACTCGCCGAAATGGGACCTGGCCAGACGATCCATTCCTGATTACTACAGATACATTTGCATTAGATTCATCGCTAGACGTCGATATAGAGAGTTGGTGCTATCGCGTGGTTGTGGTCGATCAATGTGGCCACATATCAACGCCTAGCAACGAAGGCTGCAACGTGGTCATTTCGGGCTCTACCGTAGGCACCCCACAATACTATTTCAACTTGAATTGGATCGACTATCAAGGTTGGAATCTGGGCGTCAACCAATGGACCCTTGAACGCATGTACAGCGACAAGCCCTTTGCACCCATCATGAATGGCTTGGTACAACGACAAAGCAGCGATGTCAACCTCGATTACGATTGGGGAGGGTATTGGTACAGAGTCATCGCGCAAGAGAAAAAACCGGCTGCCCAGGCTTTATCGGCACAGACTTCCATGAGCAACTGGATTTATTTGTTCCAAAAACCTGAAGTTTGGGTTCCCTCCGGAATCACCATCGATGGCAACGGATTGAACGACGTCTGGGGAACGGTTCCCGTTTTTGTGCGCGGATACAGCATGAAGGTTTACAACCGGTACGGTGAGAAAATCTGGGAAAGCAATGACAAGCACCGCCAATGGGACGGATTCTACAACGACAAACAGGTCCCAGATGGAGTGTATGCCTGGTACTTACAATTTGAGGGCTGGGACGACAAAACCTACCAAAAAACGGGTACGGTTACCGTCATTCATTAATGCTGCCTGACCAACAACCACTCGCAAAGAGCGTTTAACGCTTGTACATCTCTTCCTTTTGCCTTCAATGCAGCTAGATGTGCTTGAGCCTCCTGGTGATAGGACTCAGCTAACTCCATCAATCCAACATCCAGCCCTTGCTCTACCCAAAGGGAACGAACCGCTTGAATTCGATCTTCGTCTTCCAGTTCCTCAAACAAACGATTGACCTCATTGGAGATTTGAGCAGAGCGCAAATACAACCAGGTTTTCTTGCCTTCGGCAATGTCTCCGCCTAAACGCTTTCCGGTTTGAGCCTGAGTGCCAAAGCTATCTAAATGATCATCAATCATTTGAAAAGACAACCCTACCGAACAACCCAACTGATAATACAGACGAGACTCTTCCACATCCAAACCTGCACTCAGAGCCCCCATTTGCAAAGCACAACCCAATAAAACGGCGGTTTTTTGTTCAATCATTCCCAGGTAATCCGGAATTCCCACCTGGTCTTGATTCGCAAAATCCATGTCTTTTTGCTGACCCTCACAAAGCGCTTTGGCGGTAGCTGTAAACGTTTCAAACGCCTGGAGTTTTCCGGCCCCAGAATAGCGATTCCAACTTTCATAAGCCAGAACAAGCATGTTATCACCAGCCAAAATAGCCGTAGGAGTGTTCCAGCGTTCATGAACCGTGGGCTGTCCACGTCGAACCGAGGCTTGATCCATGATGTCGTCGTGTACCAAACTGAAATTGTGGAATATCTCGACCGCATGGGCCAAAGGCAGAGCCTCTTCAGCCGACCCACCCGCTGATTCTGCCGCCATCAAGACCAACAAAGGGCGAATTCGCTTTCCTCCCAAATCCATGATGTATTGCATGGAATGATACAGCGTTTCGGGGTTGCCTGAGAAGGCATGTTCCAATCTGTAGGCCTCATAGAGGTTAGACAAGCGCGAATCAATCATGCCGCAAGTTACGCCGCTTCAATCGTCCAGTAAAACCATATCGATGGTTCGATCACTGGGGTTTGCGGCTTTGACCCGAACCCAAATGCTGTCTCCCAATCGAATTTCATGCCCGCGTCGATCACCCACCATTTTCTTTTCAGCCTCATAAAAGCGATACCGATCGCCTCTCATGTCGTGAACCCTCACCAAACCTTCGCAATGGTATTGCAAGGCGGTCGCATAAATGCCCCATTCTGTTACACCGGTCACCTTGGCCTCTAACACTTCGCCCAAGTGCTGGGTCATCAATTCGGCCATTTTGTATTTCACACTGGCTCGTTCGGCTTCCGAAGCTTTCTGCTCCATATTGCTGCTGTGCTTGGCCATTTCCTCGATTTCACCCTCTGAATAAAGCGGGCTCGGTTCGGCCTGTTGCAAGTAATGAAACAACATGCGGTGGGCCAACAAATCTGGATAGCGCCGAATGGGGGAAGTAAAGTGCGTATAGCAGGGGAAAGCCAATCCAAAATGATCGGTCTTTTGCGATGTATACACGGCTTTAGCCATAGATCGAATGGCCATTTGCTGAAGCAATTCGGCTTCAGGAGTTCCTTCGGCTCGCTTGGACAGTTCGTTGAAACTCTTTCGAATCTGTGACTCGTTGTCAATTTGAATGGGGTATCCAAGCAACTTGGCAAATCGTGCAAAATCCAACAGGCGTTCCCCCGGCGGATAATCATGCGTTCGATAGACGTAGGGAAGGGGTGGCTTTTTCCAATGACGCACCTTTTCAGCGACAGCTTTGTTGGCCATCAGCATGTAGGTCTCAATCATCTTGTGAGCTTCAAAGCGCAGCTTTTCATAGACTTCTATGGGCTCACCCGTTTTGGGGTCCAATCGAAAACGCATTTCCTTGGACTCAAACACCAAGGCACCCTTTTCAAAGCGCTCTTTTTCAAAATGTTGGGCAATTCGATTCAAGGTTTGCATTTCCTGAGACCATTCCCCTTCGGCTCCCATGATCAACTCCTGAGCTTCTTCATAAGAAAATCGTCGATTGGAGTGAATCACAGCCTTTCCAAATTGAATATCCTGGATGCTGGTATCTGATTTGCGAATTCGAAACAACACGGAGAAGGCCAATCGATCGACATTGGGTTTTAAGGAGCATAACCCATTGCTGAGTTTCTCGGGCAGCATAGGGATGGTTCTGTCTACCAAGTACACCGAAGTTGCCCTTCTCAGGGCCTCGGTATTCAAGGCCGTATGAGGCTTCACATAATGAGCCACATCGGCAATGTGCACGCCAATTTCCCAGTATTCGTTATCGAGATCTACCAAAGAAATTGCATCGTCAAAGTCTTTGGCGTCTTGTGGATCTATGGTAAAGGTGAGGTGCGATCGGTAATCCCAGCGCCCTTCAAAATCTTGTGGTTCAGGCTCGTTGGGGATGGAGGCAACTTCTTGCTCCACCTCCAATGGAAAGCCCACCGTGAACCCGAATTCGGCCACAATGGCGTGCATTTCAGCGGTATTCTCACCGGGCAACCCCAATACCTCTATTAGACGTGCCGAGGGATTGCGTTTGGGCCGCACCCAATCGTACACCTCGACCAAAGCCAGGTGTCTATCGTATTCTGACGATACGGGTTGATCAATTTTCAAATCGGGGAGGGGAAGCCCACCAACCAAGCAGTAGCCCGTTTTTTCGAACACATCCAACTGACCGATGTACTGTCGAACCGCTCTTTCAATCAATCGACAATTCAAGATTTGCAGGCGTTTTCCCCGCCTTTCAAACTCGCATTGAACTCGATCTCCAGGCAAAAGGTAATGGACGTATTCAGAGGGTATGAAGAGGCTACGCTCCCCAGAATCTGGCTGCAAGTACCAGTCGCCTCGTTTGCCTAATTCCATGACCCCTTCAACCGATTCTGCAGGACGAATGGCTCGAAAGTTTCCTTTCGAGGGTTGTTCGGCTTTGCCCCATTGAACCAGTCTCAACAGGGAGTGAAAAACGGCATCTTTGTCGAAATGCGCATCTCGGGGAATGCGTGTATAAACGCGCTGAGCGTTTAGAGTGCCTTGCTTGGCATCTTCCAAAATGGCCAGAACCACCTGGTCCAGTAAACTCATTTTTTGTTTGGCCATTTATGACTCGTAATAATCCAAGTCTTTATGGAAGGGTTCTTCAACGTACCAAGTACCCCAGAGGGCCAAGGCCAAACAAGCCAATCCCACCCAGGTGGCCGCCCAGATAGACGACTGCAAACTGGTTTCGAACCATTCAAATGAACTCGTGATGATCAATACGCCCCCTCGCACAAAATTGGGCACGGTTGCCGAAACCGTTGATCGAATGTTGGTCCCAAACTGTTCGCTTGCATTGGTCACAAAAATGGCCCAATAACCCGTGGCGCAACCTAGAATAAACGCCATGGTCTTGTAATAGCCAGCCGAACCAGCAGGACCAAACAAGAACAACAAAGACATCAACGTGATTCCCAATAGATTGAGATAGATCACTTTCTTTCTTGATTGAAGAACTTGAGACAACAATCCGCTGAGCAAATCGCCGGCACTCAAGCCCACATAGGACCACATGATCAGTTCTCGGGTATTGACGGGAGGTTCGGCCAAGCCCGTGATTTCTGGGAAAAATCGGTGGGAGAGTGCAATCAATATTCCAACCACATACCACACGGGTAGCCCAATGAAAATGCAGGCTAGGTACTTGGTGAACGTGGGCATGTCTTTGAACAACCAAAAGAAATTGCCTCGCTGAACATCATCGCTTTTGCTCTTTTGAAACATGCTGGATTCAAAGGTCCCGGCTCTCAATGCGAGCAAGACAAAACCCAACAATCCCCCCACGATGTAGGCCACTTGCCAATTGGCCAATTCCAAACCGGTTAAGGTCCCAATCAGCGAACCTATCCACTCGCCTTTGCTGGCAACAAAAAAGGCGGCTACGGCCCCTAGGGCTCCAAAAGTCACGATGATCATGGTCCCGATGCCCCTTCTTTTGATGGGTAGCAGTTCCGAAACCAAAGTAATGGCGGCACCCAATTCACCTGCCAAACCTATACCAGCGGCGAAACGCCAAAACTTATAGCCCTCAACGGTTTCAACGAAGGCGTTGGCAATGTTAGCCAGCGAATACAGCAAAATGCTTCCAAACAAAACCGATACACGACCTTTCTTATCGCCCCAAACACCCCATAAGATGCCTCCCAAGAGCATTCCCGCCATTTGCCAGCGAAACAGCACCGTTTCGTAAGTGCCAAAATCCATGTTCAACATGGTGAGACTCTCTTTTTTGATGATGTTAAAGAGAATCAAATCGTAGATATCGACAAAATAGCCCAGAGAGGCCACAATGATCAGCAGGGTAATGTTCTTTCTTCCACTCATAGGTAGGGTACCAAAGATGCACAAAATAATTCCAATTCACGGGCATCTTCGGCATCAAACTGATCAAGGTGTTCGCTATCAACGTCCAAAACAGCAATGACTTGTTCGTTTTTAAAAATGGGAACGACGATCTCACTTTGGCTTTCCGCACTGCAGGCGATGTGGCCAGGAAACTCATGAACATTGGGAACTATAAGGGTTTGAGCCTGTTTCCATGCCGATCCGCAGACCCCTCTTCCATAAGCAATTCGGGTACAGGCCACTGGGCCCTGAAAGGGCCCTAAACAGAGTTCTTCACCGTCTACGCGGTACAATCCCACCCACCACCAAGAAAACACTTGTTTCAGCACTGCCATGGCGTTTCCCAAATTGGCAATGGGATCAGTTTCGCCGTTCAACAAACCCAGCAATTGCTGATGCACAATTGTATATTTTTCTGATTTTGAAATACTTAGAAAAGAAGTGTTCGGCAGAGTGGAAGACATAGAACAAATTTACAACATTTCAGAACTTGCAGAAGGAGGGCTATAGATAGGCTAGACCTTTGTCCATGCGAACTATTCGGCGTAAATTGCCTGATTAAACAGCTCTTTTTTTCTTCATGCAGGTAGTCAATACAAAAGGTTTCGAAGTAGTGTTTACGTTCGTGGAACATCCCTACTTTGGAGTCGTCATCGAGGCCAATGCGGTTCAATTGCTGGACAACGGCATGCCTTCACTTACCTACCAACGCATTAGACCCAAGACCGCTGAATACTTCGGCTTGACTCCAGAACTTGGAAAAGCGGTTGAATGGATGGAAGAGTTTGAAGTTGAAAGCGTGAAGAAGCGCTTTTACAATGGCAAACGAGCCATCAAGCTTCAAGACTTTTACTTGAAGCACTACACAGCTGAAATTCAAAAAGCCGTTCGAGGCTTCATTGATGCTCAGATGGTCGCCATTCTCAACGTCGTGAAGAGTTACCCATTGTACTGGGCGAATAGCGCAGGCGAACCGATGGGCTCACCGGTATCCTTTATTGACGAGCCCGCTAGCATTTTGTTCCATTTTAGAAGAAACGAAGAGGGCATGAATTACTTCGCCACTATCAAACACCATGGCGAAAAGATTCCGTTCTACCAGAACAACAGTCATCTGCTATCTACCCAACCCACTTGGCTCATCACCGCCGATCGATTGTTGTTCTTTCCGCCCAACGTGGATGGTGTCAAGTTGAGACCTTTCTTGACCAAGAAATACATTCACGTAGATCCACACCAAGAGAAGTTCTATTTTGAAAAATTTGTGGGCCCCTTGTTGGAGAATCACGATGTGTACGCCCAAGGGTTTGACATTGTCACCGACCAGTTCAACATGAATCCCGTGTTGATTTTGTCTCATCAATTCGAGGACAAAAAAGCCACCTTGTATTTTCAATATGGACAATGGAAATTCCCTTACCACGTCGACAAAAGGGTCAATGTTTCGCTGGAAATGAAAGGGGAGAACCCCGTGTTTCACAGGGTTCGAAGATCTTTTCATGGAGAAAATGCCAAGATAAAGATATTAAGAGATTTAGGATTAGTTAACTCTACTGGTAGTTTATTTGAATTAAAGGCCGACAAGTCGCTAGACCCTACCTACGAAATGGTCTCTTGGTTCAACGAACATGGCCCCCTATTGCAGAGAGAAGGCTTTGAACTCCAGCAGGACACAGGTCCTGTTCAATATCACCTGGGAAGCATAGAGCTGAAGATTCACATTCACCAAAACCAAGACTGGTTTGACCTGATGGCCCGAGTGAAAATTGGAGAATTCGAGTTCCCATTCAGTCGCTTTAGAAAGAACATCATGGAACGCATTCACGAGTTCTTACTACCCAATGGTCAAGTGGCCATTTTGCCTCAAGAGTGGTTCGACCGATTCGAGCCCTTGATGCACCTCAGCGAAGTGGAGCACGAAGAACTGCGCCTAAAAACCATACACAGTGGTCTTCTCGATGATTTATCAGAATACACCGAAGCTGGACTTCCTGGAAGCGATTGGCTGAAGACTCTTCACTCTGGCGATTTCCCTGAATTCGAATTGCCACCGGGTTTTAACGCCACCATGCGCCCTTATCAGCTAGAAGGATATCGCTGGCTGCGATTCATGCTCGAACACAATTTTGGTGCTTTGCTCGCCGATGACATGGGTTTGGGCAAAACCATTCAGACCTTGGCTTTGATCTTGCATTTGACCCAAAAATCCTCCAAACCCGTATTGGTCATTACCCCCAAATCTCTGCTTTACAACTGGTCTCAAGAAGCCAAGCGGTTCGCTCCATCTTTGAAAACCATGCTTTATTCAGGGGTAGGGCGTCAAAAATTGCAAAGCCAAGCAACCAAGACTCAGGTCATCATTATGAGTTACGGGACCATGCGCAACGACATACAATGGCTAGAGACACTTGATATTCAAGCCATTATATTGGACGAGAGCCAAGCGATTAAAAACCCTAGTTCCTTGACGGCGAGAAACCTACTGAGGTTGCAAGCCCCACACCGCATCGCCTTGACCGGTACACCCATTGAAAATACATTGATGGACATTTGGAGCCAAATGAACTTCTTAAACAAAGGGCTCTTGGGCAGTTACCTCTATTTTGAAAAAGAGTTCATTCGACCCATTGAGCGCAGCGGTGATCCACAAAAGGCAGAGCAGTTGAGAAAGTTCATCGATCCCTTTGTATTGAGAAGAACCAAGAAGCAGGTGGTGACAGAGCTTCCTCCCAAAATCGAGAAAATTCACTATTGCGAAATGAGCCCAGAGCAACAGGAATTGTACGAAAAGGTCAAGAGTCAATACCGAAACGAACTGCTAAGCCACGTAGGTCAAGTGGGCTTGAACCGCGCTCGATTGAAAATCTTCAACGGCCTGATGCACCTTCGCCAGTTAGCGCTGAACCCGACACTAAAAGAGCCTAACTTTGAGGGTTCATCGGGTAAAGACAATGAAATATTCCACATGCTGGAACGAGCCATTGAAGGCGGGCATAAGGTGTTGATTTTCTCTCAATTTGTTGGGTATTTGCGCGTTTTCGAAGACATGCTTCACGATCAACGCATTTCCTATTCTTATTTGGACGGATCCATGGATGAGAAAGAACGCGCCCAGGCCATTGACCGATTCCAAAACAACCCGAACATTCCTGTTTTCTTGCTGAGCTTGAGAGCTGGAAACAGTGGCATCAACCTAACCGCGGCTGATTACGTCTTCTTGGCCGACCCTTGGTGGAACCCATTCACAATGAGACAAGCAGAAGATCGGGCTCACCGCATTGGACAAGACAAAACGGTATTTTCCTACAAGTTCATCACCAAAGGCAGCATTGAAGAAAAGATTTTGGCCTTGCAGCAGAAGAAAACGCTCTTGGCTGAAAGTATCATTCCCGATGAAGATTCCATTCTCAGCAGCTTGAACGTTGAAGAGTTGGAAGAGCTTTTGAACTAATGGAACACGCCAAACTGGGTACATGGGCCGAGATTTTCCAATCGGAGTCTTTGAGACAAGACCTGAGGGAAATTGAAGACCAATTGAAGGCTGAGGCATTGAATTACCGAATATTCCCAGGGTCTCAGTTCCGGTTTCGAGCCCTTGAGTTGTGCCCTTTAGAAAAAACCCAGGTGGTCATCGTGGGCCAAGATCCTTATCACGGAGATGGCCAAGCCGACGGATTGGCTTTCTCAGTCCCCAATGGCATTGCACCTCCACCGAGCCTGAGAAACATCATTCAAGAGATTCTGCAAGATTCCATCAT
Organism: Bacteroidota bacterium; assembly: GCA_027621365.1. Lineage (GTDB taxonomy): Bacteria > Bacteroidota > Bacteroidia > NS11-12g > UBA955 > JALRLA01. Next base: position 40,629 of record JAQCBH010000012.1, on the reverse strand, counting down.
AAATCCAGGAGGTGAGGCAGCTCTTCATACCTTAAATCTTGAGGGAGGCAACTTGGAATCTTGGGCAGCGCAAGGGGTTCTTTTGCTGAACATGACACTCAGTGTGCGCGAAAACCAAGCGGGATCGCACCAACATTTGCCCTGGTCTTCCATAACCAAAGCCTGGATTGACTTAGTCAATGGCAAGGCCCAACCCGTGGTTTTTCTCTTATGGGGAAACCATGCACGACAACTCAAGCCCTTGATTCAATCTAAACACTTGGTTTTGGAATCGGCACATCCTAGCCCTTTATCAGCCTATCGCGGATTTATCGATAGCCGACCCTTTGGAAAAGCCAACCAATGGCTAACTGAGCATCAGCGACCCGGAATCGACTGGCTGTCTCCTTGGAGACGCAGTGCCAACCCATTGTGAATATATTCTAAGCTCGCTTTGGGTTTAGGCTTGTAGTTTTGGATAGTGGAAAGCCCAATTCAGCTCTCAAACGCCATCATCTACCAAGGCAAAATCCCTGTCTTAAGTGGGGTAAACATTCAGTTGCAACCTGGCGAGTTCGCCTATCTCGTAGGACGCACAGGAAGTGGCAAATCAAGCCTACTTAAAACCCTTTACGGCGAATTGACCCTAACAGAAGGCAGTGGTCATGTAGCTGGGTTTGACTTGATCAACCTCAAACCCAAAACAGTTCCCCATTTGCGAAGAAGCCTAGGCATTGTATTCCAAGACTTCCAACTGCTTAGTGATAGAAATGTCATTGAAAACCTATTGTTTGTATTGAGAGCCACGGGCTGGAAAGACAAAAGCACCATGATTGAACGCGCTCATGAGGTATTAAAAAAGGTAAATCTCTCGACCAAAGATTACAAAATACCAGCCGAGTTGAGCGGTGGAGAACAGCAGCGACTGGTAATTGCCCGGGCTTTATTGAACAATCCGAAGGTTATATTGGCCGACGAGCCCACAGGCAATTTGGACCCCGAAATCAGCGACGAGGTCATGGCTTTGCTTCATTCCATTGCCAGCGAAGGAACCTGCGTATTGATGGCTACCCACGATTATCGCCTCATCGATAAGTTTGGGGGAAGCATTTACAGAGTAGCGGATCACAAAGTGGAGCGCATCCAGTCTCTCTAGGGCTTTCGCAAAACCCACCAACCATTTACTGGGCCTAAATCCCAGGCCCAATCGGAGGTCCAGTTGTTGTAGCCATCGGCACCCAACCAATCAGCCCTCGTTTGGCGGCCGACAACTTGCTTGGCATCGATAAAAACGGGGAGGTTTCTATGGTTCTCAAGGAGTGCGTTGTTGACTTCTTCTCGCTGCGCCCCATAACCAGGAGCTTTCCATATTTCAAGGTTGGAAAACGAGATATTCTTGTAATCCATGTAATTATCTAACAAAACCTTGTCTCTAGCTACATAAACAAAGGGTTCACCTTCTAGCCGGGCATCAATTTGCCTCAAATCACTCATTCTATCCACCACTGAAGAAGACGCTAGGAGCTTTTTCGAAGCCAAACGAGTAGCACCATTCCAAAGAGCCAAACCCAATCCTAAGGCGACAATGGGCCAATGCGTCAGACGACGATATTGCTGGGACCACTCTAAAACCAACAAAACGGGAATCATGACCATGAACTCCGCATTTCCCTGCGAAAAGACCGCAAAAGCGAAATGAAACAACAAGATCCAGACAAAGGGTCTGTTCCACATGGTTTTCTGCAAGGCTCGTGGCTTAACCCCAACCAACAATCCGGACCCCATTAGCAAACCCGCCAGAACAAAAATGAGAACCCAAGGAGTATCAAACAAAGCCAAGGTACTGGCATGTACCTGAATAAAGCTCCGAATCAAATTGATGAACGACAAGGCAATGGCCTTCGGACCCCAGTGAAAATCAACCAGTCCTTCCTGAGCATCGTGGGTGGCGTACACCCAGAGGGTACATCCCTGTTGGACGGCCAATTCGTGGTACACATAAACAACTAGAGCAGCAGATGCCAATAACCCTAAATAAAAGTACTTGAATTGCCAGCGACCGGTTCGCCAGGCATACAGACACAGAGCCAAACACCAGAACAGATGGATTTGGTGAAATAAAACGGCGATGGCGAGCAATAAAGAGGCCAAAAGTCCTTTTCCATGCATCAAGCGCTCTGTGCCCCACAAGGAGAAAAACAAGGGCCACGCGTAAGTTTCGTTCTCTGTACCAAATCGCAGCGTAGCAAAGCAAAAGGCTACCACAACAACCCACCAACGCCTGTCAATGCGCTGAGGCAAGAGCTTAAAAACCACCATCAAGGACAACAGCACAGCCAGCGAGTTCATCAAGGAATACAGGAATATGGGTTCAACACCCGTCCACAACCAGAGTTGAGACAAAGCCAAGGTCCAAGGTTGATAGAGGAGGTGATGCGGGCTCCATAGTTCTCCGCGACCCATAGCAGCGGCATATCCATAGGCATCAGCCGTATGCTCCATGGGTATCATCATCACATAGACCCCGAAAATCAAGGCGAAAAATGCGATAATTTGGGTTCGTTCGGCCATCATCGAAGCAAAGGTAAGTATCTTTGTTTGGTGCAAAATCCACTTGAACAAGCCCTTTTCAAACGCATCGCCAAGGTCTGCCAAAAGCAGAATCGACCTGCTTGGGTTGTCGGTGGATTTGTACGAGACCTCTTCTTAAATCGACCCTCCAAGGACATTGACATTGTTGTCTTGGGATCGGGAGTAGATGCGGCCAAAGATCTGAGTCTTGAATTGGGAAAAGACTGTAGTTCGGCCGTTTTTAAAAATTTCGGGACGGCCCAAATCAAATACCAAGATTACGTCATCGAATTCATTGGAGCCCGAAAAGAAAGCTACAACCGGGAAAGTCGAAATCCTTTGGTCGAAAGTGGAACGCTGGAAGATGACCAACTCCGCAGAGACTTCACCATCAATAGCCTTTACTTATCGCTTAATAGCGATGATTATGGAGATTTGCTAGATCCATTCGGGGGGATTCAAGACATTCAAGATCGCCGTTTGGTTACGCCGACTGACCCCAATACCACCTTTTCTGATGACCCCTTGCGCATGTTAAGGGCCATTCGCTTTGCCGCCCGACTGGATTTCCAAATTGACCCCATCACCTGGGAAGCCATCATTCGCAACGCGGAGCGCATTCGTATTGTATCGGCTGAGCGCATTGCAGACGAATTGAATGCCATAATCATGGGAAACATGCCAAGCAAAGCGTTCAATTTGCTATTAGACAGCCAGTTGCTCCATATCATTTTCCCTGAATTGGCAGCCATGCAAGGAATTGAGACCATAGGCGGCAAGTCTCATAAAGACAATTTCTACCATACACTTCAAGTGTTAGACCAACTCTGCCAATTGAGCGACAACCTATGGCTCAGATGGGCCGCCATCTTGCACGACATCGCCAAGCCGGCCACTAAGCGCTTTGAGCCAAAGGTGGGGTGGACCTTTCATGGTCACGAAGACCGAGGTGCCCGAATGGTCAAGGGGATATTTCGCCGAATGCGCTTGCCCTTAGACGACAAGATGAAATTTGTCGAGAAAATGGTAGCCATGCACTTAAGGCCCATTGTGCTTTCTCAAGAGATCGTCACAGATTCAGCCGTGCGTCGACTGATTGTAGAAGCAGGAGAGGACATTGACAGTCTTATGTTGCTTTGCCAATCGGACATCACTAGTAAAAACGAGCGAAAGGTTCAACGGCATTTGGAGAACCTTCAGAAGGTGTATGACAAAATTCAAGACGTTCGCGAGCGAGACGAGCTACGTAATTGGCAACCCGTTCTAACGGGCCATGATATCATGCAACACTTCCACATCAACAAACCTCAACAAATTGGGCAATTGAAAGACGCCACTCGTGAGGCTATTTTGGAAGGTACCATCGGCAATACGCTCGAAGAATCGCTGGCATACTGCCAAAAATTGGCCCTGAGCCTAGGCATTGAAACAAAGTGACTTTAATGGGTTGCTAATGCAGGCAACAAGCGCGATTTTTGCCCCTCATGTTGCAACTGACAACCATACGCCAAGAAACCGACACGATCATTGAGCGCTTAAAATTGCGCGGTATTGACGCCAAAGATGCGATTCATGCTCTTTTGAGTGCCGACGAATCCAACCGAAAGTTGCGATTTGAATTGGAACAAAACCAAGCCAAGGCCAATCAACTAGCGGGCGAAATTGGCCAGTTGTACAAGAGCGGCCAAAGGGATTTAGCCGACCAGAAAAAAGCCGAATCTAACAATCTTAAAAAACTGATTAAGAACCAAGAAGAAGAGCTTACTTTGAGTGATAATCAAGTAAGATATTTGCTGGTTTCTCTGCCCAATGCCCCTCAGTTGGATGTACCTGCCGGCAAAGACGCCGAAGACAATCAAACTATATTGGAATGGGGCGAGCATCCCCAATTGCATGCCGAAGCCAAACCCCATTGGGAATTGGCCTCAGAACTGGGAATCATCGATTTTGAATTGGGCGTTAAAATTACCGGTGCAGGTTTTCCTGTCTATAAAGGCAAAGGTGCTATTCTTCAGCGAGCCTTGATTCAATTCTTCCTGAACGAAGCAGGGAAGGAGGGCTACACCGAAATACAGGTGCCACATTTGGTCAATGCCGACTCTGGATATGGAACAGGCCAATTGCCCGACAAAGAAGGCCAAATGTACCATGCAGGCTTGGACGATTTGTACCTCATTCCAACGGCCGAGGTTCCAGTCACAAACTTGTACCGCAATGTCATACTGGACCACAGCCAACTACCCGTCAAGAACACGGCTTACACGCCCTGTTTTCGCCGAGAAGCTGGAAGTTATGGCGCTCACGTGAGAGGCTTGAATCGCCTGCATCAGTTTGACAAGGTGGAAATCGTCCAAATCGTCAAACCTCAAGACTCCAATCAAACCTTGGAGCAGATGCAGAACTACGTACAAAGTCTTTTGCAGAAATTAGGCTTGCCCTATCGCCTGTTGCTACTTTGCGGAGGTGACATGGGCTTTACAAGCGCCAAGACCTACGACTTGGAAGTATGGAGCGCCGCTCAGGAGCGCTGGTTGGAATGCAGCTCTGTATCCAACTTTGAGACTTTTCAAACCAATCGTTTGAAGTGCCGATTCCGGAATGAAGAAGGCAAAACCGAATTGGCTCACTCCTTGAATGGCTCGGCCTTGGCTTTGCCTCGCATTGTAGCCGCCCTATTGGAAAACAACCAAGACGAAAAAGGCATACGTATTCCCGATGTCTTGGTGCCTTACACGGGGTTTGACCGAATGGATCGTTAATGGAGAACCTCAAATACCCCATTGGGTCATTCAATTGGGACCAAGACTTTAGCCTCGAGGAGCTCTTGGGCGCCGTAGTTCGCATTCAAGACATGCCCAACAAGCTGGCCAAGTTGCTCAAAACGGAAAAGCGTGATGACATGCTCAAGGCTCAGTATCGAGAGGGGTCTTGGACCGCTCAAGAAGTGATTCACCATTTGGCTGATAGCCACATGCAAGCTTTCATTCGATGCAAGCACATTTTGGCCAAAACGGCTGATACCGTTCAACCTTATGACGAAAACACTTGGAGCCAAACCGGTGATTACGATTTTTCGTACGAATCCTCTTACTTGATGCTCATGGGATTGCACCAACGCTGGTCCCTGTTGCTATTGAATGCTTTGAAGGGAGACCCCTCTGTGCTGGCGGCTAGCCTGTATCATCCCGAACGCGGGAGCAGCATTAGTTTGGCGCAATTCATTGCCCTGTATGCCTGGCACGGAGACCACCACTTGGCGCATATTCAACTGTGTTTGAATTCAGCCAACAACCTCAATTGAGGTACACATCCACAACCTGCTCTTTTTGAACCAGCACCTCTCCAGGGGCTGCCCCTTTGGGCTTGATGACGAATTTCCTCAAGGCCATTTGCACGGGCACAAATCCTTGGTGTTTCGCCTTTGAGTGCAAAGCAGCCAAGTGCGCGGCGTGTTCTATAACAGCCGAACTAAAATCTTGACCTGTACGGCGAATCAACACGTGAGAGCCCGTAACCCCTTTGGCATGAAACCAAAGATCATTCTTACTGGAAGCCCTCAACAACTCATCGTTTGACTTAGAACTTTTACCCATCCATATTTGGTAACCCTCCCAATTCAATACTTTAAAAGGTCGATTATTGACCTCTGCTGCGGCAGAAGGTTCATTTCGTTTGGGCCTAAGACCTTTGATATCCTTGAAATCAACGGCTTTTTCCCATTGCTCCAGTTCACTTTTGCATTGCACCAAGGATTCCTCTGAACGACTGATCTGAAGACGCCTTTCTTCCATCTCCAAAGGCTGATTTTGAGCCTTCTTGTAATAGCGTTTCGCGTTGTCTGCCGCATTGAGTTCGGGGTCCAATTTGATTCTCAATTGTTCTCCCGTATAAAAGTCGGGAACTCTAGCGCTGGAAATACCCTGTTTCAGGTGGTGAGCATGAGCCAAGATCAAATCACCCAGCTCCCGGTAGGAACGTCGGTTTTCAAGTTCTTCCAAGCGATTCTTGGATTTGTTCACCAAGGCCTGCAATTGTCGAATGCGCTGTTGCAATTGCGCCATGCGTTGAGCCTTTTCCCGTTCGAACATGAGGTTCCGAGCCCAATTCAAGGTTTCTTCTAGCAACTGCCAATGATCCCAGACATCGAGAATGAGCACTACCTCTTCATCAAGGTGAGCATCAGACAATCGGTTCAACCAGTTGAAAATAGAGGGCAAATCTCCCTTTGAAGCGGCCTCCAAAGGAAAAGTATTTTTGATACTTTCAGGGCTGCGGCGTTTCTGTAAGAAATCTTGCCAGCTCTCCTCATTGCCGATAGGTAGGTGGTCAAGAGAAGCACTATCTGGCCAAGAAAAATCCCAATCGCCTTTGCACGATAAACGAAACATCGACAAAACCTCGCCCTTTTCATTTAGCAGTATATTGGACTGTCGCCCAAATCCTTTGAATCCCAAGATTAAGCCCGAATCAAAACGAATTTCCAGAAAACGGTCAAAAGCCAGGCATTGAATCGATTCTACACGGTTGCCATGCAATTCTTTGAATTGAACTTGCCCGTTTTTCTTCTTGGCATTCCGACTCGGCACATCTTCCAACCACTGAAACCAAAGTTCTTGTTGAACGAATCGACACCACAGCACTCCCGATTCAAACTCGAGATACAGGTTGTCTTTGTCAAAACTGATGGCAAACAATAGGGATTGACCCAGTAGCATTCGCTTTAAGCGATTGCTCCATATTTGGTAGTACCAATAATGAGCCAACATGACTCAAAGGTACTATGGCTTTGGCCTTAATAGGGTGATGGTACCCGCATAGGTTCTAGGTGCTTGTCTACGACCGCGGTATTTGATGTAAACCGCATATACACCTTCTGGACAGGGTTCGCCTTTGTAGGTTCCATCCCATTGAGCGGCAGCATCATCCGAGCGAAAAATCTCTTGCCCCCATCGGCTGTAGATCCGAATATCCACCAAGGTAGACCCATAAACATGAAAGGAGAGGGCATCGTTTTTACCGTCGTCGTTGGGACTGAAGGCTGTCGGGACATACAGTATAACGGTGTCTTTGTAGCAGAGCATGGCCTCAGCGGTATCGGTGCATCCGCCGGCATTGGCTACGGCCAGCTGAACCCTGTAGCGCATGGAATCGCCCGCATAGGAATGAATGGGGTTGGCGCTAGGAGAGAATGCAGAGCTGCTGCCATCTCCCCAATTCCAGGTGCCTTGAGTAGCCCCTACGCTGCTATTGAAAAACTGAACCGTGTTCAGCAGGGGAGACAAACAAGACTGACCTTGACCCAATTGCATGAAAAATCCCGCTTGTATAGCGGCATAACCTGGGATTTCCACGCTGGTATCGCTGTAACACTGACTGAGTAAATCGACGGCATTCACCCGGTATTTTCCACCCACAGGCGCCCACAGCGTATCGCTGACCTGAGCCGTATAATCCCAGCGTAGAGCTACAGGACGTCCAGACTTGAGCGCCAAGGTCACAAACCCCTCCAATCCATAACATTGGGGAGCAGAGCTGGATACATCAAACCATAGGCGCGGATGTACCACCACCGGAACTTGGGTTATGGCTGGATCGCTGCAACCATCGCTGGCTGTTGCGGTGTATATAGTCGTCTGATTGGGGGTCACATAAGTAGCCAATCCGTTTTGATTGTGGGACCAACTGACCAAATGGGGCTGAATTCCACCCACTGAACTGGCTCGCAACAATCGGGTTTCTCCGTAACAAACCGAATCAAAAGCGGGCACTACCACCGCCTTTAGGGTATCCAACACGCGTACTTGAATGCTGTCAGTCAAGGAGCAAGCACCCACTTGCGAGGCCAAATACAAGCGATGGAGTCCCGTACCGGCGGCGCGAGGTCTAAATCCAAGTCCTGATGGTACAAGGGTAGCTCCAGAGCCCGTCCAAATGGGATTGCTTACAGCCGGTTGAACCCCGATAGCGAATACAGAGTCTTTCAAGCAGTAAGGACTACTGTAGTTGAACTTCAAAATAGGCAGCGTATCAACTTGAATATCAATTGTATTGTCACATCCATTTGAACTGCGATAACCCAGTGTGTACAGCGCAAAGGATTTGCCCTTTTGAGCGACAGCTTTGGCTGGGTTGAAGCGCCAAGGATTGCTTTGAACACCGGGCCCCCAAAAAAATCCAGCGGCATCTTCCGCCCAAAGTCCCAATGGAGATTGGTCTTCACACAAGAAGGTATCATTCATGACCACAGGCTTGGGTCGAACCACTACGATGGCTTGATCGCTGCATCCTTTGGCCTCGTATTGAATGCTGTGAATACCTATACCCGCCAATACCGCTGAGAAGGAGTCTTGTTTCACTCCTGGTCCCGACCATTTGCCACCGCCTACTGAGGCTGTCCATCCCAAGTCTTTGAAGGCCCTCATGCCGTCTTCTGGGCAAACCCACACCGTATCACCTCCTTGAATCTTGGGTGAAATGATGTGCACCCACTTGCCATCGCTGCATTTGGGTGTTTTGAGCACCAACCATTCCTTTCCATCGGCCCCATTGGTCCATGAAGGATCGTATTGATCGGAATTACCCGATAAAACTCCTTTGCCCTGCCATTCATACTGAGTAGAAGGGCGGAAAGCACTCAAAGTTTGCACCCCTGCATTGGGACAGAAGGTGTCGTTTTTGCCCGCGTTACACGGCAGGACTGTGAGGCGTGTGGTATCGCGACACCCGCCACGGCCCACATAGATGATGTTGTAATCACCTGGACCTTTCATAGCCGACGGATTGTACAATCCGTAGTAATAACTCAGCAAACCCTGAAACCAAGAAGGGTAGAGCCCCTTAGGAGCAAATTCCAAGGTATCCCGATTGCGCGACTCGCAGGTCGTATCAAAGGCAGGCACTTGAATTTGATCTACGATGACCTTTTTATCGGATTTGCATCCTTTCCACTCGTAGGTAATGGTGTATTCCCCCATGGTATCGGCCATGAACTGGCCCGTAGGACTAACCTTGGGGCCCGACCAAGTGCCGCCCGCCGGGGAATACCAATACAGCGTTTGCACGTTCTTACTGGGACAAAAGAAATTCTCTAGATTGCTAATCACCATTACGGTAACTACCACTGTATCGGCGCAACCACCTACTTGGTACCAAACGGGACGTGTCCAATAATTGCCATAAGGTTTGAACTCACCCGTTTGACTATTCACGATTCCTTGACCGTACCAGGTTCCACCTGGGGGAGTGGCCGACAAGTTGAAATTCGAACCATAGTAGCAAACCTGAGTATCGGCTTGGGCCTTTGGAGGAGCCAGAACAAAAACATCGATGGTATCGTAACCAGGAATGGCTGTACCGTCACTCACTTTCAAGATGTAGCGCGTATTGGTTTTGGGGCAAACGGTGTGGGGACCGGCTCCAGACAACCCTCCGCTCAACCAAGTGTATTGGTATTTCGCCGCTTGACCACCCGTCGCTTTTACCGTTAGCTTGGTACATTCCCCTTGGCACAAAGTATCACTATCCACACTGAGCTCAACCTTGATGGGGCAATTGTTGACCGAAAAAGTTTGGGTGGATGTTAGAAAGTATACCGAATCGCAAAAATCTCGGTAGCCATGAACATGAGTGACCGTATAGGAGCCATTGATATCAAACTTACCAGAGGCCGTAAAACGGAAACTCGTCGCTTGGCCATTTTTGCAATCAAGGGCCACGACTTTAGAAATAGCCATGGTTTTAGCCCCAGAAATGCTAGTATTGGCCGTGTTCATGGAATCACAGGGAATGGCTCTATCCAACTTAAATTCAAAAACAGAATCTTGGCAAACCAAGGCTTTCACCAAGCTCATCTTAACCGCCTTAGGAGCTATAATGGTTGTGGTTACAGTAGCTTCCCAACCCGTACAAGCCACGCTTTTATCGGATCGAAAATGAAGGGTAATAAAGCTATCGCTACTGGACACTGTTCCGGGAGAGGTATTTCCTGAATAGGCCCCAATGAGAGTTGAGTTGGTGTCTTTGCCGTCAAAAATGCGTAACACATCTTCGTCTTTCTCTGTGCAGAAGGAGCTGAAGTTGAGTGTAATGCTCGAGGCTCCGGGCACGGACAATACCAGGGTGGAGTTTTCATTGTGGCCGTAATACCCATTGATCACGGTATTGGCATCGCTATCGGTAATGCTGGCCTTGCACACCCGATGATGGGCATTGGCTTGCAGGTAAACGGCCTGAGACCAGCCATTCGCTGCCCACAAACCCAGCAAAAGGGCTCCTAAACGGTATGCCCATTTTCGCCTCACTTTTCAATGATGATATCAGGTGTACGAACCAAATTGCTCCAATTCCCATTGCGGTCCTTTACCCGTATTTGAAATTGAGTTTGCTCTAGGGAACCGGCTCCGATGAGAAACAAGTTCTTCAATTTCACCTGCCAAGTCCCCGAAATACGTGTGGGCTTGGCGCTCAAGGGCAACATGGGAGGAATGTAGTAGAAATCTGGTTTGCTCAAACGCTGATCCCACACTTCCATGCTCAAGGAATCGGCCGACAAAAAGCCCAAATCTCCGTCTCCGTCTTCGTACGAAATTTGGATTGCCAGGGTGTCTTGAAACTGCACCAAACGATCAGACGACAGTCCTTCAAAGGCAATTTTCGGCACCGGATCGCCCAGAAAAAACTGTTCTTCTGTGCAAGAAAACAGAAACAACAAACAGCTATATATCAAAATATTGCGCATATCTACTTGAATCGAATGGCAAAGTATTTCTTCATGAAAAACATGGAATTTGGATTGGGAATGCTGTAGTCCTCATTCTTGGCATCACTCATTGTGATTCGAAACCACAAGACATCATCGGCAATTTGCGAAGAAGCATTGAAAACATAATGCCAATTGTACGTCACTGTGGCACCGAATAAACCCTTCATGAGAATCGGTGTTCCGGCCACCAGGCTTCTTTCGTTCGTTGAATCATAAGCATTGGGATCAGTTGACCAGTTGATGCTGCAATTTTTCAAATCACTGGATGGGCCCATATCATCAGCTAAGGCAAACCAAAGGTCCAATGAAGGACCTCCTACGCTCGCTGTAAGGGCTTCGTACACTCCAGGCCTTGGCAAAAGACTCGCGCCTTGATACACCTGGACTCCCAATAGGGTCGGAGGGAAATCGATGGGATCGGGCTTTTGGCCATTCATGGATAAGCATCCGTTATTGATCCATGTACGCAAATCTGCCAACAAGGAATCCTTTTGCTGCGGATACATCGAATTAGGCTCCAAAGCCAGGGGCATGATTCCACTGTTGCCGCCCAGGTCTGTCGTCAATCTGTACAACAACATGGAGGCATCTGCGCTTCCAGGGACCACTCGGGCCTGAAAGGTTCCCCCTGGGTCATTTTTGATAATGGGTTGCCCCACCAAACTGCGGTAGGTACTTTCAACCGTCCGAAAGTCAGGCTCGAAGTTTCCATCGTGACAGCCGCTATTGGCGCAGGTCGGCTCAAACAAGCGGCTATGCAAAGCTTGTATGGTGGAACCACTCATGAAGGTGTCATTGAAGACAACCACGCTATCTTTCAGCCTGTCATATGGGTTCTCAATGGGCTTTGGCTCTGGCTCGCAACCCAACAGTAGCAAAGCCGACAGGGGCGCTATGAATCCCAAAATCCTCATACTCGCTGGAACATGCTCTTTGCCAAGGGGTCGATATACCCGCTGGCCATAACTTCATCGTAAATGCCAAATATATCTGCAATCGTTGGCACGATATCGGTCAATCGACCTACAGGGTTGGACTCGCTGCCAACAGACAATTGGGGCACATTGGAACCCACCATCAAGCTCCACACCCGCCTCGCATTGGCATCAGAGTGATCGAAGGCGTACCAATCGTTTTGATCCAAAATTGGATTGGGATTCAAGTTTCGCCCGCACTCAGGAGCAATGATGAAGATGGTATTGTCTTTGATGTCGGGGATGTTGTTTTGAATGTACTGCCACAACCAACCAGCCGCATGATCGGCCCTGTGCAATGCCGACAAATAGGAGGTAAAATTGGAGTGACAACTGTCTACTCCGCCAATATTGACAGCCAGCATTCTGGGCTTGAACTCCCGCATGATTTCAGCCGCATAGGCAATGTTGTAGCCATCACCTGACCCGACAGGAGGCATAGCAATTTGACCGGCACTTTGCTTGACAAACACATTGCGAATGAACTCTTTGATCCAGGTGCGCTCTTCTTCGGTATTTCGAACCGTATTGTATTGTTCTTGGCCCAACGAAAAACTTTGGTCCAAAAAGCGTTTGATGTCGTACATGGGCTCCAAATCCTGTTGGCTGTAGCTCTTGCCGTTGGCCAAAATCTCTCGGCCATAGCTCCCGAATGTGATAGGAGGGGCGAACATATTGGCACCGTATTGAAGCCCGTAGTCGGCATTGTCGCTGGAATTCAACAAAGGCATGCTGTTGCCTATGCCATTGGCCACCATCCAACACTCTGAAGCTTTGAACCCTGCGTGGCGACGCAAGTACTCGAAAATGGTCGGATACCTTGGGCGCGTTTTTAAGCCTTGTGCAGTGCCCGCATTTCCAGTAAGCAAGGTATTCAACCCAACATAGTGGCCTGCACTTTGGGCTTGAACTTCACGAAACAACATGCCACTGTTCTCTATGGTATTACTCAATAAACGAGGTATAGGCTCGCTACCTGGAGGCAAACCGGGAAGCGAAGTACCGTACACGATTTTTCTATCGGGAGCTGCTCCATTAAAGAGATTGGGCATGATATTGCCCGCTGCACCCGCAACACCTTGGCTGTCTTCCAAATACCGTTGCAATACACTTTCTTGCTGACGAACGCCACCAGCAAACATCAACAAAACCACATGCTCTGCCTTGGCATTGCCTCCTCTAGCGAAGGCGGTTCCCGTTTTTAATAAAGTGGGGGCCAAAAACCCCGCGCCGGCCAATGCCGCACTCTTGGTAATAAAATCTCTTCTTCTCATGAACGTCAATAGTATTGGTATTCGTCACTAGCAGCAAAGCCCGTGTAGATCATTTCGACCGATAATTGGGAATTGCGGGTTATATACTGAATCATCCAGGTTTTTTCACCCTCACTGGGATACCTCAAAAAGAAGCGCTTGTACGTCTCTATGACAAACGATTCAATATCGGATCTCATTTCAGCATTGCTGGGAATGGTCAAGCCTTGGGTGTTGAAATAGTTGCTTAGCACCATCTCGTTGGCCACATTTCGATCGCCAATCGAGTAAATAACAGCTTGTGTCTTGTATAACTGACTAGGAGAGATGGGTGTTTGGTAAAGATTGGTATAGAGCACGGAAATATATACCGCCTCGTTCTTGCTCTTGGTTTTCAGTGCCTTGTCTTCATACAAATTGGCTTCTTCCACACCAAAGGTGACATGGGTTTCTCTCTTGCAAGAACCCAGGAACAGGAGCAGGGTGATAGCCAATAGCTTAAAATTGCGCATATTCATCTGTAGTTGCGATGGCTCTCTGCACATCTTCAATTCGGTGATTTTCGAGGTAGGGTTGCAAAAACTGATTCAATTCTTTGGTCGAAGGCTCACGCTGAACCAAAAGGAAATAACTCCAGCGTATCTGAGCCTCAAAGAATCCATCGGTCTGAGTCAATGCCTGAGCATATTCATTTTTATTGGCCGCCCAAACTCCGAAAATTTCTTGAGGCTCATTCTTTTCAATGATTTGGTAGGCTCTGGTAAATTCATCTTGAGTTGGATTGCGCCTTAGCACATCGTCAAAAGATGCAATCACGTAATTGAAGGAATTCATGTTGATCCCGTCGTAAATCGGATTGTTCACCATGCAGGCCACCATTTCTGAATAGCCAATTTCCTGCAAGCGATAGCGCTGTCGACTAATCAGCACATCGCTGTACTTAGAGATAGCATCCAAATTGGCATAGACGCGAACAGAATCGCCTTCCAGGCGAGCAACCTTTATTCCAAATCTAAGACTCCCTATGGCTTGACCTATATCAGGATCGGAAGCTCCCTCTAGAAAGCGTGCCTTACTGACGTCATAAAGTCGTTGGCTATAGGCGTGTCGGTAGGAAGAATCTCCGGGGCGATACAGGCTGTCCCACTGCAAAATTTGAATCAATGAATCCCGGGTCGAGTAGGCCAGACCATTGCTTTTCAAGGTAAATACCCAATCATTTCTCTCCAGCTCGGTGGCCTCTCTACCCAAAAAATCGATAAACAAACGATTGACGTAATTGTCAACTTTTAAGGTTGGAATGCTACCATAATTTGGTGGACGATTCCCATCAACTAGTGTGTCATATGATTTAGTACACGATGCAAATAGCAGGGAGATACATGCACAAAATGCCAATATTTTTAGCGAAGTGGCCATGGATTCGCAAGGATAGCTCCATGCAATTTACCCTATTTTGGGCTAAATTCGTGCATTAACCCTTGCTTTATGCCATTTTACAATCGAATAGGCCAGATCCCTACCAAACGACACACTCAATTCCGAAAGCCAAATGGCGAGCTGTATGCCGAAGAGCTGGTCAGCACTGAAGGATTTAGCAGTCTGTATTCATTGATTTACCACTGCCATCCACCAACGTTGGTCAAACAGGTGGATGAGCCTTATGATGTGAGTCCGAAAGCAGCGATTGAAAAGAACATGAAGCACAGAAGTTTTCTGACCTTCAATACCGAAGCAACTGATCGTTATTTAGACAGCCGTAAAGTCCTATTGTTCAACAGTGATGTACACATTGGCGTCGCAGCTCCCAGGAAGAGCATGACCGATGAATTTTTCAAAAATTCTGATGCTGATGAGGTGTTGTTTATTCACGAAGGTTCTGGGGTATTGAAGACCATTTATGGGCAATTGCCATTTTCCTATGGCGATTACCTTGTAATACCTCGGGGAACCATTTACCAAATTCACTTCAACGACGAAAACAATCGTTTATTGGTGGTGGAATCACCTTCTCCCATCTACCCTCCAAAGCGATACCAGAATAGCTTCGGTCAATTATTGGAACACTCTCCGTACTGCGAAAGAGACATCCGCGTGCCTGAGCAGTTGGAGACCCACGATGAAGTAGGAGAGTTCAAAGTACTGATCAAGCAACAAGGTTTGATATGGCCTTATACTTACGCAACGCATCCCTTTGACGCCATTGGCTGGGACGGTTATCTGTATCCCTACGCCTTTAGCATTCACAACTTTGAGCCAATAACGGGTCGCATACACCAACCGCCTCCTGTGCACCAAACATTCGAAGGGCGCAATTATGTCATTTGTTCGTTCTGTCCTCGTCTGTATGACTATCATCCGCAGGCCGTTCCTGCTCCATATAACCATTCCAACATTGATAGTGATGAAATTTTGTACTATGTAGATGGAGATTTCATGAGCCGCAAACATGTCGAAAGAGGGATGATTTCTTTGCATCCCAAAGGCATTCCCCATGGGCCGCATCCGGGGACAGTTGAAAAGAGCTTAGGCAAAAAAGAGACGGGTGAATTGGCCGTCATGATTGATCCTTTTTATCCCTTGAAAATCACTCAAGAGGCATTGAATACGGAAGATGCGAGTTACTGGAAATCTTGGGTCGATTGATTCATTGCTATTAAACGATGAAAAATTTATTACTAGGCGCTTTAGCGTTAACTATTGGGGCAGTTGAAGCCCAAAAAACCATTTCTCATAATCAATTGGCCCGTCAATCCCGCCGATTGGAACAGCGCTTGGAAAGGCAATGGATTCGCGAATCCTTACCGGCCACTCCTGAAACCCCGATGGGGTTTTGGATCCAAGAGTTCGTCAGCACTCGTGACCCCCAATTGGGATACCCGCCGACAGAGCGATTGATGGAAGCCATTTTGGCTGAGCCCCAGCAAGGCGATGAAATTTATATTTCACCGGGGAGCGCTCAGTCACCCTGGGTAAGCCGTGGCCCTGACAATGTCGGTGGCCGTACTCGCGCATTGGTATGGGACCCCAATGACTCCAAAGGAAAAAAGGTCTGGGCTGGAGCTGTGACTGGTGGATTATGGAGCATTGACGATATCACAAGCAGCACGGCTACTTGGACCCACCACAGCGGTCTTTGGAGCAATTTAACCGTTACCTGCATTGCTTTCGACCCAAACAATAGTTCCATCATGTACGTTGGTACAGGAGAGGGCTGGGGCTCCTCGCCGAGCAGTTCTCGCGGTTATGGCATCTGGAAAAGCAGCGACGCAGGCAAGACCTTCTCTCACTTGAGTTCAAGTGCCAATTTCCTTTATATCAATGATCTCATTGTCAGAAATGAGAATGGACAGAGCGTAGTATACGCCGCAGTTGATGCGAATTACGTGGGTGGAGCATGGCACGGATTGAGTTACATGGGCCTGCAGCGCAGCACCAATGGAGGGAATTCTTGGAGCCAAGTCTTACCCAAAATACCATCGGCTACCGTAGTATATGCTCCCGCTGACCTGGAGTTGGGCGCCGACAATCGATTGTGGGTGGGAACAAGAAATACTGCATATGGAATCACGGACAAAGGGGGTGGGCGAATTTTGTATACCGACAATGGAACGAGCTTTACAACGGCCCATACCCATACCAACAAAGGACGGGTGGCCATCGCTTGCGCGCCCAATAGCCCTCGAGTGGTTTATGCATTGTTTGAAAGTGGAGGCAAAGTCGATGCGGTCAAAAGGACCGGAGATGCCGGTTCAACTTGGTCCACCAAATCAGAACCCAGCGATGCCGACAACAGCATCCCGAGCACCGACTTTAGCAGAGGTCAAGCTTGGTACGACCTAGTATTGGCCGTTGACCCCAATGATTCCAATACGTTGGTAGCTGGTGCCGTCAATGTGTTTCGCAGCACGAACGGCGCTAGTTCTTGGACCCAAATTAGCAAATGGTCCAATAATTCCAGCATGAATCAGCTGTCTTGTTCATACGTTCACGCCGATATTCATGCGTTGATCTACGGCATTGGCTCCTCCAATACGATGATTTTCGGAACAGACGGAGGTGTGTTCTTGACCAACAATCTGAGCGGATCCGCATCGAGTTCTACGGCCATTGCAGAGCGCAACAAAGGATACATTGTGACCCAGTTTTACTGGGGAGACATCAGCCAAACCAAAAACAAAGAGCTCATGGTGGCTGGTGCCCAAGACAACGGCACGCTCTATTTCGGTTCTGCCGGAGTGGTTGATGAACAGGTACTGAGTGGGGGAGATGGGGCTTATTGCTTTATCAGCCCCAGCAATGACAACAAAATGGTCGTCTCTTACATTCGAAATCAGTACTACTACACGACCAATTTTTGGAATTCCTACGGGAATTTGATTCAAGATGGAACCAACGGCAAGTTCATCAATCCCGCTCATTGGGACGATGCGGGACCCGGTTTGATCACGTGCAAAGCCAACGGTTCTGTATATAGAATCAAACTCAACACGAGCCCTGGGGCTCTGGAAACCAAGACGTTCTCTAGCGGTTCCGAACAAGCCTCAGCATTTGCCAATATCCCTTCGGGCAGCAAGAGTACAGTTTGGATCGCCACTGATGCAGGAAACCTATACAAAACCACCGATTTCTGGGCTACAAATCCCAGCTTTACTCAAGTGGGTTCGGGAATCAACGCTGGCAATATCAGCGGATTATTCTGCCACAAGCAGTCCGACACCATGATGTTGGTTCTCAGCAATTACGGGGTTAAAAATGTCTACCTATCTACCAATGGCGGTACAAGTTTTAGCGCCAAAGACGGGAACTTGCCCGACATGCCGGTTTGGGCGGCTCTGATGAACCCCAAACACCCAGAGCAAGCCATGATTGCCACCGAATTGGGCATCTATACTTGCAACGACATCTTTGCCGCATCACCTGTATGGACAGCCCAACATACGGGAATGGGCGCTGTTCGTACCATGGCTTTGAGAATGCGAGAATCTGATTACACGGTTATGGCCGTTTCTCACGGACGTGGCGTATTCACCAGTGATGCCTGGCGATTCGATTCTCCAGTGGCCAAGTTTTCTGTATCTGACACCCAGCTTTGCAGCGGCAAAAGCATAAGCATCAAAGACTTGTCCATCAACAATCCCAGTACCTATGCTTATTCTATAAGCCCAAACAAAGGGTTCCGGTATCTTTCGGGTACAAATTCAAGCAGCCCTGAACCGTTCATTCTATTTGACAGCGCAGGCACTTACCAGATTCGATTGGACATCAGCAATTCAGCCGGAGACGACAGCTTTCTCTTAACGAGTAAGATTCGCGTGGAATGGCAAGACAGCTTGCACGGAAGCCTAGTTTCTTCTGAAAATCCCATTTGCATTTCTTCAGCTTTGAGCTTGAGTATGGAAACCAATGGAAACAAAAGTGCTTCTCCCTTGACTTATCAATGGAGCGATAACGGGAGCAACCTAAATGGGGAAAAGGGGAGTGTTCTTTCCATCAACAATGCTCAAAGAGGCCATTTGTACCGCTGCACGGTAACGTCAAGTAAGACAAGTTGCATCGCTTCATCTGTCTATTCAGATAGCATCGATTTCAATCAGGAAGTCAAAGGCCTTGACAATCTTAGCATTCGCTTGAGTTGGGATACCTTGTATGCCGAACCACTGAGAACACCAGGAGCTTACACCTGGTTCTGCAATGGGGCACAAGTAGGTACTGGCAGCATTCACAAAATCACAAAAAATGGAAATTACCGCTGTGTTTTTGCCGAGTCAGGCTGCCAAAGCGACTCTAGCAATCTTATGGCGTTCAAATCCTTGCGTGTATCTCAGGAATCCATTCCAACTAGCACAATCAAGCCGAACCCCAGCAATGGACTTTCTTATATTATGTTAAATAGCCAAGCCGCTCATTTGCACATACGGGACCTGGCTACTGGGCAACTAGTTCGACAACTGGAATTGAACAGCGATAGCAGAGGGACCGAGTTTGCCCTAGAGCTGGAAGCAAAAGGAAACTTTACCGTTCAGCAGCTGAATGCCTTAGGCCAAATCATTAGCCAAGACATTTGGGTCTTGCAATGAGCTGAGAATTGAAAAAATCAAATGATTTGAACTGAGGCCCGGTATTTTGCCAAATCCCGGGCTTTTTATTCCAGGCAAACTCAAATCTGTCTGGCACGGCTTGTCACGAACAATCTTGGGAATGGGAACAATCGTAGGGCGCCAGTGGGTCATGGTAGGCCGTGCTATTGAAGGTAATGTGTTAGAATAGAGCTAGCGATCTGGTTTCATTCAGCCAGTTTCTTGCAACATTGCCAAATTGTAATATAATTTACATTATGTTAATTCAAAATTGCTAAAGAAACCCGGCACTGGGCCGGGCTTCTTCTATTAAATGCGTGTGTATGTTTTGGCTTTGTTACCGTTAGCTTCAGCTTCACTTACCACTTTTCCATCTACGATGATTTGAATGGTCAGGCTTCCCTCTCCAATCAAACGAGCGGTCAGCATCAACTCACCAGAACGATCTTCGTAGTCAAAGGGTTTTTCCCAGCCATCAGCTGTTTCCGTCCAACCGCTGTTGGGACTTGGCAAGTCAACACTGCTGGGTTTGCCCAATTTGTTGAAATATGAGATGCTCATTTTCTTGTTATCGGTCAAGATGCGGTACACCACAGATGAACCGGTATAGATCTCGACGTCTTGCAACAAACGGCTCTGTCCCAGGTAAAAACTAACTCGTGAGTCGTCGTCAGTTTCTTGGTAGCATTGCATCAAGGCGCGGCACAAATTGACTTGGTCGGTTACACTGTAATCGTAGTTGTCACGAGCAACCTCGAGGAATTCAATGGCTTCGGCATACAAAGCTTTGCGCTTGGTATCTCGCTCAACCCCAGACAAATCGTTCAATTTGCGGCTTTCGAACTTCATTAAGGCCACACCCAAGTTGAAGTTCGCATCGTAGTGCAAAGGATCCAACTCAACGGCCTTGCGATAATCACTGATGGCTTCATCGTATCGCTCATCTTCTTGCATCAAATACCCGCGGGTGTAATACATATTTGGAGAAGGATTGCCATTCTCAACACTGCGATTGATTTGAGCCGTTACGTCTTCCATCAAAGCATCTTCCATACCACGGGCCACGTACATATTCACCAAAATTTGGAAAATAGCGTTGTTGTAGTTGGTCGCTTCTAATGCTTGGCGAATGGCGGCTTCTGCCTTGGCCGTATCTCCATTTTTCTGATATACTCGACTCAGAGTTTCTATAACCACAGGAGTGACTACCCCATCGTTGACCAAGCCCTGCAAAATGTTCATGCTTTTTTCATTGGAAGAATGCAATGAAGCAACTTGTGCCAAGGTTTCCTGCATGGTTTTCTTGGTGATTTTGCTGCGCTCCAAATTGCCAATCATGGCCGTATCCAAGTGATTATAAAGCTTGAGCAACAACTCGTAGTATTCGGTCAATCCGTCATAATCTTCATTGTTGTACAAAGAAGAAGACTCGTTGAAAACGGCGGCAAAACTGCGATTGACTTCAATATCGGCGCTTTCTAAATCGTCGTAGCGCTTTTTAGCAGGACTCTCGTAGAAGGCCAAAATGCTCTCGCCTGAAATAAAACCTGCTTTTTCGGCTAAGGGGGCTATGAGACTGTCTCCTTTTGAATCGAACAAACGGCTATAAACCATTGATTTGATCAAGAACATACGAGCGCTGTTGTACGTCTTTTCATTCACAGCCGCCTTGTCTATCTCTTCTTTGGCCAGCATCAATTCATCGACGGTTCCGCTTGCCAATGAATATTCTGCGCTATTGATAGAGCGTTCCTGAGCTTGCAATTGTGCCCCCATCATGCAAAGGGCGATCATCCATATTGATTTTTTCATAGCCTTAGTTTTCATCGTTACTCTCCAAATCCGTGCCAGACTCGGGCGCTTGGAATTCCGTTCCATCAGTTTGACCCTCTACTACTTGACCATCAACACCTTCTACCCCATCTTGCTCTTCCTCATCCTCACTCTTTGGAGTACGGGTCACGCCCGCAATGCTGTCGCCGTCTTTGATGTTGATCAATCGAACCCCTTGAGTGGCTCGACCCATGATGCGAAGGTTCTCTACAGCTGTTCGAATGGTCATTCCGCTTCGGCAAATGATCATCAGTCCATCTTCGTCTTTTACGGTCAAAATTCCCACCAAATCACCCGTTTTCTCCGTGATGGAAATGGTTTTCACGCCCTTTCCTCCACGTCCAGTAATGCGGTAGTCGTCCAAGTTGGTGCGTTTTCCGTACCCGCGTTCAGAAACCACCAAAATGGTAGAATTGTCAGTCTCCGGATTGACACAAACCATACCGATAACCTCGTCGTTGTCGTCTTCAAGGGTTACACCGCGAACACCTGCCGCTGTGCGGCCCATGGCGCGAACCTTCGCCTCAGGGAAGCGAATGGCTTTGCCCTTGCGCTTGGCGATCAGTACTTCGCTGGCACCGTCGGTCAAGCAAGCTTGTAGAA
The DNA here is from genome assembly GCA_027621365.1 of Bacteroidota bacterium. GTDB lineage: Bacteria > Bacteroidota > Bacteroidia > NS11-12g > UBA955 > JALRLA01. The sequence continues at coordinate 18,575 of JAQCBH010000012.1, read as the reverse complement.
GTTCGTCTCCATCGCGAACGGTAATGGCGTTGATACCATTGGAACGTGGACGAGAATAAGCCTCCAAAGACGTTTTCTTCACGGTGCCGCGTTTGGTCACCATGATGATAAAGGTATTGTTGATGTATTCCTCGTCTTTGAGGTTTTGTACATTGATGTAAGCCTTGATCTTGTCGTCTGAAGGGATGTTGATCAAGTTCTGGATGGGTCTGCCCTTGGTGGCCTTGGCTCCTTCGGGAATTTCGTACACCTTCAACCAGAAACAACGACCTTGTTCCGTAAACAAAAGCAGGTAATTGTGCGTGCTAGCGATGAACAAGTGCTCAACGAAATCATCGTCTCGGTGCTTCACTCCTCTCAGGCCTTTTCCGCCGCGGTTTTGCTCTTTGTATTCAGCCAGAGGCGTGCGCTTGATGTATCCCATGTGAGAAATGGTCACTACCACCTCTTCATTGGGAATCAAATCTTCAATGTTGATCTCTTCAGCATTGAATTCAATTTCAGTGCGTCGCTTATCACCGTACTTTTCTTTGATTTCGTTGGTCTCATCTTTGATGATCTGCATGCGCAAATCTTCAGAGGCCAAAATGCTTTCGAGGCAAAGGATTTCTTTCAATACTTCAGCATGCTCAGCGCGGATTTTATCGCGCTCAAGGCCAGTAAGACGTTGCAAACGCATATCCAAAATCGCTTTTGATTGAATTTCGCTCAAACCAAACTGCCCCATCAAACCATCACGGGCTTCATCAGGGGTTTTCGAGGCGCGAATCAATGCGATGACAGCATCGAGGTTGTCTAGAGCGATCAGCAGACCTTCCAAAATGTGGATGCGCTTGCGGGCTTCGGCCAACAAGTACTGTGTACGGCGCTGAACGATCTCGTGTCGATGGTCGACAAAATGACGAATCTGATCCTTGAGATTCAGCATCATGGGACGACCGCCTACCAAGGCAATGTTGTTTACCGAGAAACTGCTCTGCAAGGGGGTAAACTTGTACAACTGATTCAGTACGATGTTTGGAATGGCGTCGCGTTTCAAATCAAAGACCACTCGCATTCCTTGACGGCCGCTTTCATCGCGAACAGCCGATATACCATCGATGACCTTTTCGTTGATCAAGTCAACGGTCTTGATGATGATTTGAGAAGGCGTAACCTGATAGGGAACTTCCGTTACCACGATCATTTCTTTGCCTGTCTTGGAAATCTCAATTTCGGCCTTACCGCGCATGACAACACGACCTCTACCGGTTTCAAAAGCAGAACGAATACCCTCTACCCCGTAGATGATACCTCCGGTTGGAAAGTCAGGGCCTTTGACGTGCTCCATCAATTCATCGATGGTGATCTCATTGTTCTCGATATAGGCGATGATACCCTCGCAAACCTCAGATAGGTTGTGGGGGGCCATATTGGTCGCCATACCCACGGCAATACCAGCCGCTCCGTTCACCAACAAACTGGGAATCTTCGCAGGTAACACCGAAGGCTCTTTCAAGCTTTCGTCAAAGTTGGGACGGAAGTCGACGGTATCTTTATCGATGTCGACCATCATCTCTTCGGCAATCTTGCGCAAACGAGCCTCCGTGTAACGCATGGCCGCCGGCGGATCCCCGTCAATGGAACCAAAGTTTCCCTGGCCGTCTACAAAGGGGTAACGCAAGCTCCAATCTTGAGCCATACGAACCATGGTGTCGTATACACTGCTATCACCGTGAGGGTGATACTTACCCAGCACCTCTCCTACAATACGAGCCGACTTTTTATAAGGACGATTGGAGGCCAAGCCCAATTCCACCATACCGTAGAGCACTCGACGGTGAACGGGCTTCAAACCATCGCGCACATCAGGCAATGCTCGAGATACAATTACGGACATCGCATAATCGATGTACGCGGTTTTCATTTCATCCTCAATGTTTATCGGGATGATTTTCTCTTGAAACTCCTTGTTGTCGTTGTTCTCTTCCATGCTATTCAATCAATGAAGCAATTTAACACTTCACGCGCGCGAACCCGCGCGCTACGCGTGAGGGTTGCCCACAATTTGTAGACATTTCAAGCCCATTAGAGGCCATTTAAGACAAAAAAAGAGGGGATCACACCCCTCTTCTTCATTTTGTCGTTAAAATCTCGCCTAGGCGATTAATTGTAATTCTTCTTATGACCGGTGGTTCCTGCCTTGAGCAATTTGATCTTACCGCTGCCATCTTTGTTCAAACGCTGAACGGTTCCAAATCCCAAATTGTTCAACTTCTCTTCCAAGCGAAGCATATCTCCGGCTACGACAATTATTAGTTCGTCGGTATTCAAATACTGCTTGGCCAAGGCATTGAATTCCTCTTTGGTCATGCTCTGCAAGGTAGCCAACTGCTGTGCCGTATAATCTTCTGACAATCCGCGATTGGCCATAGACAAGATGAATCCAGCTTTTTGGAAAAGCGATTCGTAATCCAGAGCTTCAGACGCAATCAAAGCTGATTTAGTGAAGGCAAACTCCTCGTCTGTGATTCCTTCTGTCTTGTAAGTTTCCAATACGTTCAAAATCTCTACAATGGCTGAATCAGTGGCTTCTGACTTCACACCAGCTGAAATTACGTAGGTTCCAGGCAAGTCCTTGTAACCCGCGCTAAATCCGCCGCGAATGCCATAAGTCCAAGCTTTCTCTTCCCGAATTTTCAAGTTCAAGCGGCTATTGAAGTTGCCGGCCAAAGCGAAGTTCATGACTGAAGCCTTGTAGAAGTCACCTGTGGCGTCATAAGGCAGGGTTTTGAAACCTATGTAGATGTCAGATTGTTTGGCATCGACATATTCTACTCCAAAGATTTGAGAAGTTTGAAAATCGTAGTTGTTTGCAGGCATAGGGATTTCGACCGCTTTGCCTTTCCAGTCGCTCAAGAAAGAGAAGTATTGCAAAACTTCTTCTTGGTTCACTGAACCCACGACAACCAACTTGCTCACTGAAGGCGAGAAGTACTTTTCCCAATAGGTTTGGCAGTGGCTCAATTGAACCTTTTCGTATTGGCTCGCACCCACATAGGTACCCAAGGAATTGTCACCTTGTGTTAAACGAGACCAGGCGTTTGAAGCACCCGTACCGCGGTTCAACAAATCAGAATTGGCGCTCTCCACGGCGCGCTTTTTCTCTTTGCTGTATTCATCCGAATCCCAACGAGGCTCAAACAGCATTTCACGCATCAAAGCAGCTGCTGCTTCCAAATTCTGCTTTTCACAGCCCAAAGTAACGTACATAGAGGTGGCTCCCGCGCCAATATTGATGCTGGCGCCCAATCGCTCCATCTCCTGCTCCAATTCAGCGGGTGTGCGTTTGGCCGTTCCGTTTTGAAGAGCCATGGAAAGCATATCAGCGGTTCCAGCAGGGATGGTCTTGCCATCTTCCAACAAGGCTCCACCATCGATGCTCATGCGCACGAAAACGCGTGGAGTTTCATCAAACGGAGAGGTCCACACTTCCAACCCATTTTTCAATACAGTTTTCTGAACCTGAGGCACGACCACTTCCTTCACGGCTGAAGGTTCAGGGCGAACGCTGCGGTCAAAATCGTCCTGAACAGGACGGTACTGCAAACCTTTGTATTCAGCCTCGGCAACAGGATTGCGGTAGTCGGCATTGGGGTTGAAACTCTGATATTTGGGCTTTTCGCCGTCTGCACCCGCACGGGCAGGCTCAATGACTACGGTCGAAGACTTTTTGGTCTTGATGTATTGGCGGTATACACGCATGATGTCCTCACGGGTTACCGATTTTATACGCTCGGCCTCAGCCTCCAAGTTGGTCAGCTTGCCATCGGCGCCACGAGCGTCCAAGTACCAGAACATGCTCAAGTAATTAGCCTTGGTACTAGCTCCTTCCAATCCACTGGATAAGTTGCTGAGCAGATTGATTTTAGCGCGCTCCAAGTCTTCGTCGCTGAAGTTCACGTATTCGAAAGAGTCGATAGCGGTCGCCATCATGTTGCGCAAGCCGTTGATATCGCTCCAGGGGTAACCCACTAAGATGAACGAAAATTCGCCTGCCAATTCGTGGTTGATGGCGCTCAACGGATTGTTGTTAGCCCCTACTTGGATCGCCCATTCCTTGTCAACAAAACGCTGGTACAAGGGTGAGTTGCGGGTATTGCCCCACAAGTAAGACAACATATCCAATGCAGCTTCGTCACTGCTCATAACAGGAGCACCCACAAAAGTGGTATAAATCAAAGGCAAGTTGGCATTGGGGTCAGAGTAAGAAGCAATCTTGTTTTCTTTCAACACCACAGGGCGAACGCGCTGCTTGCGCACCTCAGGACCAGCCTGAATGCTACCAAAATACTTTTCCGTCCAAGCCACAACCTCAGCGGCATTCACATCACCTGAAACGATGACACAAGCGTTGTTTGGGCCATACCAGCGCAAAAAGAAATTGCGAAGGTCATTGCTATCGGCACGATCCAAATCATCGACGAAACCAATGGTCGACCAGCTGTAAGGATGGTCTGAAGGGTACAACTCCTGGTCTTTCACTTCCATCAAGAAGCCATAAGGAACGTTGTATCGCTGATCTTTCTCGTTCTTTACTGTACTGCGTTGAATTTCGAATTTCTCGTTGGTGTAAGCCTCCAAGAAGCAACCCATGCGGTCAGCTTCCATCCACAAAGCGGTTTCGGTAAAGTTGCTAGGGAAGGTTTCAATGTAAACCGTACGGTCACGAGTGGTATTGCCATTGACATCTCCACCGTATTCTTTGATGATTTTGAAATGTTCTTCATCGGCTACGTGCTGAGAGCCTTGAAACAACATGTGCTCGAAGAAGTGAGCAAAACCTGATTTACCGGGAATTTCACGGGCAGAACCCACGTGATAAGTAACATTGATGTGCGCCACGGGATCGCTGTGATCTTCACTGACAATCAAAGTCAACCCATTGGGCAGGGTATACATTTCATAGGGAACCACCATCGAACCTGGCTGGGCTTCGACTTTTTCCACCAAGGTAGCTTGGGCCGAAACTTGAGAAATCAATCCCAAAACAAAGCCCCATACTAGTGCAGATTTTTTCATCATAATGAGAATCACAAAAGTAACGTTTAACCGCCACTATTGAAAAGCGTCTAAACGAGCGATAAATGGATTTCAACGACAAGTTTCAGCGCGCAGAGCAACCTCAATTAGCCGTGTTCAACTTGGCTTTCAAGTAGGGTGCGGTTACGCTCTCTTTCACGTCTGCCAAACCTTCAGGGGTTCCTTGAAAAACCAAATTTCCGCCTTCTTCTCCAGCCTCAGGCCCTAAATCGATGATCCAATCGGCGCATTTGGCCACATCCAAATTGTGCTCAATGCACAAAACCGTATGGCCGCGCTTGATCAAGGCTTGCAAAGATGTTAGGAGTTTTTTGATGTCATGAAAATGAAGGCCGGTTGTGGGTTCATCAAAAACAAAAAGGGTTCCACCTTCTTTATGTGGACTAGCCTTGCTCAAGTAGAAGGCCAACTTGACACGTTGAGCCTCACCCCCACTCAAGGTATTGCTTCCTTGACCCAACTTCACATAACCCAAGCCCACATCGGCCAAGGGCTGCAGTCGCTCATGAATGCCTTTGTGATCTTGAAAGAACGTCAACGCCTCTTCTACCGTCATTTCCAATACATCAAAAATGTTTTTGTCCTTGAAGGTCACTTCCAATACATCTTTCTTGTATCGCATGCCTCCACAAGCCTCGCATGGAAGCTTGATATCAGCCATGAATTGCATTTCAATCACGCTTTCTCCCTCACCGCTACAGGAATCGCAGCGACCTCCATCTACATTGAATGAAAAATGCGAGGGTTTGAAGCCCTGGAAATGAGCCAATGGTTGTGAAGCGAACAATTCTCTGATTTCATCAAAAGCCTTTACGTAGGTAACTGGGTTTGATCGACTGCTTTTCCCAATGGGATTCTGATCCACCAACTCCACAGCTTTGATCAAATGTATATCACCACCTAGCGATTTGAATTTCCCCTGCTTGGTGCCCGAAAACTGGCCCAAATGCCGAGATATGGCCGGAAACAGCACTCCTTTAATGAGGCTCGTTTTACCGCTACCGGACACACCCGTCACTACAGTCAGAGCCTCCAAAGGAACCTCAATGGATACATCTTTGAGGTTGTTGGCTCGGGCACCTTCCAAACTGATTTTTTGAATCATGGGGCGCCTTTTTTCTGGTACTCCGATACACTCTGTACCATTGAGGTATTGACCCGTCAGGCTTTGGGAATCCTTTCTGATTTGCTGAAGATCTCCCGAAAAGACCAAATGTCCTCCGCCTAATCCAGCCAATGGGCCAATGTCCAAGATATTGTCGGCATTGGCCATAACATCTTCATCGTGCTCCACCACGACAACGGTATTCCCTTCCTGTTGCAGAGACTTCAACACACCGATCAGTCGTTCGGTATCTCGACTGTGCAGGCCGATAGAGGGCTCATCCAACACATACAAGGAACCTGTCAAATTGGACCCCAAGGAAGTGGCCAAATTGATTCGTTGGCTCTCTCCTCCACTCAGGGTATTGCTCAAACGGTTGAGGGTCAAATAGCCCAAGCCCACATTTTGCAAAAACAGCAACCTGGACTGGATTTCCGTCCAAATTCTTTCGGCTACCTGCGTATCCTGAGCCGACAATTTTGCCTGTTGAAAATAGGAGGAGGCTTCGTCTATTTGCATCAACAACAAATCAGGCAAGTTCATCCACTCGGGTTGATCAGAATGGTCATCGGTATTGTGCAGTTTCACCCAAGAAGCCTCTTTGCGTAAACGGGTCCCTTTGCAATCGTGGCAGGTTGTTTTACCTCTGTAGCGTGCGGCTAAAACTCGGTATTGAATCTTGTAGGACTTTTCTTCTAAATAGCTGAAAAATTGACGAATACCTTCTACCCCTTTGCCCCCGTTCCACAGCAAGTCCAATTCAGACTTGGTCAATTCGCGGTAAGGCCTGTGAATGGGAAAGTCCAATTTCAGGGCAGCTCGAATGAATTCATTTTTCCAAAGGCCCAGTGTCTCCCCTTTCCAAGGGGCCACCGCTCCTTCGTGAACGCTCAACGAAGGATCGGGAACCACCAATTCTTTATCAATTCCTAACACCGAACCAAATCCTTCGCATGTTCGGCAAGCTCCATACGGATTGTTGAAGGAAAGAAAATCTTGAGAGGGAGTCTCAAACGTCATTCCATCCAATTCAAATCGATTGTTGAATTCCAAGGTTTTCTTAGAATCTAGGTCCACCAGAGAGCAGTTTCCATTTCCCTCCCAAAATGCGGTTTCTATGGCATCAAACAAGCGGCTTTCGACCTCACTGTCTTCGACATCAATGCGCAATCGATCCACAATCAACAGGGGGCTACCCTCGTAGTGCTGTTTTGATTCAATCAAGTCAGCCAATGGGTAATCGTTCAATTCCCAGGCCACTCGATTGAATCCTTTTTGTTGCATAAGAGCCCAGTCTTCAGGTTTGTATTGACCCTCGGTCAAGGGCGCACCTATCCATATTCGTTTGCCACTGAAATCGGCCAAAGCTGCATCGACCACATCTTGAGGTGAATCTTGCTTGACTTGGCGACCCGAAACCGGAGAAATCGTTTTTCCTACACGGCTGAACAACAGTTTCAAATAATCGTAAATCTCCGTTGAAGTAGCAACTGTACTACGAGGATTACGCGTATTGACCTTTTGTTCAATGGCAATAGCGGGGCATAATCCTTCTATAGAATCAACTGCTGGCTTCTTCATCCTGCCCAAAAACTGACGAGCATATGCACTTAGGCTCTCTACATAGCGTCTTTGGCCTTCGGCAAACAGGGTATCAAAAACCAACGAAGACTTTCCCGACCCAGAAACTCCAGTAACTACGGTAAAGGAACCCAACTCAAACTCTGCATCAATCCCTTTGAGGTTGTGCTCTTTGGCATTGGAAATCCGAATGTATTCTTTTTGCTTAGTCACCGAGTTTTATCGAATGGTATCTTTCAAAACAGATGCTCCAGCGCATATCCCTAAGCCCCCTTCAATGTTAGAAAAGACGGAAACAGGCTCGGTAAACAAACCGGATTGTTGGGTATACTGATCCAAAGATTGAATGTACAAGTAGTAATCTTCATTCATGCTTTGAACGCTGATCATGTACTTATACTGTTGACCTTTTGATGCAAATGGAGTAGTAAAGTTGAAGGTCTTGACGGCTCCATTGAACAAGGCATCGCTGATGACGAATCCTCCATCAGGTGTAGAAATGGACTGCGATTCCAACTCCTTGTCTTGAAAATCGGGACTAATGATGAACCATTGTGCAATGAAGTCATCGTATCGGTACAAGGAAATATTGTAATAGTTGCGCTCCTGCTTGTCATCAACAATTTTCAAAGACAAGGTTCCGGTAGGGAAACCATCAGCATCCACCCCCGTATTATCTACCCAGGTTGATGGCACAATTTTTACGGTTGAAGGCAATGTGGTGTTGCCCGTAGCTTGAGGGAAATTGGCATAATTAGCCACGACTTCATAGTGTTCTCCAGGTTTTGGAAGAATAGGTGCCTCGTAACGACCTTGACCAAAATTGAAGGGCATGGGGTACTGGTTTCCCACTTGATCAAAGAGAATTACCGTGGCATTTTCTATCGGGGCTGGGCCCAAACTATCAGCCAAAGGAATGTTGGAATTCACTGAAGCCCAAACAGCTTGATCGGTTGTCATCAAACTGTTGATTACCAACCGAGGTTTGTAGGTCAGCATGGAGGAATCCAATTCAGTTTCACAGGCTGAAAGCGCTGCGCAGGCGAAAAGACTCAGTATAATTTTCGAAGGATTCATCAAAATTCAATTCTATAAAAGGCCGATGGAACAAACGTAAACAGGTGGATTCCAATGAGCTTTACCTCACCGTTCTCAAATGAGAGATTGGTAAACATAGGGTTCACCCATCCCATGATGTTGTATACCTGAATGCCATAGTACTCGTTGTACCCTCTAGGAATTTCAGGATGTATGGCTTTGGTAAAGCCAAGATCTACTCGTTTGTAGGCGGGCAATCGGTAATTGTTCTTTTGGCTGTAATCGTAAACCAAACTACCATCGGTCGTAACGTAGCGACTAGAGGGAACCGTGGCCAAGTTGCCACTCATGAATACCCCAGAAGCATTGACTCGGAAAGTGGGCGCAATGTACCAAGTCAACTGCGCACTGGCCTTGTGAGGCCTATCCCATCGAAAGGGATAGGGATTGCCTTCATTCACGGCTGGATACGTGCGCTCCGAACGGCTAAAGGTATAGGAAGCAAGACCCGTCACTTTACCCGAGTTCTTGGCAATCAAGAATTCAAAGCCACGGGCAGATCCTTCGCCTTGAACAATGGCTTCGTCCCAGAAATTGGGCTTGAGCACATCATTGGCAGCTCCGGTGAGATCGGTAATCCCGTAAAACTTTTTCCAAAACCCTTCGGCGCTCATCTCGAATCGGGAACCCAAGGGTTGACGGTATCCTACGCTGGCTTGCAAGGTTTTTTGAGGGGTGAAATTTCCCGATGTAGGAAACCACATGTCTCTGGGCAAAATACCGACCATGCTCGACAATTGGTGGATGCCTTGGTTGGATACCCCGGCCGCCAATTGGAATCTTTTCTGCCCCTCCATCATCTGAGAAAGCAAGAACCTAGGCTCCAAGCGGGTGAAGAAATTCGTACCAGAAATATACGTCCATGAACGTAGACCCATATTGATGGACAATCCAACATTAGGGTGCAATTCCCATTCTCCATAATTAGAAATTTCTACGGGAACTTGCGCATTTTCCATACCGTAAAGGGTATCTCTGAATGGATTTCCATTCGATTGAATGCCCAAATACTCAAGGCCGGGCTTCATGTTGTGAGCCACCCACTGGGTCCCGTATCGAATTCGGCTATTGTTGTCCAACAAGTAACTAAAGTCGGCTTGGGCTTGAAAATCAGTGATGGCGTGCTCGGTGGAAAAAGACAAGTGTGAAACTTGCTGATTGATCGAACCGGAATCATAGACCGTTCGAATATCGATGGGGCTATAGAACCGGTACCTCGACATACCTGCAGAAAAGGTTGCAAAGTGCCGATAATTGAAGATGTGGGAACAGGAAACCCCTGCTAGGGTATTTTGCCAGGTCACACCCAAAAGGATGGATGCGTCAATAGGTGCTCCCGCTGAATCAGAAGTTTGAGCAAATTGGCGAATCTGGTATTTGTCTCGGCCATTGTACAACCAAAAAGACCATTGCGTGTATTGGTCTTGTTTGTGATCAATTTTGACATTGAAATCATGCATATTGACCACCGTCGAAGAACTTCCGTCTGAAGAATTAAAATCAAACAGCCAATCCAAATAACTGCGGCGAATGCTCATGGCCATGGTGGTTCGGCCACTGAGATCCATCGGTGTTTCAATCGACAAGTTGAACGAAAGCGGGTCCACTTGAAGAGAGCCACTCGTTTTCTCAGCCGATCCGCCTTGAGTGGTAACGTCCATTACGGCACCGCCAGCGCGGCCTCCAAATCGAGCAGGCGCCACTCCCCTGTACAGCACTACGCTTTTGTTGATTTCGGGGTTGTAGTTGGACAGCAGGCCCCAAACATGGCCATTTCCATAGATGGGTAGGCCATTCATCAAAAACAAATTCTGATCAGCATTGGACCCTCTTACATACATCCCACTCAGACCCTCTAAGCCACCTGAAACCCCGGGCAGGAATTGAAGGTATTTGATGGGGTCGGTTAAACTCAATAAAGTGGGCGCATCGGTCACTTGTCTTTTCAAGGGCTTATAGGAACTCACTTGAGCATCGTACAAACTCAAGTACTGGGCTGAGGAATCTGATTTACCTCGAGGAGTCGGGGTTAAAAACACATTGTAACTCTTGGGATTATCAATGTCCAATTCCACCCGTAGAGGCTTGAAACCGCTGGCAACAAAGACAAAGGTTCTCAATCCTTTACGAGTAGCCAGCTGATAAAAACCTTGTTGCGTAGCTTCGGTGTATTCGTGGGTAGCGGAATCAATGGCGATGGCCCCCGGAATGGTCTCCAAGGTTCGCTCGTTGTATACCCAACCGTACAAGCCAATTTGAGCCCTTAAACCCGTTGGAAGAACCACGAGCAGAAGCAAGGAAATTCGGAAAACGAATGGCCAGATTTTCACCATAAAACAAAGGTAGGACATCAAGGCCTAACGAGCCGTTGATTAACCGTTTAATGACGAAAAACTCGGCTTAATTCAACTGAGCAAGATTCCAGTTTGGCTCCCGCAATGAGAATATGAGGTTTGGCTATGCAAATTCTGGCCGACTCCACTTCTGAGTAGCGATCACCAATAGCTTCCAAAATTCCCTGACCCAACTCTTCCAACAACAGATATTCGGTTTGGGACATTTTTTGAATCAACGCGACTAATTCCGCATAGTCTACGCTGTTTTCCAACGCCCAAGCTTGACTCGGATCCCTGTTCAACGTAACCGACAGTGATAGACTCAACAGCGTACCCGCCTTGCGTTCAAGCGCATGAACCCCGATGGGGGCCAATACTTGAAGCTTCGATATGTTTACTTGAATTAACAGACGATGGATAATTAGCCTAGGGCAAAAATAGGCAGGACCTTACATTTGTGTTATACGCTCATGAAAACGACCGATTTGAATGCCCTATATGAAGCAGGACGCGGCAAAGACCGCTACCAAGCTCCAGACTTTTATGGAATCGATGATTTGCTCAGTGAAGAACAAATTCTGATTCGCCAATCGGTACGAGATTGGGTAAAAAAAGACCTGAGCCCCATCATTGAGCATTACGCCCAATTGAGCGAGTTTCCTCGACACATCGTGTCTGAATTGGGCGCAGTGGGAGCTTTTGGCCCTCAATTGCCTGCCGAATACGGATGTGGTGGCATGGACTATACTACCTACGGTATCATCATGCAAGAATTGGAGCGCTGCGACAGCGGCATTCGCAGCACCGCCTCCGTGCAGGGATCATTGGTGATGTATCCGATTTACAAATTCGGTTCAGAAGAGCAACGAAAGAAATACCTCCCCAAATTGGCCAGTGGCGAATGGTTGGGCTGTTTTGGTTTGACCGAGCCTGACCATGGTTCGAATCCGGCGGGAATGACCACCCATTTCAGTGATCAAGGCGATCATTATCTGCTGAACGGAGCGAAAATGTGGATCAGCAACGCTCCTTTTGCCGATGTGGCCGTCGTTTGGGCCAAAAACGAAGAAGGCGTGGTTCACGGCTTGATCGTGGAACGCGGAATGGAAGGATTTTCCACTCCTGAAACCCATAACAAATGGTCGCTGCGCGCTAGCGCAACTGGAGAACTGGTGTTTCAGAATGTGAGGGTACCCAAAGAGAATCTGCTTCCAGGTGTCAAGGGTCTGAAAGGACCCCTCACCTGCTTGAATTCGGCTCGTTACGGCATTGCCTGGGGCGCATTGGGTGCCGCCATGGATTGTTACGATACTGCCAAGCGCTATGCCGCTGAACGTCAGCAATTTGGCAAACCTATTGGCGCTTTCCAATTGCAGCAAAAGAAATTGAGCGAGATGCTGACGGAAATCACCAAAGCTCAACTGCTTGTTTGGAGACTTGGACAGCTCATGGACAAGGGCAAAGCCACACCCGCTCAGATTTCAATGGCCAAACGCAACAATGTAGAAATTGCGTTGAATGTGGCACGCGAAGCTCGTCAAATGTTGGGCGGCATGGGCATTACAGGTGAATTCCCGATCATGCGTCACATGATGAATCTTGAATCGGTGGTAACCTATGAAGGCACCCATGACATACACCTGCTCATATTAGGAATGGAAATTACCGGCGAAAACGCCTTTAACGGATAAACAAAAGAAGAGATGGATACGATCAAATTTGGAACAGACGGCTGGCGAGCCATTATCGCCGATACTTTCACTGTAAACAACGTCAATCGCGTGGCATGGGCCACGGCGAAATGGCTACAATCCGAACCCTTGGAAAAGCACTGTGTGTTAGGTTATGACTGCCGTTTTGGGGGCCAGTTATTCGCCGAAGAAACCGCCTGTGTGTTGGCTTCAGAAGGAATCAAGGTGAGTTTATCTCCATCGTTTGTGAGCACACCGATGATTTCGCTGGCTGCCTTCAAAATGAAGGCTGGAGCCGGCATCATTCTAACGGCAAGTCACAACCCTCCCTCTTACAACGGATTCAAAATCAAAGCCCATTACGGAGGCCCTGCCTCCCCCGCTGAGGTTAGCAAAATCGAAGATCTTATACCCGATTCTGCAGTTCTTGTGCCCCATAGTTTGCAAGCGTATTTGGACCAGGGAATGGTTGAATATGTGGATTTTGAATCCATGTACATCGAGCATTGCCAGTATCAGTTTGACATGGATCTGCTTCAGAAGAATGCCCCTCAATTGGCTTACGATGCAATGTATGGAGCGGGTCAAGCGGCGGTGAGAAAAATGCTACCCAAGACCCAATTTCTGCATGCTGACTACAACCCAAGTTTCATGGGAAGAGCCCCAGAACCCATTGCCAAGAACCTGCCTGAATTGAGCGATTTGATTGCCAATACCCCAGAATTGACCTGCGGTTTAGCCACCGACGGAGATGCCGATCGAATCGGATTTTTTGACGAGCATGGAACCTTTGTAGATTCCCACCATTTGATTTTGTTGTTGATTGAATACCTCACCGATTACAAGGGATACACAGGAAAAGTAGTCAAGAGTTTTTCTGTCAGTGATAAAGTTCAGGCCTTGGCTGATCTCAAAGGATTGGAAACCATCACCACCAAGATTGGATTCAAATACATCTGTGAACACATGGTGGAAGACGATGTGCTCATCGGAGCCGAAGAAAGCGGTGGCATTGCCATCAAAGGTCACATCCCGGAGCGCGATGGCGTATGGATGGGTCTGGTCCTCATGGAATACTGTGCAAAAACCGGCAAAACGGTTTCCCAGCTCATTCAGGATGTCTATGCCAAAGTCGGCTCCTTTGCGGTAGAACGCTACGACCTTCATATCAACAATGACTTGAAACTATCCATCATAGAGAATTGCAAATCAAACCACTATGATTCATTTGGAGACTATAAAATCACCCAAATGGAAGACACAGATGGTTTCAAATTCCGATTGAATACGGGTGCTTGGGTCATGATTCGTCCAAGCGGTACAGAGCCCGTATTGAGGGTGTATAGCGAGGCAGCGACGAGTGAGGAAGCCTTCCGAATTTTGGACGCAACCCAAGCGGCCATTTTGAATTGAGTGCATGAATCTCATTGACATCAAGGCCTCGGCAGCGAGTAAAAACCCAAATCTGTTGAAATGGGTGCCTCGGTTTGTCTGGAATTGGTTGGCTGGATTCATTCATGAACGCGAATTGAACGACATATTGGTTCAAGGACGTACCATGACTGGATTGGAATTCTCTCAATTTTCGTTGGATTATCTGGGCACCGGCTTAGAAGTCAGCGGATTGGACCACATCCCAATGGAAGAGCCCTGTATTGTGGCTGCCAATCATCCGCTGGGGGGCTTAGACGGACTTGCACTCATTGCAGCCATCGGCAGAAAGCGAAGCGATTCCAAGATCATCGTCAATGATTTGTTACTAGCGGTCGAACCGATGAGAGACCATTTCATTGGCGTGAACAAGTTTGGCCAAAGCGCTCGGCAGCAGTTGAAAGAAATCGAAGGAGAATATGCCAAGCCTCAAGTGATGGCCCTATTCCCTTCGGGCTATGTATCTCGCGTGGTCGATGGAAAAATCCAGGACATTCAGTGGACCAAAGCCTTTGTCAGCAAATCCAAGCAGTACAACAAGCCCATCGTTCCTTGCTTCATTGAAGGGCGAAACTCTCCCCGTTTCTATCGACTAGCGGTATGGAGAAAACGCTTGGGCATCAAAGCCAATTTGGAGATGTTCACCTTGCCAGACGAAATGACCAAGCAAAAAGGGAAAACCATTCACATTCACTTCGGTCCAGCCATTCTCCCAGAACAGTTGGACCATCGTCACAGTGATCAGCAGTGGGCTGATAAGGTGCGCGATTATGTATACACCCTTCGAAAGGGGGATAATACACCATTTTCAGCCTGATCCATTGTAAAGCCAGAAGCTTAGATTTGAGCATGCAGTTTGAAGATTTGATACAGCCCATTGACCGCAGTGTCCTAAAAGCTGAATTGACTCGGGATATTTTCGTGCGTCCTACGAACTATCTGCAAAACGAGATCTACATCTTCAATGGAAATGAAAAACCCAATCTCCTATTGGAAATTGGCCGTCTACGTGAATGGAGTTTTCGAGCGGCTGGAGGTGGCACGGGAAAAGCCTGTGACCTAGATGAATTTGACCAGGGCCCCTACGCT
The DNA here is from genome assembly GCA_027621365.1 of Bacteroidota bacterium. Classification (GTDB taxonomy): domain Bacteria; phylum Bacteroidota; class Bacteroidia; order NS11-12g; family UBA955; genus JALRLA01. Next base: position 3,162 of record JAQCBH010000012.1, on the reverse strand, counting down.
TACAACCAAATTGTCGTCTGGAATCCAGAACAGGAAGAGATTGTAGGAGCCTATCGGTTTGCTCTCTGCGCTCAAAACTGCGACCAAGATGGAGAATACCATCTGTCTACAGCTGAAATTCTTGAGTTCAGCGACCGGCTAAAATCTCATTACTTCCCCTATACCATCGAATTGGGTCGTTCTTTTGTACAGCCCAAATTTCAACCGAGTGCGGAAAACAAGCAGGGTCTATTCTCTTTGGACAATTTGTGGGATGGTTTGGGTGCCCTGGTGGTAGACTATCCAGACATTCGGTACTTTTTTGGCAAAATTACCATGTACAGCGACTTCAATAAAGAAGCCCGTGACATGATTTTGGCTTTTATGCATCGGTTCTTCCCCGATGAAGAAATCCTAGTAAGGCCCTTCGATCCCTTGTTGCCGGAAAGCGAAAGTGAAGCCTTTTTCTCAGAAATCGAAGGCATGGATTACAAATCAGCCTTTAAGGTGTTGAGCCAGTCTGTTCGTGCCTTGGGCGAGAACATCCCTCCCTTGTTCAGCAGCTACATGAACCTAAGTCCTACCATGAAAACCTTTGGAACGGCCATCAACAACCACTTTGGCTATGTAGAGGAAACAGGCGTAATGGTCACGATTGGTGACATCTACGACAGCAAAAAAGAGCGCCACATCCAGTCTTACCTGGATTTCAAGAATCAATAGTCAGATTCCCAGAGCATCCAAAATCGGTGCACCCCTTGGGCATCGCTTATTTCCATGGGATAAAGACCCGAGGGCAGGAACCGCAGTGACACCTGTGAATCTGTTTTGAATGTGGGAAGATGCAGGACTTGTGTGCCAGCCGTGTTGAACATTCTAAGGGCACAAGGACCCACCGGGCCTGTCAACCTCAAATACCCTTGAGCATCGGCATAGGCTCGGTAGTCAGGTGATTCGAAGTCTTCTACCCATCCTGCCAATTGAGCCACAGTTTTCAAGCCATTGTAGGCCTGAATCTTGCCCAATCCGTATACATAATTGGAATCTGGACCGGTAAAAGAATCCCGCAAGACACTCATTCTCAAAACCATTCGAATGTCATCAGCCGTTAATTTGGGATTGGCCTGCAGATACAAAGCCACAATACCCGCGGCATGGGGTGCAGCCATCGAAGTTCCCGAAAACAACACGTAATACACGGGCTGCCCGTTCCAACTGTCAAGTGAAACTATGGGGTCTTTCAACCAGCCCGGCACTTGCATGCGGTGTAACGCTGAAGCAATGTTTTGGCCTGGAGCTGCGAAATCAGGCTTCATTCGGTGTTGGCCACTCAAGTCATTGACGGAAATCGGCATGGGACCATTGGAAGAGAAACTGGCGATCTCTCCTACTTTGAGCCACGGTTGGGATTTGTATCCGTTGTAGGCTGATGTCCATTCGTTTCGAGCTGTATAGGCTCCAATACTCAGTGTTTGACGGCCCGAACCTCCATTTTCGCCTACCGTAAAGCTGCGCGTGCCTTTTTGGTATTGAGACCCGAAAGAGGTGCCTTTGTGCCCATTTATAAAACCACCCGAAGTCCAGCGGTAGGTCTGACCACTGTTCCAGGCATGTACGGTGGGCCCAACGAAACCAAGGCGAATGTATTGACGCTTGGCGTTGTTGCTCTCGGCCATCAGCCATATGTTGGGTTTTTTGGTAACCGAATTGTATTGCTCCATATACCGCAACCAAAGCGTATCGGTACCTGAAACCAAGGTCTGCGCCTGGAGGCCGCAATTCAAGCAATCACCGACCTGGTTCCATTCTGATTTGAGAAGTTCATTGCCAAATGTGTCTACCAAGGCCACTTGAACCGATAGATCCATGTTCATTCGCTGTCCCCAAATGTCGACGTACACATTCTCATGGCGGTAGTAGTTTCTTGATCGGTCAATAGCGATAGAGTAAAATGTATCTTGCATGGTTTTGCCCTCCCATCCCACGTGCATGGCATTGTTGGCATCGTTTCCAGCAGCCCCGACCATGACATGCCCAGGGTTGGACAAACTCTCCACACTCAAATCAAACAACGAGGTACCGTCGTGTGGGCCTGTGTGCATGCCCCAACTCAAGTTGGTCACCACCGGCTGGTTGCGTTCCACACCGAGCTTGAACAAATACTCATAAGCATCAATAATGGTGGGATTGGCAACCAAATAATCACCCAATGCACTCCCGTCCAAGGTGTCGTTTTTATAGGCAATGTTCACAAAGGCGATATCGGCTTCAGGAGCCATGCCTCTGTATCGGTTGTTGGGAGATTTGAAGCCAGAACCCGCCGCGATTCCTGCCACGTGTGTACCGTGTGAATGCCAGGGGTCAATATTCTTCACAATCGACACTGAATCTTTGAACTCCGCTCCATAGAAATATCCTTGGGGAGGAGTTCCTGCCACTGACTGGTTCCAGAATCGACAGACGCGGTAACGGGTTCCGTCTTCGTTGTAAAAGGTGGGATGATCGGTTTGAAAACCGATGTCGACAATTCCTACCAAGACCCCTTTCCCCGTGTAATCTTGAGGCAACGCATTTTGCAAGCCCTGGTGAGCCCGGTCAACATCTGACAAAATACGAGAAGTATCGTTCAAGGGCCTTGGGCTATTGATGCGCGAGGCAGCATCAATATATTTAAGCTTGGGATGCTGGACCAAAGTAGTCAGTGCACTTGGCTGGATAGAAAGCGTAACCCCTCGCCCAATGCTCCACTGGAATTCCCGCTCTATTTCAACCCCTTCTGGAGCCTGAAAATCATCGGCCACCCAAGCCAAGGCCAAAATCTTTCCGTCTACCAAAACAAGCATCTTGGAAGCCAATTCTGAATCCATCAACACAGCCGTAGAAGGCGAAAAGACCGAATGCTTCATGGATGCATTTTGCCCCATGACTGCAGAACTAATCAAGGCAAGAAGGGATAGACAGGGGAGTTTTTTTACCATCGAACCAAAGATAAGGGCCCGCTATCTTTGTGCTATCGTTATGGACATAGATTTGACATGGCTCGAACGCACCGAACTTTTGATTGGTCGGGAACAATTGCTGCGATTGAATCAATCTCATGTATTGATTGTAGGCTTGGGTGGTGTAGGCAGTTTTGCTGCTGAATTCATTGCCAGAGCAGGCATTGGAAGAATGACCATTGTC